>JACPNL010000017.1 GCA_016185505.1 Candidatus Yanofskyibacteriota bacterium
CCCGAAAATATCTTGGCGTTGACTTTTACCGAATCGGCCGCCGCCAACATGCGAAAACGGCTTATTGGTTTGATAGGGCCAGCCGGCTATTATGCCGATATTTGCACCTTTCACGGTTTTTGCCATCGCCTTATTCGGGAATCACCCGAAAATTTTCCTAAAATAATCGGGTCCGAAAACATTGGCCCGGCCGGCCAGATTGCGCTAATAAGAAAAATTATAGAAGCAACCCGACTTCGTCATTTAAAACCCTTCGGCGATAAATTTTACTATGTTTCCGAAATCTTAAACGCCCTTAAAAAATTAAAAAACGAGGGTTGGAGTCCGGATTATTTTAAAAAAAACATCGCTTCAACCGCGGCAGGAAAAACCGCCACGCGGCAAAAAGAACTGGCGCTGGTTTACCAAAAATACCAGTCCGAATTGGCCAGGCAAAAACTTTATGATTTTGACGACATGATATTAGAGACCCTGACGGCCTTGAAAAAAAACAAAAACTTTCTTTTAGACCTTCAGGAAAAATACCAATATATCTTGGTGGACGAACATCAAGACACCAACGGCGCTCAAAATAAAACTTTGGAATTTTTGGCCGGTTACGACAATTCCCCCAATTTATTCGTGGTGGGCGACGACAAACAGGCCATCTTCCGCTTTCAGGGCGCCTCGTTAGAAAACTTTCTTTATTTTAAAAAAAAATACCCCGCGGTAAAACTTATAGAATTAAAAAGCAACTACCGCTCCAGCCAAAAAATACTGGATGCCTCGCAGAGCTTAATAGAAAAAAATACGGCGGCGCTGGCTTCAACAGCCCTTAGATCAATCCAAAAACCGGCCGGCCGCAAAATAAAAATCGCCTCGCTGGATTCAGCGGACGCCGAATACCTGTTTATCGCCGAAAAAATAAAAGAACTGACCGCCCAAAAAATTCCGGCCCGCGAGATCGCCGTAATTTATCGCGAAAATAAAGATGCCCCGCCTTTGGCCGATATTCTGGAACGGCAAGGCATCAACCACGCGGTGGAATCGGACGAAAACATTTTAGAAGACATAGACATTAAAAAGTTAAACCTGCTAATGAAGGCCGTTTCTGATTTTCCAAAAACAGAGCGGTTGGCGCCGGCTCTGCACTTGGATTTTCTTGGTTTGGACCCGCTAGAAATATATAAATGGCTGGAATCAAAAACAAAAAGTACGGCCGTTTTAAGTGTGATACAAAAAATCGGCTATTGGAAAAAATTAAGCTTTAACTTGCCTTTTCCAAATTTTTTTGAAGCGGTTATCAAAGAATCGGGTTTTTTAAAAAATATACTGAGCCAGCCCAATTATTCTGATCGCGCCAGACGGCTCAACAAATTATTTAACGAAATAAAAAAATCAGTCCGAGAAAATCATGATTACTCTTTGGCCGATTACCTTGAGTATCTTGAAATGCTAAAAGAACATCGCCTGCCTTTGGCGACCAAAATGACGGCCCTGGGTGATTCGGTGCGATTGATGACGGCACACCGCGCCAAGGGCTTAGAATTTGAGACGGTCTTTATAACCGGCGCTTACAACGGCCATTGGGGCAACAAAAGAAAGCGAGATATTCTTGGTTTAGCCGGACTGATAAGCTCACCTGGCGAAACCGACCCCAACGAAGACGAACGGCGGTTGTTTTACATGGCTCTGACGCGAGCCAAAAAAGATGTTTATATAACCTATTCGGCGC
>JACPNL010000018.1 GCA_016185505.1 Candidatus Yanofskyibacteriota bacterium
AAAATTATGATTAAAAACAATCCTTTTACACCCCCCCCCAGCACTACTTTGCCGATTATCCAAAGGTTGATTGTGGTTTACAAAGTTTGGCATGAGTATTTGCCTAGATTCTCAAAAGACCATCGTTATACATTAGGATTTAAGATTGACTCTTTTTTCGTTGAAATAATAGAAATTCTATACGAAGCACAATACATTAATTTCAGGCGAAAGCAACCGTATTTAGTAAAAGCTTCCTCAAAATTTGATACATTAAAATTTTTCTTGCAAATACTGTGGGAAATAGGCGGCATTGATAATAAAAAATATATTCATCTTTTTAATCATTTAGCCGAAGTGGGCAAAATGTTGGGCGGTTGGGTAAAAACGATTAATTTAAAAAACCAAACCCTCTTATAAAAAGAGGGGGTGGAAATAAGCGAGTTGCGAGGACGCACGAGACGATCGTTGGAGTTGAAGTCATTCTCGAGCCAGTTGAAGTTCAAGACCCAGCGGTTGCCATCCCAGTTCAGATAGGGCATGTGCCGGTTGCCGTTCGCGTTCTGCCATTATGTGCAATATGCCATCTACTCCACCGCCCATTGAGTACTCTTTGGGCTGTATCTAATTTGTGTGCTGGAAGGGTACATCGGTAACACTTTTGAGTAGTTAGTTTCGAATTGAATAGGGGTAAGGTATTGTAAGGTCTGATGGGGTCTGTGGAAGTTGTATTCAATCAACCATTCGGTAAGCTCTCGGTTAAATATAGCACAGTCATTGGTCAGATGGCCAAAAGCGATAAATTCATCCTGTAGCGTCCGGTTGAATCGTTCATCGCAGGGGTTGTCTTTCGGAGTTCTCACCCGTGAGTGATAATGGGTTAATTTCAAATCAGATATCGCTCTGACAAAATACTTGGCAAACTCTGAGCCATTGTCGGTCTGAATGTTCTCAATCTTGCCATCGAGGAGGTAATATATTCGTTTCAAGAAGTCAGCGGCATACACCGAGCCATGACCAGGATACATTCTGGCAAAGGCAATCTTGCCGTAGACATCAATACCGGTCAGGATATATCTCCTTTGCCCATATACATTCAGACAGATTGTATCGACAGCAATCAGGAATCCGGAGCGGGGTTCCTTTTTTAATTCAGTAATACGTTTCTTGAGGCCTGATCTGGCTCGTTTGGCTTGGGTAAGCTTGTTTTTCTTGGGATGGAAGTAGAGGCCATGCTTCTCAATGACTCTCTGAATTTTCCATGAGGAGATACGCTCACTGTAGATTGTTTGGTAGATGACTTGGAGCTTCATCTTGCCATATCTGATGTAGCGGGTACGGAGAGCAAGAATGCGTCGTTCTTCTTCTCGGGTAATTTCCCAACACCTAGTCTGTTTAGGACACTTGGGAAGATCCTCTAAGGTAACGAGGTTGTAGGGATTGTAACGGTTTCGCCATTTGTGGAAGGTTTTGGGAACAATGCCGAAGTAACGGCATGTTTGAGCGACAGTGTAGCCTTGATGGTAGTAGTCCATCCATTTCAGTCGTTGCTTGGCTTGCTTGGAGAGTTCCGGCACGATTGGAATCTCCGGCAAGACATATTGTATATTCATGCTCCCAATATATCGCTCAATACCCAGTTTTTTAAATATTAGAAGATCATTTTTACTGATTTTTTGCATAAAAAAGAGATACATCAGAAGTGTTACCGATGTATCTCATCTTTTGCAATCTCGCTCCCCAGCCACATACCCCCGACTCGACCGATAGTTCAGCGCTTCCTGCGATCGCCGACTATCTACATGCTCGGCATTTCGAAGAACCAAGCCGAAATGCCTGCGCAAGTTCTCCCTGGGGTATGTAACTAGGGGCGATCAATCACATTTATCGATTCGTTAAATAACATAAAATCATGCTCCCTCCGCGCTCCGTCGCCAAAGCTATGGCGGCGTGCGACCGGTTGCTTAGGTTTTAGATGACGATTGGCAATAG
>JACPNL010000019.1 GCA_016185505.1 Candidatus Yanofskyibacteriota bacterium
CTTGGCGACTGTTTATCAAAAACACAACTCCGTGCTAAGCCGAAAGGCGATGTATACGGGGTGACGCTTGTCCGGTGCCGGAACGTTAACGGTGAAGGTGTGCTTCGCTTTTGCTTCGCAACCTTCTTACTACGAATTACTAATTTTTACGAATATACAAATTTACAAATTAAATTCTGATTTGTAGATTCGTATATTTGTGTTTAATTTGTAATTAGTAGGAGGAAGCTGTGGAGCGTAAGCGGAGCATGCTGACGCCCGAAGCGCCGGTGAACGACGGCAGTAACTATAAAATTGACAGTTGTAGTTATATAGGTTTCCGCGGCAAGGCCGCGGGGTGTTACCTATATTTCATCTTCGTTCGGACGTCGTGTGCGAGATTATTCGCCCACGCGATCCTCGCTAGATGAAATAAAATCTGATCCCGATTTTGTTCAAATGAAATTTGACTACAAAATCGAGGATCCCGACCCTTATGATTTAATAAGGCGTCGGGACTATTTGCTGGAAACTCCGCAAGTATCCTCGGGTAGTATGATATTATGATATATCATACTGAAAATCCTTGAAGTGTTTCGCGAAGCAGAAGCGGATATTATCCGTTAAAGCTACGCGAAGGCGGACAATCAGCAGGCAACCCGCTCAAAATTAGTGACATCCTTGAAGGAGATATTCCTTCAAAAAGGAGAAAAAGATGGCCGAAGTTAAAGATATAAGGAACAGCTTCGAGAGATATTTGGATAAAAAGCTAGAGGATCCTGAATTTAGAAAATTGTATGAAAAGGATAGAGAAAAATTAGCACGAAAAATTAAAAGAGAGTTTGATAAAAGAAATCCCAAAACTTCGTAATGGCAAGTGTAACTTGCCTCTTTCAAGGATGTCATTAAAATAAAATTTGAGCGGAAGTCCTCAGAGGCCATACGTCAGAACAGTAGAAGTTAGAAATAAGAAATTAGAAGTTAGAAAATTCTAACGTCTAATCTCTAACATCCAACCTCTCATTGTAAGATATGGTCCGATCTCATAGGCGACTATGAGGCTCTCCGATTTAAATCGGAGTAATAAAAAGAATGAACTGTCTAAAAGTAGGAAATCACTGCTTTTATAAAATCTAACTGTATGCTGGAAACTCCGCAAGTATCTCTAAGTACAAATTATATGATACTATGATATATCATATAATTGTAAAAATCTTCAGAGTGACGCGGACAATCAGCAGGAAAGACTTGAAAAAAGTTTTCAAGAATCCTCAGAGACTATACGTTAGACCCTAGCGTTGAACGAACGCAACGGGAAGATATAGTCCGAGCTGCATGGCGACATGCAGGGCAAATGCCATAACCATTATGGTTATAACAAATCTAAGCGAAATTCCTTGTGGGGTAAGTTCCCACGCGCATGAATAGCGCAACGACTGAGGGACTGTCTCAGCCAATAGCCCGGTGAAAATGCAATGTCGGTAAAGATGCCGACTACCCGCACCAAGACGGAAAGACCCCGGGAGCTTTACTGCAGCTTGGTATTGGTCTATGGGTTTTAATGCGTAGCATAGTGGGGAGGATTTGAAGTGTCGTTCTCGGATGGCATGGATCCGCCAGTGAAATACCCATCTTTAAGATCTATAGTTCTAACTAGTTATGCCCTCTTAGTATGTGAACGAGGGATGCAGAAAAGTTTCCATCAAAAAATAGTGGAAGTTTTTGCGTCCCATTAAACTATTCGCGTATTGTGAGGGCATAACTAAGACAGTGCCTGGCGGGCAGTTTAAGTGGGGCACTTGCCTTAAGGTGGTTACATTACGACCACGTGGGGCGGTCTGATAGCAATATCAGACGCAAATTCGGCTATATGCTGGAACTACTGTTTCTTCAATGAATGTAGTATCTGCACATACCTTTGTCGAAAGGGTGAAAATTGTGTAGCGCAGTTAACCAGCAGGGAAGTCTTCCGTTCAAATTTTTGGAAAAATAAAATCGGTCGAGGAAACCTCGACCGACATACGGAACTCGCTTAATGCGTTCCGGCGTAGATTATTGCTCCGATAGCGACGATTCCGATGATGACAGCAATCACATTCATCCTTGTGACCCACTTGTCGCTCATCTTTGGAAACGGATCTGTAAAAGGCATAATACACCTCCGAGTAGATTGTAGCATGATGATTTATTTATGTCAAGTAATCTTGACTCCAAAAATTTGAATGGAATGACCCCTCAACGACTACACGCCGAGTCGCCATTGGCGACATGATATAGTCTGAACTTGTAGGCGACTACAAGGTCCGCAAGGACACCTAATAAACAAATGAGATCAAATATAATCGAGGCATATAAACAAGGCCTCAAACTCTCTGATAAACAGAGAGAAGTGTTGATCGGATTGTTATTGGGCGATGGCCATTTGGAAACACAGAATAATGGCAGAACTTATCGACTAAAAATAGAACATTCTTATCTTCAGAAAGAATATGTCGATTGGTTGTATCAGGTTTTCAAGGACTGGGTTCTTACTTCTCCAAAGGAGAAAGAACAAACAGTTCTGGGAATTAAATACAATAAATATTACTTTTCGACTGTGAGTCATGGAGCATTTCGCTTCTATGCCCAGCAGTTCTATAAAGAAAAGAAAAAAGTTTTGCCCAAGTTGATTAAAAAATGGCTCTCGCCAATAGTAATGGCTGTATGGTTTATGGATGACGGTTCAGTTAAATCAAAACGTCATAGAGCGTTAATTCTCAATACTCAAAGTTTCTCAAAGTCCGAACTTCAAACACTGGTTGGGATATTAGAAGAAAGGTTTGGAGTAAGAATGGTTTTGAGGAAACAAAGCAGAAAACAGGTTGAAATTTATCAACTGATTACAACAAGCGAATCAGTTGAAAGATTTGTTGAGATTATTAAACCATATATATTGCCATCAATGAGATACAAGTTGGGAATATTAGGAACACAATTGCCTAAAAAGTAATGGAGGCGTTCATCAAGGTCGGCTAGCTTCGGATGGACATCGAAGCGATAGCGTAAAGGCAAAAGCCGGCTTAACTGCAAGGCGGATGTGCCGCGCTTCGAAGGGCAACCTTCGAAGATGTGTGGAGAGGGCCTTCTTATGCTGGATTATGAGGTGCTTGCACTTCGTAGCTTTAGCGAAGAAGTGAGATGCGAAAGCAGGACTTAGTGAACCGACTCTAGCTCGTAGGAGCGGAGAAGATCATCAGATAAAAGCTACCCCGGGGATAACAGGCTGGTACCACCCGAGCGTTCCTAGCGACGGTGGTGTTCGGCACCTCGATGTCGGCTCAAATTGGGCCGTACTCGAAGTAATTCGAGTTGGTAAGTTGGATTCCAATTTGCAACTTCAGCTAAAAACGGTGAAGTCATAATAAAGTCAACCCAGATGTGTTATGATAATACCGTGGGAAGTAAGAGAAACTTTATACAGTATGCTATTATCACAAAGACAAACAGATATACTCATTGGTACAATTTTAGGCGACGGCCATTTGGAGAAAAATGGCCACGGTGTTCGCTTAAAAGTGGGTCATGGTAAAAAACAAACAGAATATACTTATTGGAAATATTTTGAAATGAAAAACTTAACTCCAAGTCCGCCACGATCAGTTAAAGAGTTTCATAAAAGCAGAAAAATGTTTGATGAAAGTGTGCATTTCGCAACTTTTTCTGACCTCGAGCTAGTAAAATGGCGTGATTTATTCTATGAAAGTGGCGTTAAAGCAATACCCAAAAATATAAGCGATATTCTAAGGTCGCCCTTATCGTTAGCAGTTTGGTATATGGACGATGGCTATAAGAGAAATGACTGCAATGCCTTAAGAATAAGTACAGATTCTTTTTCTCTTAATGATCATCACTTATTGGTCAATTGTTTGGAAAAGAATTTTGAAATTAACGCCCAGATCCATAAAAAAGACAAGACCAATAATATTTATATACCCAATAAATTTACTAAAAAGTTTTGTGATATTGTTAGACCATATATTGTTGATAGTTTATTGTATAAAGTTTCTCTTGCCCCGTAACGACTTTGTTCTTAATGAACAGGATAATTAACGATGAAGCGAAAGTCGATGGTTAATTATAAAAGGCTGACACCCCCTAATTAAATTAAACTTAGTGGGTGAATGTATAGTCTACACTTCTAGTGATAGAAGATTATTGTGCGGCTTATCCTGGGGGTGAAGAAGCTCCCAAGGGTGAAAGAACAAACTCGCCCATCTAGAAGAGATTCTAGATAAAATAACCGACTAATAACGGTGGAGTCGTAATTAAATTTATGTTAAAATTAATATGAATTTAAACGATAATACCGTGGGAAGTTTAAGGCAAAAAATAGATTTAAGCGATAGGGAAATGAGTGTTTTAATCGGCACCATTCTTGGCGATGCATATATTGAACAGTATCCCAAAGATGCTCGGATTAGTATTATGCATTCACTAAAACAAAAAGAATTTGTCGAATGGAAATACAAAGAGTTGGGAAGATTCGTGAAAATGAAACCAATGCAGTCAGAATACTTTGATCCCAGATATGGTAAGAAGTATTTTTGGCGGAGGTTTCAGACTAGAAGATTTCCGGAATTTAAGGAATTGGCCGATATTTTCTACGTTGGAAAAACAAAAATTATTCCCCGTACTATCAGCCAAATATTAACACATCCATTAGCTCTCGCGGTTTGGTATATGGATGATGGCGGAAGAAGAAAGGACTGTCACGGAATGTTTTTGAACACATTAAGCTATTCAAAACAAGAACAGATAGTGCTACAAAAATGTCTCCTAAAAAACTTTGGAATTCACACAAGAATCCATTGGGTTACTGATGGATTCAGATTGTATATCCCAACGGCAGATGCTAAAAAATTCAGCACTCTTATCGGTCCATATATTATCCCATCCATGATCTATAAATTACCTTATAACCCCGTAACGACTGAATCCGCCGGAATATGGCGGAGGAGATAGATTGAAATAATATCTATCAAACGTCGGGCCCGTCTCTCATGGAGAGCGGAGCAAGGTATAGTCTGTGCTCTTAGTAATAAGAGAAACACACGTTGGCTGTTCGCCAATTAAAAAGCTACGCGAGCTGGGTTCAGACCGTCCGATTACAAATCATCGGGGCGGCTCTGTCAAGTAATTGACAGATGTTAAATCGACTCATATCGGAGAAGTCCTATTGCTTCAAAACCAACCGAAGCAAGGGTAATTCCGAGGGAAGTCTTCCGTTCAAATTTTTGGAAAAGAAAAACCGCGATTATTTACTCGCGGGCGTGGTCGGCGATGGGCACTGTGCAATAGAAAGCATTATGCCACTCATATAAGCACCATTCCACGAAGAAGAAGGCAGTAAAGAAGAAGGCAATGATAGATGGAAAAAATCTGCAGCATTCTCTGCGTCTTTATCAGATAAAGAAAAACTAGCCAGCTCTTTTTTGTCGATACTGATAGTAAATTTATAGTTCATCTTTCGTTGCCTATTGTAAATATTAAGAACTTGAATCAGGGTATTAAATTATTTAAATTTTGTCAATTAAAAATTGACTCCAAAAATTTGAACGGAATGACCCCGTAGAGACTTGTTGAGTTAAACTCAACGGACGAAATCTATAAATTTCGTAATATGTCGATCAACCATTGTTTTGCATTGGGAAACTCTAAATTCAAAACCCTAAACTCTAAACAATATCAAATATCAAAATCTAAAACTCAAAACTTTTAAGATTTTAAATTTGTAATTTGTTTAGAAATTAGAAATTAGGATTTAGAAATTCCACTGCTTTGCAGTGGCTGGTGGTATAGTCCATACTCTTAGTAATAAGAGATGTTCAGAGTTCAGATTTCAGATATCGGACATCCGATATCTGATTTCCGATGTCTGATTATGCGTGAGACAGGTTGGTCCATATCTGGTGCGGGCGTTAATACTTGAGAGGAGTTGTCCCTAGTAAAGTATTGCTACTTCACGGAGTAATCCGTGATGACAACGCGACTAATAACGGTGGAATCTTAATATTTCTGGATCTGTTGATAGCCATAATTTCAATCGGTCCGTAAATTGTGGTACAATTTACTTGAGGACCAGAAACTATTAAGACAATACCGTGGGAAGTCGATCTAAAATTGATCTAGCGTATATGGCCGGTTTTCTTGATGGAGACGGAAGCTTGATGTTCCAACTCAAGAAACGCAAAGACGGCAAAAAGAAATGGCGGTTTATGTGCACTGTCTGTTTTTATCAAGACAGCAGGCACGATAAGACACTTCATTGGATAAGAAGCAAGCTAAATATTGGCTATGTGTCTAAACGCAATGATGGAATGTCAGAGTTGAGAGTAAATGGGTTTAAACAAATCCGAGATATTCTCAATGACTTATTGCCATTTGTGAAGTTTAAAAGAGTCCAGGCAAATGCTATGCATAAAGCCACGACCCTTTTGAGCAAAAAGCATAGTGGTCAACTTAATAAAAATGAACTTATTAGATTAGTTGATTATATTCTAGAAATTCAGAAGAAGAACTATGTAACAAAACGCAAGAAAGGCAGAAAAGAGTTATTATCAATTTTGGGTTTGACCCCGTAACGACTTGTTCTCGCCAACGGCGGGACGGATAGAAGTTTTTTAGCTTCTATAATATGTCGCTGACCAATGGAGGTTGGAGATTAGAGATTGGATGTTGGATTTATTCTAACTTCTCATTTCTAACCTCTAACTTCCGTTGGTTAAAGATATAGTCTACACCCGTAGTGATACGGGATAATCAATTCGCAATTCGCGGCATTCGCATATCATTTGTAGATTTGCATTATGTTGCGAGCGGAGAGAGCATGTGACGAGAGGACCGGGATGAACGAACCTCTGGTCTGCCAGCTGTTCTGCCAAGAGCAGCGCTGGGTAGCTATGTTTGGTTCTGATAAGCGCTGAAAGCATATAAGCGCGAAGCAGGCCTCAAGATTAGGTATCGGGACGCAAGTCCCAAAATTTCCTTGTAGATGACGAGGTTGATAGGGCTTAGGTGTAAGCGCCGTGAGGCGTTGAGCCGAGAGCTACTAATAAATTTACTTTGAGTAATTTGTCGCTCCTCACTTTTGTTCGGAGCTCTTCCTACAAATTACGAATTTTTACAAATATACGAATGGGTTGAAAAATTTTAATTTAATCCTTCCTTCAGTATTCGTAAATTCGTACTGATTAGTAATTCGTAGTAAAGGAGCCGCGAGCGGAAGCGAGGGGCGACGGGTGATTTCGGTATAAAATTAAGTTTTTTCCCCAAGAGTGAAACGAAGAGGGTGCGTTCCACCCCTTTCTGGAAAATAAAAATTATTGGCTTGGTGGCAATGCTGACGTTGTACTACCTGATCCCATTCCGAACTCAGAAGTAAAAGACGTCAAGGCCCATGATAGTCAGCATTAGCTGGCGAAAGTAGGTAGCCGCCAGACCAATAATTTTTATTTTTATCCAGAAAGCCCGTGAGTTTTTAACGGCTCCAGAGGACCTCCGCCTAAAACTCCCGCTTGAGTGAAGCAGTTCACTCGAGCCCCATTCCGAACCCGGAAGCGAAGTCCCGCACCAAATCCGCCCCCTTTCTGAATGGCGGTCAGCGGAAAAATTTGGTGCGGGATGAAATTCTCCAAGGCCCATGATAGTCGGCATCAGCCGGCGAAAGTAGTCCCGATTTTCTTCCTGTCAAAGGCGGATTAGAAAATCGAGGATCCCCGATTTGTCATCTGCGCTTTGCGCAGGACAAATCGGGAGTAGCTGCCCTATACTGACCGCGACTTTTTAGTTGTGTACATTAGTTGTTGACAGAAATTGAGTTGTGGATATAATTTGCTAAAGATCCTTGAATTAACAAGGAGGATTCATGGAAGAAAGGGCAGATCAGAGAGTTTCGGTAGAATTGCCGAAAGAGGTTGTCTTAAATTTCCGGGACCAATGTCATCGCGGCGCTCATCCCTGGAAGAAGATTTTCGGGAGAATCCAGGGTTTCATGATGGCTGAAGTAGAAGTAGTGCGCTGGTGTCCAATTTGTGGCTCAGTTGTGATTGATCTTGAATGCGACGACAGAATCCAGCCGGGTGCTATCAGAAAGATTGAATCTTCGCAAATTTCCAGTCGAATGTCATACAAGGGCACATAGCCCTTTTTTGTTTGAGTATGTTAGAATAATGCTATGGAACAACGGACTCAAAAGCAGTTAATTATCGGCCTTATTTTTGTTTTGATCATCGGCGTTATCGGCTATGGATTTGTTGACTATTTCTTTCTTACCGAGCCGACCTGTTTTGATAATGTCCAGAATGGTAAGGAAGATGGAGTTGATTGCGGCCTTTTTGCTTGCGGAGTTACCTGTGAACCAGCGATAGTACCTCTAAGCATAGTATCCCAGAAACTGATAGAAGTAAGGCCGGGGGATTACGACTTTATCGCCCAGATCCATAATCCTAACTCTTTGTTAGGCGCGTCAAGGGTCAGATATGAGCTGAATCTTGGCGCGGTTAAGACAACGGGCGCGTTTTTCATCCTTCCTGGACAAACTCGTTTTGTAATAATTCCGGGCATTCATGCCGACGGCGGCGTATTAAGTGGTGCTTCTATTGATATCACTGAAGCGGAATGGCAGAAGGTTGAATCGTTTGAAAATATAAATTTTCCTGTCCAGAGAAAGAACTATACGGTGGTAGATAGGAACGGCGTTTTCAGCGAGCTTGAGGCGGTAATATTGAACAGTTCCGATTTTGATTTTGATAAAGTTGAAGTGGGAGTTATATTATTCTCGACTGGAGGAGAAATTGTCGCCGTCAATAGAACCGATATACGCACTTTTCTTTCCAGGACCGAAAGATCTTTCAAGGTAAGCTGGCCGGCAGAACTTCCAGAAAGTGTAAGGCAAGACATTGAGGTCTTAACTAATGTTTTCGAGAATGCTAATTTTATCCGGCGTTATGGGACACAGGAGAGGTTTCAAAAATACTACTAATCCGTTATAAATTATTCTAATTGACCTAATTATTCTAATTATTCTAAAGAAATCCCAATATCAAAATGTCCAATGTCTAAAATTATTTAGTTATTGGGTCATTAGGATTTATTTAGGTCAATTAGGTTAATTAGTATAATTAGAATAATTTTCAGATGATTACATTCGACTACTGTATTTATGGCAAACTTTTCAAAAAACATAAGGTCTTATTTCCGCGAAGTAGATACTCCGCTCTTTATCGCAGTGGTAGCAATTTCTTTATTGGGTGCTTTGAATTTGTGGGGTATTGCCGGCGCCGATAGTTTGCTTTTTAAAAAACAACTCGTTTTTATTGCCATCGGCTTGACTGTAATGTTGGCGCTGTCTTTCTTTAACTACAGGTATCTTAAGAATTATTCCTTGCCGGTGCTGGGCTTTTACTTCGTTTCCGTATTCTTATTGCTTTTGACTTTTTATTCCCAGTCGGTACGGGGAGTCAACTCTTGGATAATTTTGGGCAGTTTGACGTTCGAGCCGGTGGAATTGGCCAAGTTGATGTTGATCGTGTTGATGGCCAAGTACTTTTCCCAGAGACACGTTCATATAAATGATTTCCGCCATATAGTCGTGGCCGGAATATATTTCTCTTTGCCTTTTGCTATAATCTTTCTTCAGCCGGATCTTGGTTCTTCCATTATATTCTTGGCTATCTGGCTGGGAATGCTTATGGCTGCC
Source organism: Candidatus Yanofskyibacteriota bacterium (assembly GCA_016185505.1). Taxonomy (GTDB): domain Bacteria; phylum Patescibacteriota; class Minisyncoccia; order 2-02-FULL-40-12; family GWA2-44-9; genus 2-01-FULL-43-22. The sequence continues at coordinate 9,716 of JACPNL010000019.1, forward strand.
GGTATAAATAAGCGCCACTTGTTTCTGCTCGTCTCCGTCGGGGTTTTGGTAGGATATACAGCATGGCTGTTTGCTCTCCAGCCGTATCAGAAGACGAGGATAACGTCATTTCTGGATCCCTATAACGATCCAAAAGGGAGCGGTTATAATATCATTCAGTCAAAAATAGCGATCGGTTCCGGATATTTTTTCGGTAACGGTTTTGGCCAAGGTTCTCAAAGTAAGCATGGTTTCTTGCCGGAGCCACACAATGATTTCGCCTTTGCCGCCTTTACGGAGCAATTCGGCCTTATGGGCATAAGCGCGGTTATGGTGATGGTTCTAATCATCATTTCCCGTATTCTTTATATCGGGTCTAGAGTCATTTCTAATTTCGGTAAGCTTTTTTCCATAGGCCTTGCCGTGTTCATTGGCTCCCACGTATTCATAAGCGCCGGGGTCAACATAGGGTTGCTTCCGGTAACAGGGCTTTCCTTTTCGTTCTTAAGTTACGGCGGTAGCCACCTTTTGTCACTTATGGTAGGACTGGGAATACTACAGAGCATCAAACGTTATGGGTAATACCGCATTTGACAGTGGGTCAAGATTTTGATATTCTGTTGACAGCAGTACTTGACAAGTTTTTACAGAGTAATAAAATAGAAAGATTGTCTTTAAAAAGCGGCCAAGTATGCGGGGAAATGGCCTCCGGAGCCATTTTGGGCATGATATTGAAAACCATAGCCGAAGCGCTATAAAAATAAGAAATCGAGAAATGAATCGCAGAAACACAGAAGGAACGGAAGACGCGGAACAGGAAAGAAATTAAGATATTAAGAAATAGAGAAATTAATAAGCAAAATATCGTAAAAAGATATCTTAATTTCTAAATTTCTTAGTTTCTAAGTTTCTGATTTTCTTGTCTCCCCATTTTAATTAAAATTTAATAAAAATATTAGTAACGCTGTAAAGTAGCGGATTTGTTTTGTTGCCACAAATTTTCACACTGACAGATACGGACAGGAAACGGACAATAACTGACAACTAAAATGTCCGCAACTGTCCGCGTATTTATAATGCGGAAACTATTCTCAAAATATGGAGCTACCCATTTGGAATCAGACGCGCCTAACCTTGTTCAAGTGCAACTTGATTCTTATAATTGGTTTTTACGCCACGGGCTCAAAGAATTGCTGAAGGAGGTTTCGCCCGTTGAGGATTGGACCGGCAAAGAACTTGAGCTTCGTTTTTTGGATTACAAGCTGGACGAACCTAAATACGACGAAAGAACATCCATAGATAAGAACATTACCTTTGAGGCGCCACTGAAGGTAAAAGTCGGTCTCGTCAATAAAAGTACGGGCCAGGAAAGGGAGCAGGAACTTTTTATCGCGGATTTTCCATTAATGACCCAAAGGGGGACTTTCATCATAAATGGAATTGAAAGGGTGGTTATATCCCAGCTTATCAGAAGCCCGGGGTCATTTTTTTCATTATCCAGATCCAGCCGGTATAAGAGATTTTTTGGGGCCAAGTTAATTCCGTCCAGAGGCGCCTGGCTTGAATTTGAGACGGAGTATAACGGTGTTATCTCGGTGAGGATAGACAGAAAAAGAAAGGTGGCCGCTACCGCGCTTTTGCGCGCGTTCGGCATTAAAGATGACGAAGAAATAAAAAAACTTTTTGCCGATGTTGACACTGATCCAAATGTAAAATATATATTGGCGACTATTCTTCAGGACCCGTCTTCTAATGAAGAGGAAGGTCTGATTGAACTTTATAAGCGTATCAGGCCTGGAGATCCAGCTACTCCTGACAACGCCAGGCAGATGATCCACAATCTTTTTTTCAACCCATCCAGGTACGATTTGTCTAAGGTCGGCCGCTTTCGACTAAATAAAAGATTCAACGAGAGCTTGGATATAGAAAAAGCCGAGAATCGGGTGTTAAGGCCCAAGGACATAGTGAATCTTCTGCGGGAGATAATTCGTTTGAACAACGATCCGTCGTCGGAACCGGATAACATAGATCATCTTGGCAACAGAAGGGTCAAAACATTGGGGGAATTACTTCAGGATCGTTTAAGGATCGCTTTTGCCAGGATGGAAAGAAATATAAAAGACAGGATGAGTACGATGGATCTGGCAATGGTTTTGCCGTCTCAACTTATAAACGCGCGACCTTTTGTCGCGGCCTTGAAAGAATTTTTTTCGTCAGGGCAACTATCTCAATTTATGGATCAAGACAATCCTCTTTCAGAGCTTGAGCACAAGAGACGTCTTTCCGCGCTGGGCCCCGGCGGTCTTACCAGAGAAAGAGCCAGTTTTGAAGTTCGCGATGTCCATCCGTCACACTATGGGAGAATTTGTCCTATAGCTACGCCCGAGGGCCCTAATATAGGTCTTGTGGGACATCTTGCTTTGCATTCAAAGATCTCTGATCTTGGTTTCATACTCACTCCGTATAGAAAGGTTGCAAAGGGCAGGGTTACCGATGAGATACTATATATGGATGCCATAGAGGAGGAGAGGTATAACATTGCTTCAGCCGGCGCCTCGATGGATAAAGAAGGCAACCTTACCGGCGACAAGGTAACGGCCAGGATCAAAGGAGAGCCAGGCACGGCCGAACCGAAAAACATCGATTATATAGACGTTTCTCCGAAGCAGCAATTCTCGGTATCCACATCTCTCATTCCTTTTCTTGAACATGATGACGCCAACAGGGCGTTGATGGGTTCTAATATGCAGAGGCAAGCCGTCCCTTTGATAAAACCAGAATCGCCCTATGTTGGTACGGGTCTTGAATCGAAAGTTGCCGTTGACTCGGGCGTTATGGTTGTTGCACCGGATAACGGAACTGTAAAAGAAGCGGATGCTTCTCATATCGTCCTTGAATCCGATAAAAAGAAATACGAGTTCAAACTTCTTAAATTCGCCAAGTCAAATAAATTCACATCAATAAATCAGAGGCCGATTGTCTCCAGGGGCGACAAGGTCAAGAAGGGAGACGTTCTTGCCGACGGTCCGTCAACAGAGAACGGAGAATTGGCCCTTGGCGCAAATCTCGTTGTCGCGTATATGTCTTTCGAAGGAGCAAATTTTGAGGACGCCATCGTTATCTCCGAGCGTCTGATCAAAGAGGATGTATTTTCAAGCATCCATATCGAGGACTATGTGAGCGACGTGAGAGAGACTAAGCTTGGGCCCGAGTTAACCACTTATGATATTCCTAATGTCGCTATGGAGCGATTGAATGATCTGGATCCTGACGGAGTGGTGAGAATAGGCGCCGAGGTCAGATCGCAGGATATTCTGGTGGGCAAGATTTCTCCGAAAGGAGAAAGCGACCTTACGGCCGAAGAGCGATTGCTGCGAGCCATATTCGGTGAAAAATCCAGAGACGTTAAAGATACTTCGCTTCGTCTTGATTACGGAAAGCAGGGCCGGGTCGTGGGCGTGAAAACATTCTCCAGAGATGAAGGGGACAAGCTGGATGTTGGGGTTATTAAAAAGACCCAGGTTTCTGTGGCGCAGTTGAGAAAGGTTCAAATAGGAGACAAGTTGGCTGGACGTCACGGCAATAAGGGAGTCATATCGGTCATACTTCCTGAAGAAGATATGCCGTTTATGGAGGACGGCACTCCGGTTGATATCGTTTTATCGCCTCTTGGCATTATTTCACGTATGAATATCGGCCAGGTGCTTGAGGCTCACTTGGGCATGGCGGCCAAAAAACTTGAATATAAAGCCGCGACTCCTTCTATGGCCGGTCCGAGCGAGGATATGATAATGGAAGAGTTAAAGAAAGCCGGCTTTCCCGTTGATGGAAAGGTCCAGCTTTACGATGGAAAGACGGGACTGTCTTTCGCGCAAAGATCCACTGTGGGCATTACCTACTTTATGAAGTTGAGCCATATGGTTGAAGACAAGCTCCACATGAGGTCTATTGGTCCATATTCTCTTATCACCCAACAGCCGCTTGGAGGCAAAGCTCAGTTCGGAGGGCAGAGATTCGGAGAAATGGAGGTCTGGGCACTTGAAGGTTATGGCGCCTCTCATACTTTGCAAGAGATGTTGACCATCAAATCAGACGATGTTTTAGGCCGAGCGAAGACATATGAATCAATAGTGAACGGAGAAGAAATACACGCCCCCCACTTGCCGGAGTCGTTCAAGGTTTTGCTGTCGGAGATAAAGGGGTTAGGGTTGAATGTAGAATTGATTGAAAAGTAGTTTCAACCAATTCAACTAAATGTAAAATGCAAATATCAAAAATCAAAATGACAATTCAAAATGTAAAGAATAATCAGAAATCAGAAAATTTTAAATTTTATACTGTCATTTTACACTTTGATTTTTAAATTTTAAATTTCTTATCGTGGATTTATCCAGCATAAAACTTAAAATCGCGTCTCCCGAGGATATTTTGTCTTGGTCATACGGTGAGGTCACGAAGCCCGAGACCATCAACTACCGAACCCAGAAGCCGGAAAGGGAAGGTCTTTTTTCAGAGGCCATTTTCGGGCCGGTCAAGGATTGGGAATGCTATTGCGGAAAATATAAAAGGATAAGGTACAAGGGTATCATCTGCGACAGATGCGGTGTTGAGGTTACCAGATCCATAGTCAGACGAGAAAGAATGGGTCACATTAAACTGGCCGCGCCGGTGGCTCATATTTGGTTTCTGCGGGGCGTTCCTTCCAAGATAGCCACCGTTTTAGGCGCCAGTTTACAGGAACTTGAAAAGGTCGTCTACTTCGCGAGCTATATAATAATGAAAGCGAATGAAGACCTGAAAGCGGAAGCGATGAAAAGGATTGAGAACGAGTTTAAGACAAAGATCAAGAATTCTAAAAATGAAGCCGAACAAGAGAGTCTGAAAGAACAAAAAGATAGGGAGAAGAATAATTTAAGGAATTTAAGAAAATATCAGATTGTTTCGGAGCTTGATTTCCGCGACCTGTCTCTAAAATACGGGGAGGTGTTTGAGGCGGGCATAGGCGCGGAGGCGATAAAGCGTTTGCTTGAAGAGATAAACTTCGAAGACCTTGTTGCCGAAATAGAAAGCGAAGTAAAAAGCGAATCGAATCCATTAGAGCAAAGAAAGCTGACAAGACGCTTGAGATTCATAAAAGGAATGAAGAAAGCGGAGATAAGGCCCGAGTGGATGATTTTGAGCACATTGCCGGTCATCCCCCCCGCTTTGAGGCCGATGGTACCTCTGGACGGTGGCCGCTACGCGACGTCAGATCTTAATGACCTATACAGGAGGGTGATCAACAGAAACAACCGCTTGAAGCATTTGCTCGAACTTAAGGCTCCGGAAGTCATTACAAAGAACGAAAAGAGAATGCTTCAGGAGTCGGTTGACGCTCTTATAGACAATGCAATGAGAAGGGGGGGAGGAGTTACTACTGCTGCTTCAACGGGGCAGAAAAGGGCGCTCCGCTCTCTTGCCGATATGTTAAAAGGCAAACAGGGAAGATTCAGGCAGAACTTGCTTGGAAAACGAGTTGATTACTCCGGTCGTTCGGTTATCGTTATTGGTCCGGAACTTGGTATTGCCGAGTGCGGTCTTCCCAAAAGAATGGCTTTGGAACTTTTCAAGCCGTTCGTGATAGGGATTTTGATAAGAAAAGAATTGGCTCACAACATTAAATCGGCGAGCCGTCTGATAGAGCAGGAAACACCGGATGTCTGGACGGCATTGGAAGAAGCGATGGAAGGCAAGCTGGTATTGCTCAATCGCGCGCCGACATTGCATCGTCTGTCTGTTCAGGCATTTAAGCCGACACTAATAGAAGGTAAAGCGATCAAAATTCCCGCTATGCCCGTGCATGCTTTTAATGCTGACTTTGATGGTGACCAGATGGCGGTTCACTTGCCGCTTACGAACGAAGCTCAAAAAGAAGCCAAGGACTTGATGCTATCCAGCCACGGCATACTGAAGCCGGCCACGGGCGAACCCGTCGCTATACCGAGCCACGATATGTCATTTGGAATTTATTTTATTACTAATATGCTTGAGAACGCCAAAGGCGAAGGCAAGATATTTTCTTCCCGGTATGAAGCGCTTCTTGCTCATGAGAACGAGTTTATTGATCTTCGGGCAAAGATAAAAATACCGAACCCCGACTATAAAGAGCCAGGCGACAGAGATTCCCGGCTCCGCACGGGAACCTTATCCGAGCAAGGTTCACGCCGAGGAACTTCGGCGGGAATCGCCTCAGGTAGCGACGCGGAGAAGATCATTGAGACAACCGTAGGCCGCGTAATATTCAACAAAATATTGCCTAAGGAATTTCGATATGTGAATAAAACCCTCACTAAACCCGACTTAAAAGCTATCAGCTCCGATATATGGGACGAATACGGCGAGGAAGTAATGGTGGATTTCTTAGACAAAGTTAAAAACCTTGGCTTTCACTATGCAACGGTATCCGGCGTCTCCTGGAGTATGAGTGATTTGAGAGTTCCTCAAGAAAAGCAGCAAATCATAGAAGAGGCCGACAGGGTTATAGAAGAGAACAGGCACTTGTACGAGAACGGCTTGTTGACAGACCATGAAAGAAAGTCAAAAGCGATTGAAGTATGGAACAATGCTAAAGCCAAACTTTCTGCGTTGGTAAAAAAAGAGTTGGCTATTCAGGACCCGGTTTATATGATAGTTGATTCCAGGGCCAGAGGCAGTTGGGGGCCAATCGACCAAATGATGGGCATGAGAGGTATCGTGGTTAATCCTTCAGGTGAACTCATAGAACTGCCTATCAGGAATTCTTTGAAAGAAGGGATGACATCTCTTGAGTACTTCATTTCTACTCACGGCGCCAGAAAAGGTCTAGTGGACACGGCTCTCAAAACAGCCGAGGCCGGCTACCTCACCCGTAAATTGGTTGATGTGGCGCAAAGCGTGGTTGTGCTGGAAGATGATTGTAAAGATAAAGAAGGATATGTGGTTTACGCTGAAGACAAAAAAATAAACGGGGAAACACTGGGCCGTCGTTTGAAAGGTCGGGTAGTGATGGAGGACTTAATAGATAAGAATGGCGAAGTTATCGTAAAAAAGGGTAAAATGGTTGACAAAGAAGCCGCGGTCAAAATAGATGAAGCCGGGATAGACCAAGCGAGGATAAGATCTCTTGTAAGATGTAAGGCGCTTAATGGTGTTTGTCGTATGTGTTATGGCCACGATCTGTCAAAGGGCGAACTTATAAATATCGGAGAGGCCGTCGGTATTGTCACCGCGCAAGCGATCGGAGAGCCGGGGACCCAGCTTACAATGAGAACGTTTCACACCGGAGGTATTGCCGGCGGAGCGGACATTACTATGGGTCTTCCCAGGGTTGTGGAGATATTTGAAGCGCGGTCTCCGCAATTCAAAGCGCTGGTAGCTGATGTCGATGGTCAGGTTTTGTCGGTAGAGGATACTGGCAAACAGAAGGTTATAACCGTAGAAGTTAAGGATACCCATGATAAAAAGGAATTCGTAATTGCTCCCAATTTAGCTGTATCTGTCGCCAAAGGAGATCTCGTAGCTGTTGGCCAGCAGTTAAGTGAGGGTCATATTGATCTTAAAGAATTATTCGCGACGACCAATGATATTGATGTTGTCGCCAGATATATAATCAGAGAAGTTCAGGCCATTTACTTCCCAACGGGCGACAGCATAAACGACAAACACGTGGAGCTGATAGTAAGACAGATGTTCTCAAGGGTTAAGGTATTGGATCCCGGCGATACCGATCTTTTGTCCGGCGACATAATTGAAAAGAGGCGTCTCTGGCAGGAGAACGAGAAAGCAAAACAGAGAAAGAAAATCGAGGCAACGGCAGAGCAGCTGCTCTTGGGTATGACCAAGGTTTCGCTGACCACGGACAGTTTCCTTTCGGCCGCGTCGTTCCAGGAGACGGCAAGGGTGCTCATAGACAGCGCTACCGTCGGCAAAGAGGACTTGCTCAAAGGCCTCAAAGAAAACGTCATCATCGGCCGTCTGATACCGGCAGGGACGGGACTGGGAGCAGAATTGGAGTAGTCGCTCAAGCCAGCTCAGGGAAGCTCAGCTTCCTCAGCTGGCTCAATCCCACCCCCATTTGCCGGCCTATTGGTTACGTCCTTCATCCGGCGTTTTGTAACTGTTCAAGGATCAATAGCTCCACAGAGAAGCTTTCACGAGCCCCCACACTAGTGTGGGGCAAGTAATATCTGTGGAGCTTTTCTTTTCTTGATTTAAGGTTTTAATACTATATACTTAATACTATATACTTAATACCAATATTGATGGCTCGGCATAAAAAGACCGACAAAAAGATGAAAGTTAGAAAGGAAAGAACGGCATCTGCCGTATCGCGGTTTGATATATCCCAGGAAACCAAGAATAGTATTTGGGGGATTCTGGCTTTCAGCTTGGCCGTTCTTGCTATTTTGAGTTTTACTGGCAAGGCGGGGACGGCGGGCACTCTTTTCAATATTGCCGCAAGGTCTCTATTTGGCTGGGGATTTTTTATCGTTCCGGTTGCCTTCATTGTGCTCGGGTTTGCTTTTCTAAAATCAATTTCAAGGCAGATTTACCACAGCGCTGTTTTTGGGACGGCTTTATTTATATTTTCTTTTCTGGCCCTGTTTTACATATTCGGTGGAGGCAACTTTGACGCTCGTCTTGTCCAAGGCGGATACTTTGGTATAGTTCTGGGTTTTCCGCTGCTTTACTCGTTAGGGTTCTGGGCTTCTTTGTTAATTTTATTGGTTCTGGTTATTGTCGCTCTCCTTGTTGCTTTGAATGTCCCTCTGTATGGTTTAATCACAAAAAGCAAAGAAGAGGAAGAGCTGGTTGATCATGTCGTAATTAAAAAGAAGGGGGAAGTTGTTGATACTCACAAGTCAGCCATTGTTTCTGCTTCTCAACGCCAAGTCAATGTTCCCGGTGGGGCGGTCAAGCCGGTAAAAGTTGAACTTACCGACAAAGAGTTCGTCATTAAAAATTTGAAAAGAGGCAAGTGGACATTGCCGCCGTTGGAATTGTTGCATCATGACCAAGACGAAGCGGTGACGGGGGATATTAATGCCAGCGCTAACATTATCAAAAGGACTTTGGCCAATTTCAGTATAGATGTAGAAATGGGCGAGGTTTCTGTCGGGCCGACGGTAACTCAATTCACGATGAGACCGGCGGTGGGAGTTAAGTTGTCCCGTATTACGACTCTTAACTCTGATCTATCGCTTGCTCTTGCCGCTCACCCCATCCGTATTGAGGCTCCTATTCCGGGCAAGTCACTGGTCGGGATAGAAGTTCCTAACAAGAAGGTCTCGACTGTTGGTTTGAGGGATATGTTTGAGAATGACGAATACAAAAAGTCGGGATTTTTCCTTCCCGTATCCATCGGTCGAGATGTTTCCGGTACTGCTGTTTTTGCTGGTCTTGAAAAAATGCCCCACATTCTCGTCGCGGGAGCGACTGGAACGGGCAAGTCGGTTTCTATCAACTCGCTTCTTCTCTCAATGCTTTATAAACATTCACCGGATATTCTTAAGATGATACTCATTGATCCCAAACGGGTGGAACTTACTTTATATAATGGTATTCCGCATTTAATAACTCCGGTAATAACTGACAATAAAAAAGTCCTTGGCGCGTTGAAGTGGGCTGTAAGCGAAATGGACCGCCGGTATGACACGCTTTCAAAAAACGCGTCAAAGGATATATTTTCATACAACGCTAAACTTACGGAAAAACGCGGTCGAGACGGCGACGATACTCAAATCATGCCCTTTATCGTGATAGTTATTGATGAGTTAGCCGATTTGATGGCTTCTTACGGACGGGACGTTGAAGCGGCGATAGTCCGGCTTGCCCAGATGTCTCGAGCGGTGGGAATTCATTTGATACTTTCAACCCAAAGACCTTCGGTGGAAGTTATCACGGGGCTGATAAAAGCTAACATAACCTCCCGCGTTGCTTTTCAGGTGGCAAGCCAGGTGGATTCGCGAACGATTTTGGATATGGCCGGAGCCGAGAAGTTACTGGGGCGAGGGGATATGCTGTTTATGGCCGGAGATGTGGCAAAGCCAAGGCGTCTTCAAGGCGCGAATGTAACCGAAAAAGAAGTCAAAGATGTCGTGAAGTTTCTGAAAACCCAAGCGGAAGCACTGGAAGTCGGCGAAGGAGAAGGCGAACTTCATGTTGATTTCAACGCCACCGGCAGTTTCGGCGAAGGAGGGGGTTTCTCCGGTTCCGATGAGGGCGACGACCCTTTATATGGTGACGCCAAAGAGGTGATATTGGCTGCCGGCAAGGCCTCGGCATCATTGTTGCAGAGGCGGCTAAAAGTCGGCTATGCCCGAGCGGCGCGTTTGCTGGATATTCTTGAAGAAAACGGCGTTATTGGTCCCGGGGAAGGGGCTAAGCCGAGAGAGGTCTACGCAACGAGATCGGCTATGCCCGCGCAAGCAGAGAGTGCGTCCGAGGCGACAGTTATTTCGGCGGATATGGCGGAAGCAGAGCTTAAGTAGGGGGAGTGAGACCGTCAATTAATTTTTAACATTGAAATCCTTTAACAAATCCTTTGATATTTGTTCATAATGCGGATAAAAATTCAGCAACCGTTCCTCCCTCCCCAGTTTCAGAAAACTGGGGAGGGATTTTCCGGCTAAATTTTTATTTCCGCCTGCTGGTGGACCGCATTATCTCTCAAATATCTTAGTATTTGTGCCAAAGGATTTCAGTTGCTAAAAATTAATTGACGGTCTCACTCCCTGGATGTTTTGTGTGGTTTTGAAAATCGACTGTTCCCTTAGTTTTACTTTATGCCGGTGTGTGCTATCCTATACGGTAGCACTTTTGGTTTGAGACAAAGATCTATGAGTTTGCCCGATGATCCCACCCTTCAAGAAGTTTTGCTTTCTGAAAGTAAACAGCTTCGAGACGAAATTTCTAGTATTAAAGTTCGGCTTGGACAACTGACCGTTGATCTGATGAGAAAGTCGGCTGAAGCAAGCGAGGCGCAAGAGATATTAAAACGCTGGCGGACTGAACTGGAGATATTGGCTGACCAGCAAGGTCATAACCTGTGCTGGGCCGGAGTGCCGAGATTGCTCAAGAATACCATCGGCCATACCGGCAAATATCCCGATCTTGAGAACGTAACAAGAGGTGAATTCGAGATCGGCTGTAGAGCGTATCAGGATGATATTTTCGGACCGGTAGAGAAGTAGCGACTTGCGTCGCTTTTTTAATTTGTTAGAATATGTAAGTTAATTAAACACCCAACGTCTGGAGGGGCGTTATAAAAATAAATGGCAAAAAAACAAGACGATTCAAAATCAAAACAGGTCGATCTGACTGTTAAAGAACTTCAGGAGAAATACGGCGAGGGGTCAATAATGAAGCTTGGCGAAGCCAAGAAAGTAGATATCGACGCCATATCGACTGGCTCCATATCTTTGGATTTAGCATTGGGAGTAGGCGGCATACCCAGGGGTAGGATAATAGAAATCTACGGGCCGGAAAGTTCCGGTAAGACAACTTTGTGTTTACACATAGTATCTGAAGCTCAAAAGCTTGGCGGTATTGCCGCTTTTGTGGACGCAGAGCACGCGCTTGATCCGGAATATGCAAAAAAAATAGGAGTTAAAATAGACCAGCTTTTAATTTCCCAGCCTGATACGGGAGAGGGTTTGCAGGCGCGCTTGATGTCCCACGCGTTAAGGAAACTTACGGCTATTGTGGCCAAGTCCAATACCACCGTAATTTTTATAAACCAGTTAAGAATGAAGATAGGCGTTATGTTCGGTAATCCCGAAATTACCACCGGCGGTATGGCTTTGAAATTTTATTCTTCGGTTCGTATTGAAGTCCGTCGCGCGGCTCAAATACAATCAGGAGAAAAAATAGTGGGGAATAGGGTGAAAGTAAAAGTGGTTAAAAACAAAGTCGCGCCCCCGTTCAGAACTTGCGAATTCGATATTCTCTATAATGAGGGCATCTCAAAATATTCCGATGTTGTTAACGCCGGAGTTAAATACGGCATAGTGGCTAAAGCGGGAAGTTGGTACAACTACCTGCCTGCGCAGGCAGGTGGCGAACCAATAAGATTGGGTCAAGGTATAGACGGCTCGAGATTGTTTCTCAAAGATAATCCCAAAGTGGAGCGGGAAATTCTAAACAAAATTAAGGAGGCCGCAACGCGCGAGGCATAAAATATCGAAATTTCGATATGTCGATATTTCGAAATATCTTTTGTGGCGACCATTTCTAAATTTGAGGACCTGATTTGCTGGCAAAAAGCCAGAGAGTTGGCCAATTTTATATTTGATATTACAGATAATGCTCAATTTAGGGACTTTGATCTTAAGCGCCAGATCAGACGTGCGGCAATTTCACCGATGTCTAATATCGCGGAAGGTTTTGACAGAGGTACGAGAGGAGAGTTTGTTGATGCCTTGTTTATTGCTAAAGGAGAAGTTGGTGAAGTAAGATGCCAACTTTATATTTCAAGCGATAGGCGATATATCGAAATGTCTAAATATCGAAATTTCTGACCTATTGACAAGGTATAGGGCGGTATGCTATACTGAAAGGGATGCTGGAGGATGGCTAGTCACGCTTCACGGCTGGCGGCCTGCGAAAGCAAGTCCTCGCAGCAGGTGTTTGAATCGTCGGGCAGATACGGCGTTCGTCAGGGTGGGGGTTCTGGGGACTCCCGGGGCCTCCACCCGCCCTTTTTCAATCTTGGCCTCGCGAAATTGGTTCATCCTGAGCTTGTCGAAGGGTGGCTCAATTCCGCGAGGCCTGGAAACATTGAGAAATGGGAGATGTCTCCGGGGTAAAGGTCGAAAGACCCTCCGGAGTAGGTCTGGTTCAAGCCCAGACCCAGTGCCTCGCCGCGTTCTTTCCGGCACAAGAGGGGTGGAAGTCGGGAAGCAGTACTGTACTACTGTTGCCATCCCGTACCTAGTTGAATCAACCGGGGGAACGATGTGCAGATCGTTCCTCCTCGCTACCAGGTTTATCAAGTAGTGGTTCAAGATCAGCTTGACAAGTCTGGTAGCGAGGCCGATAAAAAGTCGCTGGATGGCGACTGGCTGGCCAGTAACAAATCTGGTCTTCGACGTTCGGGGTTCGTGTTGGAGCCTCGGCCTCGCTCGTTCTTTCAATAAAAACTTGTGTGTGGACGGCTGTGGACGCTTAGCTCAGCGAGAGAGCGCCGGGGAGGTCTTAGTGACCGAACTGGAGGTTGGAGGTTTGATCCCTCCAGCGTCCATCAACCAAACCAAGCTCCGCTTGAGCAGCACTGCTCGCGGAGCCAGATACCATTCGGTATCTGACCAGTCCCGCATCGCATGGTGCGGGGTTTTTGTTTTTAACGAGAGGTCTGGCCGCGGGTATATGGCATCAGCGCCATATACCTTGCGAGTTTGACGGCTTGGGCTATCATTCGCTGATGGGAACTGCAAAGTTTGTTCCTTCGGGATGCGCCGATCTTGAATTGAGACGTGACAAATTTCCGCAAAAAGCGGGTATTTTTATAATCAACTCTATTTATGTTGTCCTGACAGAAAATACATTGCATGTTTAGAAACAAGCGACAAGAGACAAGATACCAAGTAAGCAAGTAAGAATAATTTACGGTTTCACTACTTGGTCGCATGTCCCTTGTTTCTTGGTTGCTAGAACGGGAGGTCTTCTTCTTTTATCTTAACCTCATCTTCCTCAATCCCGTACGAAACAGAGGCGCGCTGCGAGCCCTCGCGGTTTCGTTCGGAATCAACACCGCTTGATACCGGGTCGTTGGCGTCTATTATGGGGATATCGTCGTCCTTGACAGGCGTTGGGCTTACTCGATTTGGTTGAATATCTGACACCGTTGCGTTTGCGTTTCCCATTCTTGGCCCAAGTTGAAGTCCTTCAGCCACTATTTCGGTTGTGTATCTCTTAATATTATTTTGGTCGGTCCAACTTCTTGTCTGAATTCGCCCCTCTATCATTACTAGTCCGCCCTTTTTCAGGTATTGATTGACTATCTCGCCCAAGCGCCCCCAAGCAACAACTCTGTGAAATTCAGCCGCTGTTTGTTTTTCTCCATTTTTGTCTGTCCAGGCCCTATTCGTCGCCATATTCAAAGTCGTGACGGTCTGACCGGTTTGGGTTGAGCGCATTTCCGGGTCTTGGGTTAGGTTGCCTATCAAAAAGATTTTATTCAGATTCATACGCTTACGCTAGTACCGCTGAGTTAACGCTGATTTTTACGCTGATTCGACGCTGACTATCAGCGACTTATCGGCGTACCTATCAGCGACCCATCAGCGGTCTTTATAGGTTGCCTATTATGTCTTCAAGTTCCTTATCAAGCTCCTTGCTTTGTTCAGGCGTTGGTTTTTCTGCCGGTTTCTCGGGCGCAACTCTTGGTTTTTGCGGTTTGAACCTGAATTTAACTTTGCCCGTATCGGCCGGTACTTTGACTGTTAAGTGCCGCAGAATGTCATTGTTAAGCCGCATCTGCTCGTCAATAATAGCCATTCCTTCCTTGTTGTCAAGATTGAAATGGACATATCCGAAATATGCCTGATTTTTGTGTTTGATGGGGTAGGAGAGACGGGTTTTTTCCGGTTCCTTTTTAAATGAAACAACCCCTCCGGCAGAGGTTATGTAACTCTCTATATTTTGCGCCAACTGTCGCGTTTGCGCCTCTTCAAGATCAGGATTTACGTGGAAGGCAAGTTCGTAAATTACACTCTTCACTTATGCTTGTGGCTTTAGTCCGACAGATAGGCAATAGAAGTTGCGCTAATGGGTATTCTGTCGAGTTCCAAAGCCATTGTTTAATGATGTCGGCATGTTATCAGTTTGGTCTCTGGTTGTCAAATTGTCATTGAGTAACCCAAGGTCACTAAATTACGGTTTATTTTATCATATCTTTATCTCAACGACATCCCCCTCTTGGATAATGTGGTCGCGACCCACTGTTTTAAGAAGTCCTTTGCTACGCGTTACGCTCCACGCGCCACTTTCCAATAAAGTTTTCCAATTTATCACTTCGGCTCTGATGAAGAGTTTTTCAAAATCGGTATGTATGGCGCGGGCGGCTTTTGGTATCGGGTCGCCGATATGAGCGGTCCAGGCGCGGGTTTCGTCTTCGCCGGTGGTCAGAAAGGTGACCAAGCCGAGTGTCCTATAGCTTTGTTTTATTAATTTATCCAAACCAGATTCTTTGATATTAAAAGTGGTTAGGTATTCTTTTTTCTCATCCTGTGTGGCTTCGGACAGGATTAACTCAAGCGGAGTAGATAAGACCACATACTCTCTACCATTGATGGCCTTTAGTAAATTATCATCCGTCTGCCATCCGTCGGCAAGCTGCTTTTCTGAAACATTAAGTATGTAAATTACTTTTTTAGCGGTAAGCAAGTTTAATTCTTTGGCTAAATCAATCTCTTCTGATTTTATGATACTATGATATATCATAAAATTTGAATTGAGGGTTTCTTTAAACTTTTTAAGTATTGCCAACTCACTTAATGCCTTTTTGTTTTCTGACTTTGTCTCCTTTTCCGATTTTTCCAATCTCTTAATGACCGTTTCGAGATCAGTCAATATTAATTCTGTGTTTATTATATCAATATCTTCAGCTGGATCGATTTTATTATGAATATGAGTGATATTCTTGTCGTCAAAAACCCTTACCACGTGAGCGATAGCATCTACTTCCCGGATATTAGCGAGGAATTTATTACCTAAACCTTCGCCTTCCGCCGCGCCTTTCACCAGACCGGCGATGTCAACGAATTCAATGGTCGTATAAACCTTCTTTTTTGAACCGGACATCAAAGCAAGTGCGTCAACTCTTTCATCGGGTACGGCAACAACGCCGACATTCGGGTCAATGGTAGTGAACGGATAATTCTGTATATCCACTTGTTTGTTCGTCAGGGCCTTGAAAAGGGTTGATTTACCGACATTGGGAAGGCCGACAATTCCTATAGATAAAGCCATAGCAGGAGTAATTTTATGATATACTTTGAAATATGTCTAACATATTTCGAGCATACGATGTAAGGGGAGTTTATCCCGACGAACTGAATGAAGAAATTGCGGGCAAAATTGCCGCTGCTGCGGTTAAATTTTTGAATGCTAAAAAACTGGTAGTAGGGGAGGATGCCAGAATTTCTTCGCCGACGATAAGGGACAAGGTTTTAAGGGGTATTGTTGCGGCTGGCTGCGATGTTCATTATATCGGCCGATGTACAACTCCGCTTTTTTATTTTTCGGTCAATAACCTTGATGTTGATGGTGGAATTATGATTACCGCTTCTCACAATCCACCCGAATATAACGGTCTTAAAATAGTAGGCAAAAAATCAAAGCCGATAAGCGGAGATTCAGGATTAAAAGAAATTGAGAAACTGATAGAAATTAAGCCAATAAAGCCCCGTGGGCCACTGGCCTTTACGGGGAAATTAAGCGGACTTCGCAAGTCCATTGGACTTGCGAAGTCGTTAATCAAAGAAATATCGCTTAACAAAGAATATGTAGATTTTCTGCTCAGCGAATCAAAGGATATTCCCGATAATGGCAAAGATCTCAAAATAGTGATAGATGCGTCCAATGGCATGACACCGCTTGTGCTGAATGAACTTTTGCCAAGAACAAAACTCAATGTTTCGCCTTTGTACTTTCAAATAGACGGTACGTTTCCCAATCATTTGTCCGATACTTCCCGTGAAGAGAACTTGAAAGACCTGAAAGACAAAGTTATTGCCGAAAAAACAGATGTCGGTATCGCCTTTGACGGAGACGGTGACCGGATGGCTGTAGTGGATGAAAAAGGAAATATTGTAAGGGCGGATATAGTCGCCGGCCTGATATACAAACATTTTTATGACGGCGATAGGGTTGTATATGACTCTAGGTTTTCAAGAGCGGTCAGAGATATTTTTGGAGCCAGCGGTATAGCAACAAGGACTGGCCATTCTTTTGGCAAAACAGCAATGAAACAGAATGATGCCGCTTTCGGCGGAGAGCTTTCCGGCCACTTCTTTTTTAAGGAAATGCTTTACGCCGATGCGGCGATATTGGCGATGCTTCGGCTTGTGGAAATGTTGGCAACAGAGAACAAGCCATTATCCCAACTAGTTGCTCCTCTGCTTATCTATGCCAATTCGGGGGAGATAAATATACCACTACCAATTACGAATCAGTACGAATATACAAATCTACAAATAAAAATTTTAGAAATGTTAAAAAATAAATATCGAGACGGTAAACAGAGTTTTTTGGACGGGATTACGGTAGAGTACTGGGACCCCGACGCTCCGGTCGGGACAGGCTGGTGGTTCAATGTGAGATTCTCCAACACAGAACCGATAGTGAGAGTCGTTGTTGAAGCAGATACACAAGAATTAATGGAAGAAAAAGTTAAAGAAATAACTCAACTTTTACAGTAGCCCCATTTTCTCTTTCACTTCAGTGAGGGTTTTGTCGGCGAGTTGTCGGGCTTTTTCTTCAGATGACTCAAGTATTTGGATAACTTTCTTTGGGTCATCTTCAAACTCCTTTCTTTTTGCCTGAAACGGTTGGAGGAAATTAACTACGACTTCGGCCAGGTCATTTTTGAAGTCAACGTAGGATTTGCTTTCGTATTGGTTTTCTATTTCCTTAATACTTAATACTTGCTTCTTAATACTATCTTGGGAAAGTAGGTGATAGATGGTGAGCAAATTTGAAATTGCCGGCTTTTCTTTCTCGTCGTATTTAACTTCTTTGTCGGAGTCGGTAACGGCTTTCTTTGTTTTTGCTCGAATAATATCCGGAGTATCAACAAGGAAAATACAACTTTCGTCTCCCGCTTGTCCTGAGCTTGCCGAAGGGGTTTTAGACATCTTCTGTGTCGGATCTTTGAGCGACATTATGCGGGCACCCTCTGCTAAATGCGGCTTTACTGGCTCAAACACCTCACCAAACATAGAATTGAATTTCTTGGCGATTTCATTGGTTAGATCTATGTGGGGTAACTGATCTTCACCGACGGGGACGAGATTTGATTTATAAATCAAAATATCGGCCGCCATTAAAACCGGGTAATCTAACAAGCCCACATGATTATATTTAGGCGCTTTGGCTAGCTGTTCCTTATATGTTGGCAGGCGGTCTAACCAACTGACCGGCGTAACCGTATTGAAAAGCCACGCGAGTTCCGTGTGTTGGGGGACTTTTGACTGGCGGATTAGCAATGCTTTGTCGGGGTCAATTCCCGCGGCGAGATAATCCAAAACCACATCCATTATCTGCTGTTGGTATGTCTTGGGATCGTAAGGGGTAGTGATTGCGTGGTAGTCAGCAACCATAAAAATTACCTGTGCGGGCTTTGCTGTGCCCTCCGAAGCTTTATGCGAAGGAGGGTCCTGCAATTCCATCCAATTCTTTATCGCCCCGAGATAATTGCCAAGATGTAATTTCCCGCTCGGACGGATGCCCGAAAATACTTTTAATTTCATAATAAGTATTATATACTAAATTTTAGTTTTTTACAGTTTAATAGCGAGGTAGGGAAAGGTGGTAAAAATTCCCAAGATAGTCCAGAAAGAAATCGAGCTTCTTTTAAGAGGTAAACGAAAAACCAGGAAAGAGCCGATACAAGTTAACCGCGAAGAGTTAGTGAAGAGAGCATTAAAGGTTATTGAACTTATAAATGAAATTGCTCGGATAGATCTTGTTAAAAAATACTTAGCCCTAATGGACATCAAGATTTTTGGCCATCATCCGTGGAATATTGTTATTACTGGCCTTGGAGCAATTCCTGGTTGTTATGCCAGATTTGATATAGACAGGTACATGGAACATAAGAGGGATTATGTTGAGATGAAGAATAGAGATTCTTTTCACTTTTGGAGCATAGACGAACTCGATCGATTTTCCAGTTTAACCGAGAGACAAATATGGAAAATAATTCTTGAATGGGTTCAAGCTCATCGCGAAAGAATTTAACTCTCTATGCACACAGTATACTAGCGGGCAACTAAGCTCGCTTTTGTTTTTTATTATTCGCTACTCCGCCTCACTACCTACCATATTTGCTATTACACAAATTTATCATATGATAAATTTGTGTAATCAAAAAAGAGATGAAAAGAAAACAAGTTTTTGCAAATAAACTTCTTAAGGTCCTTGTTGTCGGAGGAGAGTAGTTACTATCGCGGCAGTTAACCCGTTCTTCGGTCTTCTGGCTGCTAAGGTAATTGAAGAGGAGTTGAAAAAGAGAAAGTGGCAAAGATTTAGACGGGACTTATATTACTTAAAGCGTCGGGGCTTTATTGAAGCTAATCAAAATCTAGACGGTTCCTATTTGGTAAGGGTTACTTCTACCGGAAAGCGGCAGGCCAGGAAATACGAGTTGGATGATATTGTCATAAAGAGTCCTAAAAGGTGGGACAAGCAATGGCGGTTAGTAATGTTTGATATTCCAGTTGTCAAACAAAAAGGAAGATTGGCTCTGTTGTCTAAATTGAAAAATCTTGGATTTATAATGCTTCAGAAAAGTATTTGGACGCATCCTTTTGAATGTCAGAACGAAGTCGCTGTTTTGGCTAGGGCTTTTGAGGTTGATAAGTACGTTCACCAACTTACTTGTGATAATATTTCAGCAAGAGAATATTTAAAGAATGAGTTTGAAAAAAGAAACAACACAAAATTGAGTTAAAGATTAGCATTACCTTTTGTTAATTAAACCAGTTAAGTCTTATTACACAAACTAATCATATGATTAGTTTGTGTAATAAGTAGTCAGGTAAAGAGGTAAGAGGCGATAAGAATATTATTGGTTATACCTCTATAACTACCGGTAGTACCATCGGCCTTCTTTGGGTTTTTTGGAACAGGAAGAGGCCTATCTGGTTGCGGATCTGGTCTTTCAGATAGGCAAAATCATGCTTGTGGCCCGGCGGTTTATGGTCTTCGATGATGCGTCTTATTCTTTTCCTTATTTCCATTAGCAGTTCCCGATTCTCTTTCAGATAAATAAATCCACGCGATATGATGTCGGGGCTGGTTTTGACTTTACCCGTGCTTGAATCAATGAGTGTGACTATGGTGACAAACCCGTCCTCGGACAATATTTGCCTGTCGCGCAAGACGACATTGCCTATATCACCGACTCCGAGACCGTCAACGAACACGTAATCAAACGGTGCTCGTTCTTTGTCAAACCAGAATTTATCTTTTTCCAAATTTACTATAGTGCCGTTATCGGCGATTATCACATTTTCTTTCGGTATGCCTTCTTCGTTGCCGAGAAAACCGTGATTGACCATCATTGAGTATTGGCCGTGGATGGGCATTAAGAATTTGGGCCTTATCAATTTTAACATCGTACGCAGGTCTTCTTTGTTCCCGTGTCCGCCGGCGTGAATATCCATCATTCGGTAATTATATACTCTGACGCCGTTGCGATAGAGCTGGTCTTTAAGGAATTGGACGTTCCTCTCATTGCCCGGTATGACCGACGAGGAGAAAACGAAAGTGTCATGTTTGCGGGGAAGAATGTATCTGTGCTCGCCGTTAGCGATACGCATAAGTACGGCGTTGCCCTCGCCTTGAGCGCCGGTGCAGATGACGGTCACTTTTTCTCTCGGATAGTTATCAATCTCGTCCATGCTTATCTGGGTACCCTTTTGCATTTTGAGGTAGCCAAGTTTTTTGGTTATTTCAACGTTACTTTTCATTGAATAACCGTCGACGACGACTTTTCGGCCAAATTTTTCAGATATCGTGATTGTCTGCTGGATGCGGTTTATCAGAGAAGCAAATGTGCCGATAATGAGCATTCCGGTTGCTTCAGTGAATATTTGTTCCAGATTTTTGGTTATGTCCTGTTCGGACAAAGAATGGCCCTCATTCTCCGCGCCGGTAGAATCAGACATCATCAGAAGAACTTCTTTATTGTCGCCCATTCTTTGCATTTCTTCTATCTGGGCCGGTTTGTCATTCACGGGTGTCTCGTCAAACTTAAAGTCGGATGTGTGAACTATCTTGCCAAGAGGCGTGGTTATGACTATCTGAAGGTCATCAGGGATACTGTGGCTGACGCGCAGAACTTTGACCGAGAGCTTGTCGCTTATTTTTATCTCGTCCCCGGCTTCTATTTGGATTATGTTAACTGGTTTCCTGCCCTTGTACTCTTCAAGGCGCTTTATGATGAGGGCTCTTGTCAGGGCGGCGGCGTAGAAGTCGGGGTCGCCGATCTTGTCAAGGACGAAGGGGAGAGCGCCAGTGTGATCCATGTGGCCGTGGGTAAAGAACATCGCTTTGATCATATGTTCTTTGCCTCGTAGATATCCGACATTTGGCAAGATAAAATCAATGCCCGGCATTTGCTCGTTTGGGAAACTTATGCCGGCATCTATGAGAATTATCTCGTTGTCATATTGGATGGCCGACATATTCCGGCCGACTTCGCCAAGTCCGCCGAGGTGGACTATCTTAAGACCGCCGACCTTTTCTTTTTCGGCTTCTTCTCCGCCATAAGCGGACCCGCCTCCGACGGGACCTCTTCCTAAGACCTTAACTCTGCGCACAGTGGGTTTCATCCATCGGCGCTTTGCGTCTCTTTCTTGCCTGCGGGAGCCGTCTCCCGGTTTTCTATAATTTCGACCATGAGTTCCAGAAGCTGTGCCTCTGGAAGGGGTTTCTTTGGCAGAAGCAAGGATTGCTTCGCCTTGAGAAGTATTATTGTTTTGTTCCATTTTCTATCTACTAATTACGAATGCAAGTACGAATATACGAATTGTAAATTCGATAACTTTGTATTTAGAGATTTATTTTGACTGGTGCCCAGGGGGAGATTTGAACTCCCACGGGATTGCTCCCATACGGCCCTGAACCGTACATGTATACCAGTTCCATCACCTGGGCTTGATGAGTTAATGTCGTTGTGTTAAGTTGTTGCTAAATTGGAAACTTGAAATTTAGGAGGAGAAATGATCGTAATTGTTATCTGTATACTTATTATACTTATACTTTTTAGCGAAGATACAATTAACCCTTCTTAAGCTCTTTATATCTCTCAATAAGTTCAATTTTTTCGGGGTCAACCCCGATTTTTTGCGCCAGATAAAAACTCGTCCAAAGGCCTAAAATGTAGTTATTTAGGACTATTTCGAGAGGTAGAGGGTCAGGTACTTTACTTGAGAGTACCTGACCCTCTCTTAGGTTAACGATACTATAATTATACTCCTGTTTGTCTAAAATTGCAATAGCAGCATCCAGATCGCGGATATAGCGGGGCAAGTCCCTTTCGTCTTTAAAAATTATGGGATAAAACGGCAGGTCTTTACGAATATACATAGCGAGCTCATCATGGGCTAAAATAGGCAGATAGTTCCAATAAGCCGGCGTCTTGGCCGTCTCGTTAAAATTTGATTTCCATAACGCGCCCAATTTGCGCCACGAATAAGATGTATAAATCAAAGGCGTCGCGGAGCCGATCTTATCAGCTAGTTCTTTTCCTGTATTTTCATGGTGTTGGGGATCAAGGGCAATGTCTAATTCTTTTTCCAATCCAAGTACGGTGAACAGCGCGCCGACCATATATCCAACGCTCAAGCGAGGGGCTGTTGACTGGTCGGGGAGAACGACTAGTGGAGTATTATTATCTTTGGCTAATTGGCCGAGTTCTCCTCCTTTGGTTATAGCAACTGGTTTAATACCGCGTTTCACTGCGGTTTTGAACGCGGAAATTGTTTCTTCGGTTGTTCCCGACCATGAAATGCATATGACCAAGTCATCGGCGTCAACATCCGAAGACAGATCATAGTTGTTATTGATAATAATAGGAACACCCGGACCCTTGTTCTTGTGTTCTTTGTAGGTCAATAGCATCAGGCCTGGCATGATGGAGCCGCCCATACCGCATATGACGACTTTCTCGTAGGTTTTGTCTATCTTAATATCTCGGGCAATTTCCGCGCCCTTGGATAGTTGTGATGGGAAGGTTAGGATTTGTTCACGCATAACCAAAAAATTATTCTAATTATTCTAATTGCTCTAATTATTCTAAATAATACCCAATATCTAATTTCTGAATGTCTAAAAAATATTTAGTCATTTAGTCATTAGGATTTATTTAGGTCAATTAGGTTAATTAGAATAATTAGGTTAATTTATCTCCACACTCTTTTCGTGTCTATATACCACCCCTCAATATTTATGAATCTGTCCGAAGGCAACGATATTAATTTGCCATTTGAGCTTTTTATTTTTTTGGCTTGGCCGTGAATGTAAAGCGGATTATATAGAAATACCGCCGGAATGTCTTCTATGGCTAATTTTTGGAAGTCGTCGTATTTCTTGGCCCGCTCAAGAGGGTTAAGCGTCTGTCGAGCGTCCTCAAGGAGAGTGTCGGCGGCTTTATTATCGTAAAGGGCGAGGTTCAGGCCGGGGTCTCTTTTTTGCGAGGAATGCCACAAGCTGAAAGGGTCAGGGTCTATGTTGAGCACCGTTCCGAAAAGCAATGCTTCGTAGTTCCTGTCCTTTATCGTTTGCTGGAGTTCTGGCGTAGGCAGGACTTCAATGTCAACTTGGGCTCCGACGTCTTCCCACTGCTCTTTTATTATTTTAGCAACTTCCGTCAGTTCAGGCCAGGTTGATGTGGTGATCTTTATGCTCAACCTCTGGTCTTTCTTGGACAAAATACCGTTCTCGTTTGCTTTCCACCCCGCTGTTTCAAGTATCGTTTTTGCCAGTTCAGGGTCATGTTCATATTTTTTAACGCTATTCGGTATGTCGAGGACTCCTCCCATCATCGGAGAGTGTACGGCAACGCCCCTTGATCCCAAGACCTTTTCTATCAGGGTGTTTTTGTCGGTGGCGTGACTTAAGGCCAAGCGTACGTTCTTGTCCGATAGTATGGCGCTCTTGTTCTGATTAAAGAAAACGGCAAAGTAGCGGGGGAGTTGGAGTTCTCTTAGGTTGAGACGCTGTTTGAATTTGGTTCTCTTTAAGTTATCTGGTGAGACAAAACTTAGTCCCTCTATCTCATTTCTGTTGTAAGCATCTATCATCTCATCTTCGGAAACATAGAATTTTATCTCTATGTCATTGATGAACGGCCTGCCCCCGTAGAAGTCCTTATTAGCCAACAGTTGATATGATCGTATCCTGCCATCCTTGTCTTTTTTTAGCCGGTCGAATTTGTAAGGGCCGGAACCGATTGGCTTTAAGTTGAATTCTGAAAGAGCAAAGTTTATTGGTTTGACATCTTGCCAAATGTGTTTAGGTAGTATCTTCACGGTCAGATTATTGAGGAACTGGGCGTACCTTGCCTGGAGTTTGAACATCACCGCAAGGTCATTGACCTTTTCGATTTGGACGCCCTGCCAGTTGATTCGCTGAGGGCTTCCGTAATCGGAATTCTGGGCCGTCTGGATGGTAAATATTATATCGTCGGCGGTAACCCGCTTGCCGTCATGCCAGCGGGCGTCTTCTTTTAAGTAAACGGTGTAATTCAGGCCGTCGCTTGATATCTCATATGACTGCGCCAAATCGGGCACTATCTTGCCTTCGCCATTATACTCAAGAAGTCCGGAGTAGATGAGATATACCAGGTCTCTGTCGGTGTCGTTGGCTTGGGAAAGGAGGGGATTGATGTGGCGCGGTCCGTTAACCATACCTTCGGTGAACTTGCCGCCGTAATCAGGAGCTTGGACGGTAAAGTGGAAATATGTTGTGAAGGGTATGGCAACAATAGAACCCAGTATCACAAGAACCAAGGCCGCGACAATATATCTTTCCTTCCTGGATAGCGCTTTGGGAATAAGCCGTATTTTGAGCTTGTTCTGGACCTTTTTGGCGAGGGTTTCTCGTATGCCGTGATTTTTGTCTTCCCCGTTCTTTAGACCAAAAAAATCATCGAGTTGGTTGTTATCGTTCACGCGAACATAATGCAAAACTACAAATCTGCGCGAATGCCGCAAATAAATATTCGTGGTATTCGCATGTCATTTGCGGATTTGCATTACACTTAAATAATTCTAAGAACCGAAACAGTCAGAAAGAGTATGGCAAGAACTATGGTCGCGTAAAAAAAGAATTTCTCCGCGCCTCTTTTGGTGCTGTACTCTATGCCGCTTCCTCCGAAAGCAGAGGATAAGCCGCTTCCTTTTTGCTGAACCAAAACAGCCATTGTCAGTAAAACAGCTAAAATTATCTGCGCGTATGTTAATAGTTGAGTCATGGTTATTTTAGTTAGTCGGCTTAATTAAAAATGTAAAAATCAAAATGTAAAATGACAGTTTAAAATGTCAAAATTGTTTTTCATTCTCGGGAACATTTTTTAATTTTGCATTGTAATTTTTCATTTTGATATTTAAATTTTACATTAAAGTTCGTGAGCTAAATTAATCTACTATTTTGCTGAAAACGTTTATAACTCCATTTACCACCGCAACCACGACTGTTGCCCACACTAATGCCGTTATGCTCTCTATAATTACAAAATCAAAAGTATAGTCAACCAGCCATAGCATCAGAGCGTTTATAACTACAAGAAAAAGCCCTAAGGTCAATATTATCAAGGGCATCGTGAGGAGCTTGATGGGCGGCTTTACTATTTTGTTTAACAAACCCAGTAAAATACCCGCCAACAGGAATTCTTTAATACTGCCATTTATAACAAATCCGGGCACAAAATAAATAGCCGCGTAAATTGCCACAGAATTGCCTAAAATACGTACAAGAAATCCTATCATAAGCTTGCCTTTATGATAGCGCTTTTTGGTGACGGTGTCTATAATAAGCTATTGCGAACCGATGAGCTTCGGCATCAATATGGAGGATTAAATTGCGGACATCGGCCGGGAGTTTTGACAAAGAGATCGAATTTTTATTGCCGGCTACATAAATTTTACTACCTCGGTGTCTCTCGTCCTTGGTTAAGGCAATGATCCCAAGATATTGGTTAATTGTTAATTGTAAGTTGTCAATTATTGAACGCGCCGCGTTCAACTGCGCTTTTCCGCCATCTATTAATATCAAGTCAGGCAATGGCCACTCCGGATGGCTAAATCGGCGAGAGAGTATTTCTTTAAGCATACCAGTATCTCCTCCTACTGCGCTACCCGCTACTGCGCTACTGCGCTGTTTGATTTTGAATTTCCTGTACCCGCTCTTACTTGGTTTTCTGTTTACAAATACCGCCATTGCTCCAACGGCGTATTTGCCTTGAATATTAGCCACATCATAACCCTCAATGCGGTGCGGTACGTTTGACAGCTTAAATACCCTCCTTATTTGTTTCAAAGTATCCTTGTATTGATATTTTGATATATCAATAGATTTTATAATTTGAGCATTTTCAAAGACGTGCTTTATTTTTTCTATTTTGTTGCGTAATTCGATCGCTTCTTCGAACTCTTCTTTCCGGCCTAAAGCAATCATTTCTTTTTCCAGTTTTTTAAGCAGAGATGTCTTCTTGCCATTTAGGATATCTTTTATTGCCTTTACGTTTTTCTGGTAACGATTCTTTAATTCTACGAAATTATCATATGATAATTTCGTAGAACGATTTAATATATTCGTGGTTTTCAAGCAACAAATGCCGGGGCACTTGCCTATATGATAGTTCAAGCAGAAGTTATTGTGGGGTTTCTTGCAAGTGCAGTAGGGGAATATTCTTCGCAGGTAGAGCAGAGTCGTCTTTAGTGCTCCAATATCTGTAAATGGTCCGATAAATTCGGCTTTAAAATTTTTACATTTTGAATTGTCATTTTGCATTTTGATTTTTGCATTTTGATTTTTTGTTGGCTGATGTGTGATAAATATTTTGGGGTATGTTTCTTTTGTAAAGCCGACAAAGCCGAACTGCTTGTCGTCGCGGAGCATTATATTGAACGCTGGCTTGTATCTTTTTATGTACTGCGATTCCAATATCAGGGCCTCAATTTCGGAGTCGGTTTCAATGGTCTTAATTCTTTTTGCCAGGGAAACCATTTTCTGGAGCCGTGTATCCGCGGTTTTTACATATTGCTTGATTCGATTTTTCAGATTTGACGCTTTGCCGATGTACAAATTCAGACCCGAAATATTTTTGAATAAATACACGCCGGGCTTAGCGGGTATTTTCCGCATTAATTTTATAAGATGGCTGCTTGTCATGATTAGGGCAATATTATAATATGTTTTTAGCAATTTGAAAAGGTCCTATCAATGAGAAGAATTTGGCTTCTTTGTCTTACGCTTAGTGTCTCGAGCTCTTTGTTTTGGGGTTGCGAACCGCCGACAGAATTAAACCGGAATATATATCGAGACGAGAATTTTTTCCCGCTTCCGGGTGATTTAAAAAATACAAGCGCATTTCTTGTTTTGGAGTGGAATGGCAGAAAGCCGTGGATAATGGCTTCGGGCAATTTAATTGATAAGAAAGAAGGACTCATACGCACGGCTAAGCATTTCACTGATGATTTCGGTAAACTCGGTTTGGATTATTGCAGGGTCTTTTTAATGAACGGCAAGATATATAAAGCTACCCTTACCAAAGTTACGCCCATTCGCGACGCCGCAATTATAAAATTAATTCCGCCATTCTCGCCCGATGATTTTACTGACCCCTTATTGTCTGCTTCCGAAATGCCTAAATTCGGAGACACGGTCTATGTCCAAGGACTTCATCCCCATGCTTATGATATAAGGCGGGCAAATAAAGAAGAAGGTTTTTCGGATCAAGTGGTTAATATCTTTGAGACCTATTACGGACAACTGTTTAAAGATACAAGCCAAGAGTTGCAGGTTGTGTTTGATAACCTTGAGGGCAAAAGAGTAAAACCCGATCCGGACTCAATTCGTAATAATCCTTGGCTTAGCGTCGAAGACAAAAAAGCTCTGCTGGAGTTTGAAAACGACAGATACATCAAAGTGTTAACGGCGCGAGACCATAAGTCTCCCTTTAGCGGATTGAGCGGCGGAGTCGCGCTAAACGGGAAAGGCGAGGCCTTCGGTGTCATAACTGCTCAAAACCCGATGAGGTTTGAAATTGACGATCAGGGGTTATTTTTTATCCCCGGGATCGGCCCGGCCAAGATGGGGGAAGTCAAGAAACAGTTTTGGGATACAATATACATTACACCGTTAGATTCAATTAAGGACTTGGATAAATATCCTCAAAATTAGGGATTGACACTCAATCTCTTTTTCATTACTCTTACTCCTAAAGTTCATTGAAAATTTGAGGTAAAAATGCCGCTTACAGATCCGAATGAAGGAAGAAGATTACTAAGAAAATGGGAAGAACAACCGAACAAGGTCGTATTTGGAATTCCACGCGCAATTTTTAATTGTGTGTTGGCCATGATTACGCCAGTTGCCCGTGACGGCGATTTTGGCAAGGAGTATGCTCAAGCCCACGTGTATTTGCTTGATCTGATGGGCCGGGGGAAAACGGCTGTTCTCAAATATCTCTCCGTTGGAGTAAAAGCAAAACTTGGACGAGTTGACGGCCGGCCGGACATGATGCCGTCGGACTTAACAGGATATGAATATGTTGACAGATTCACCGGCGCCAGGACCTTGTTAAAGGGACCCCTTCATAGCAACATTCTTTTCTGTGACGAGTTGAACAGAACCCCTCCAAAGGGTCAAGCAGTTATGTTGGGCTCTATGGAAGGCAGTTATGTGATTATGTATATAATCGATCCCAAAACAGGCAGGTTAGAAGCCAAATCGTTTCCTCTTTATCCCATATCGGATGATCCCAACGAAACAAGAACGTATTTTATAACCCTTGCTACGGGTAATCCGATTGAATTTGAGGGTACCTATCCGCTCTCGGAAGCGCAAAAGGAAAGATTTACTTATTCTTTCAGAATGGGGCTTCCTGATCCGGAAAGTGAGATGAAGATACGTCCCTGGAACGTCATGAATGAAAAAATCGAAACAGTTATGGACTTGGCCACCCTTTTGGATATTCAGGGGATGGTTAAACAAATTCGGTTCGCTAGAGAAACCGATGAGTCCGTGAAGCGTCTCATATTGAATTCTAGGCCCCAGTCTCAGGACATGAAAGAATGGGGCGAAATAATACCTCGCCACGCAACACCCGATCTGGTGAAGTGTGTTAACAGGTATGTTGCTTCCGGCTGCTCTCCTAGGAGAAATTATCACATGGTTGGGGCGACGCAGGCGTGGGCTTTTATACGAGGCGAAGACAAAATAGCGACAGTTGATGACGTTAAAGCAATTGCGCCCATAACAATGGAGCATGTTATTTTGCTTCAGCCGTGGGCTGAAGGAGATGGCGTTTCGGCGCAAGCGATTGTTCAAAAAATAATCGATGAAACGGAAATGCCATGAAACAATTTGAGTTCAATGAGGTCGTATCGGCGCTTACCCATATTCGAGGCGGTATTCCAGCGGTCAGATTATCAACGAGGATTCGTTTGGGCCAGCATAGAAGTATTTTCTTCGGTCCCAGTTATGATTTTTACGATATTCAGGAATATGACCCGGAGCGTGATCCGCCGAATCAAATAATCCACTCTTCTGTCGGTTCAGACGAGGATATGATCTATGCTCGTAAATGTATCGAACAGCACGAAGTCAAGGTGATTGTTCTGTCTGACTTGAGTTCGTCTATCGATGCGGGTACGGACTTTGCTAGAAGGCGCTTACTTCTCGAATCGATCGGCTATATAGGGCTTACCGCGGCTCGCTATCAAAATCCACTGGGTCTAGTTGGTTTTGCGGATAAGGTTATTTTAAAGTTGCCGGCCAGATGCGGCCAGAATAATTTTTATCATTTGCTTAGATTAACATATGATTTTTTGGCAGAACGCGATCCTGATCAAGCAAAGACCCTTGCTAGAAAAACAGATTTTTTCGTCGCCCTTGACTTCGTCAGAAGGTCTTTCGGCCAGCGATGTTTTATACCGATGGTCTCCGATTTTATTGGATTTGAGAATGTCGTTAATTCGTCTCTCTTGAGAACCGTTGCCGCAAAGCACGAACTGATATTCATTTTTTTAGACGACCCCATGGAACTTATTGCCGCACAAGGTATAGGATATTTGCGGATGGAAAATATTGAGGACGAGGACGGCAAACAAGCCATTGTTTCTAGACGGAAACTGCCGAAACTTGAAAAGGACTTGCGTCAAAAAAGAAAAGAGTTGAGACGGGAGTTGGCAAGATTAAGTATCGGCTCCACTGTTCTAGAATATGGCAAACACTTTAATCGCCTCCATAGATTTTTTACGAAAAGACACAAACTTTTAAATGTCAGACACTGACATGCGCATCCTTGACGGTTGCGCTTTTTTTATTTATCTTTTTTCAAAAGCACATTAATAATTGGGGAAAGCGATGCTGTATAAAGTGCTGTTTTGCGTCGCCGTGTTGCTTATCGGAACTCCTCCAGAAATTCAAGCCCAAGAAGTTGTTCCAACTGTCGTTGAAATGCAGAGGGATTCTACCAAACCGACTACCGTAAGAACAGGAGAGCCGTTTACCCAGGTTTACAAAATAAGCTATATCCGCTCAAAAAACCCGAAAAGGTGGGGGAAAGAAGTTCTTATTCTTGAAGACCAGATGAGACCCCTCGTCTTTCCGGCGCCTCTCGGCGATTTTGAAATAATCGGCTGGGTTCTGGATGAACCGGTGGCTACTGAAGGCGAAGAGACAGACGAGCTTACGCGGTATCTGCGACTCACCTTAAGGATTATCAAACCTAAAAAAGATGCTTATGAAGTGCCCAAATTCAATGTCTATTGGGCATTGAAGAATGGCGATAAAATCGAAAACCAAGATCCGATAGAGACGGAACCAGTTCACGTCAATTACGTGACTACGGCAACAAAAGACCCATATCTTGATATTCGCGACAATATCGAATCTGGCGGCTATTTTCGAGAAGCAAATATGTTCTGGTGGATATCTCGGCTAGGTTTCTTGGGCATATTTATCTCCTTATTTTTGCTGGTAGCGTCGCTGCGTCTGGTAAAACATCGCAAGATGGAAAGATCCAAAGAAAAACCGACTGAAGAAGAGGGTCAGGAGTGCGTGGTTGTATCCAAGCCGCTTTCTTTTAACCAAGCGTATAGAAACTTTTTTAAAGAAGCCGGTAGATTATCCAAAGAACGCGGATTATCAGATCTGACCATGGAAAGGAGTTTATACACGGCTGTTCGTAATGTTTTAGCAACTAGATTGGGAAAGATTAAGCCAGGGGATACTGCCGCTGATATTGGACTCTATATTGAGAAAAATGTAAAAGCGGGGGTTTACAAAAACACCTTGTTTGAATTACAGAAAGCTCTTGTTTTTCATCGAAAAAATATTGAATCCGGTGTGGCATCTATGCTGACTGACTCCTATTTATACAAACTCAAGGGTTTGGTTCGTTTGCTTAAGCGTCGTTGGCGAATTATGGCATTTCTAAGGAAGAGAAAAGTATGAATTTTTACGAAATTCTGGCTACCGGCTTAGATTCGTTGTCTGGTATTAGCCCTTCCGAAATCAAATATTCCCAGTGGCATATATCTGTCTGGCTGGCAGCTATACTGGCTATGCTAGTTATGCTGAAGTCATTGTTTAGCCGGAACAGCGATTCGCAAAAATGTTCCGGCTATTTAATTCCCGCTTATTATCATCGGGGTTTCTCCCGTCAATTAGTTGATCTATTATTCAAGACAACTCTTGCGCTTGGCGTGGGTATGCTTCTCGTCGCGCTGGCTGATCCGTTTGTGCCGACAATTAAGACGGAGTCTGTTTTGAAAGAATCTAAGGAAAGGATAGATCTGATCGACGTTTCTACGTCCAAGGGCTGGTTATTTGAAAATATCGGCAAATCAGCCGGACGACTGGGGAGAGAAGCGCATCTTAAATTTCTAAAGATGCGCCAAGGCAAAAACGACAGAGTGTCTTTGTGGCTCTTTTCAACGAAAGCCACTAAGGTAGAAAGCTTTATCGCTGATGACGAACTTTATTATCAGCAGGTTGAAGATGCTCCGTATGTGATCACCAGTCCGGGAAATCCTTGGCTGCCTCAGTTTAATTACCCTGCATCTTGCCACGTAAATATTCCCGAAAGCCGTTTGGAGTTAGTGTTCGCGGAAGGCGGGACTTTCTTAGATACCGGTCTTAGGTCGGTAATTAGACACTTTGACGAGGAAGGCGATAAAAGAATAAAAAGAAAAGCCGTTATCATAGAAACAGACGCCGCTGTAGACGTTTTTCCTAAAACAGAATTACAGGAATTACGCAAAAAAAATATTCATCCCTATTTTCTGTACATAAAACCAAACGAAGAATGCGAAACACTGGCTGGCAATATGTATAAAGGGCTTGTAAACGCGCAGAGATTGAAATTGGAAATTGAAAAATACGGGGGCAAATTTTATGATATTCAAAACGCAGACAGTCTGAACAGGGCTTATCAGGATATTGACCGGCTTGAAGCGGTTGAACTCAAAGAAACCCATGTCGTTGACAAGCTGTACTTGTTTCAGGCGTTTATTCTGCTGGGTATCTTAATTGCGGTTATAGCAATTACCGGCATTTTAGTGGCTGAAATTTTTGGGATTTATCCGTAATCCCGTCTTCTCTTGTTTGAAGGCGGGTTTTTGTTTAGTATTGCGGCAAGTACGTTAAAAATTTAAGGGGCAGATTAAATGAAGCATTATTGTAGAGACAGAACTTATGCTTAAGCGTATTTGGGACACGGTTCTTATGATTTGGGAAGAAATTTATGATTTTTTGGGCATAAATTTTATGGAGATACATTATCCCGATATCAATTTTTCCATAGTCGCTGGTCTGACTCTCTTATCACTGTTTTTGGTTAAAATTTTATGGCGGCGTCTTAAGCGGGACAAAAACGCGCAGAAACATTCCGGCCACGAAATAAGCAGATATTATTTGCGGGGGTTGATCGCCATGTTTTTAAGCGCTATTTCCAAAGGCGTGTTCGCGCTGGCGGTTGCCGGCGTTCTCTTGGCTCTAGCCGAACCGTTCTTAGATCAGATAAGGGAAGACCAAAAGGTCATAGAATCAAGAGTCAGAGTTGACGTAAGGGACGTTTCGAGTTCGATGAAATTATTTTTCCCGAATGTTTCCAAGTCAAAAGCTCAAGTTGCCGCTGAAGCTCATTTAGAATTTTTAAAAATGAGAGAGGGTAAAAATGACAGAGTTTCTTTTTGGATTTTTGCTTCGTATCCGCATCTGATTGAAGACTTTATCTCCGATGACGCCCTTTACTATCAGCAAGTTGAAGATGCTCCATGGTTAGCGCAGAGTATGAATATGGAATCTTCGTTCGGATCGCAGGTGGTACCCGCAGAGAGATACGGCGCAATCTCCGGAGAAGGCGGAGGAACAGACATAGTTCTTATCCTTCAAGCGGTAATAAAACAGTTTGACGAGGACGAAAAAAAGTTAGCAAAAGCGGGCATTAACATTAGAAGAATAAAAAGATCGGTGCTGGTGCTTACTGATGCCGAAGTATATGCGATACCTGATAATGAATTAAACGGACTGCAACAAAGAAATATCAAGCCCTATGTTATCTGGATTAAAAGTTCGTTAGTGATTTCTACCCCTGATTTTATCAGCCGGGTACGCGCTTACGGCGGAGAGTATTTTGATGTTACCGACGAAAACAGTTTGGCAAGGGCCTACGAGTCAATCGACAAATTAGAAACCGCAAAGGTGGTGATTACTAGAAAATCATTTCAACTGCCTCTTTTTCAGAATTTTATTTTCATGGCTATCGTGATAATGTTTGTTGCCGTCTTTGTGGCTTTGTTGATTGAACCATTCGGTGTTTATCCAGAATGATCAAGCGTCAAACCTCCGTTATTGCGGAGGTTTTTTAATTATTGTATAGTATCGCAAAGTTCATTTACATTGAGAAAAGCAACTGTGGCAGAGAAAAGCGTGGCCAGGCGAGTTATCGGTTCAATTTTGGTTTTGATCACTGCTGTCGCTATGGGTTTTGTCGGCGACTGCCTGTATCAACTTAACGACCGCCGCAATCGGCTTCACTTGAATATCGCCAGTGGCGACCGCGAGCCATCTCGCGCCGAGCTGAATAATGTAAAATATTTTGACGGATTAGCGCGGCAATGGAAAATGCATTGGTTTGTCGCAGGCCGCTATCTGCTTAACAGCGATGATGCCATGCTTTACGAAGTGATTGTCGATGATTATTTGGTTGGTGACTACAAGAAAGTGGCAGAATCAGAGCAGTTAAGGTCAAGCGACGACTATCGCGCCGCCCATCTTGTGGGAGTTGCCAAGGTTAGGCTTTTGCAGGCCGAATACCGAGAAGAGAAAAAACCGGCGGCCCAAAAAAAGCTCATGGAGAAACTGGTCCAGCGCATGATTGATGACGTCAGTCCTTATTTTAAAAAAGCGGTTGAGAATAGCCCTGATTTCGAATTTCCCGATCCTAACTTTGGTGACCGCTTTAACTACGACTTAACAAGCGATAGGGATGCCGCCAAAAGACTGATTGAAAACAAAAAGCCGGCCCGGAAATTTATTTTGGGAATTCCTCAATTGCCCGGAGATGAGTTTGGCGACAAGAAAGCGCCTGGGGAAAAGGGTCTTAACGAAGAAACTCAACCGGGTGCCGGCGGTAATTCCAAGAAGAAGAGCTAGCCATGATAGCAAAACTGGCCGAATTCAGAAACCTTCAGTTTATTAGCCCGGAATATTTCAGTTTGTTTAACTTTCTTTATATTCTGCTTGTCGTCTGGCTTGTTGTTTTCGCTGTCCGATATAAAGAACGCGTGAACCGAACAGTCGGTTCGCGCCGTGTTCTGATTGGCAGAATGTTAAAATTTAACCTTGTTGTTATTGCCGTCGTTCTTCCTTTATCAATTCTGGCTTTATCCAGGCCATATCTTTCCGAGGGCGCTCTACAGTTTAAAAAAGGCGCTGTTGAGGTTATTTTTATTGTGGATGATTCGGTTTCAATGTGGGCGAAGGATATTGTGCCATCTCGGTTGGGAGTATCGGCTCGGGAAATTGCCCGGGTCTATGCGGACCAGATATTGAAAGAAGGAGATAAAGCGTCTCTGGTTATTTTCGGCAAGACGTCTTTGAAAAAATTGCGTCTTTCCACAGATTTTGAACGTTTTTATAGCGAGATTTTGAAAATAGGCCCGCCTGAAAGTCTGACCGGTGACGATCATCCGTGGGATTCCGATATCGCTTTGGCTCTGACGGATACTTACAACTTTCTTGATATGCAGGACAAGCGGTTAGCATATCGGACACGGTTTGGAAAAAATCCGCCCTTGGATTTTGATTGGGAAACATTTAGTTGGCAACCGGATAAAAAATCTAGCAGGATTGTCATATTTTTTGGTGATGGCGATTATCGTTTTGATGAATATACTGAAGAAAAAACAAAACAACTCCAAGCATCTTTAGCGGAATTTCGTCGGCGAGGTCTTAAAATTTATTCGGTAGGCGTAGGCACTAAACAGGGTTACCCTGTGTACAGAGTCCTTGATGATTATAAAAGAGGCGTTGATTATTTTGAGCAAACTGAAATTGAGTTGAAAGAGGAAGGAATGACCCGGCTTAATAGAATTACTCTGAATTTTCTAAGTAGCCAGACCGGCGGCAGTATGGCTACGATTGAAAATAGTACGGGAAGCGCGGCAAATTTTCTGCGCGTTGCTATTGACGGCCACAGGGAGTTAACTGTCACTGTCGCCAGTGAACAACAAAAACAAGAATTTTGGAGAGAATTTTTGTACGCGGCATTACTGATTTTTGGGTTAGCTTTTCTCATTATTTTTGTATTGTCCCCCTATCTGTAGATGGGGGCTTTTTATTACCGCTTCCATGCTGTACTCTATAGTTTGAGCATGTATTTGCGCGACTCTATTTTAGCGACCATTCTTTATTATAATTCTTTTAATTTTCCGCTTACTTTTGCGGAGGTTTTTAAGTATCTTATAAATCCGCAAAGATTGAGGTTAAACCTCAATCAAGGGAGGATATTAAGGTCAGACTTCAATGAAAGGAGGTCTGACCTTGAATTTGGAGCGGCGGAGATTGCCGTCGAGTTGGAAAATATGGCCAGGGTAGATCTTATAGGTCATAAGAATGGGTTTTATTTTTTACCCGGGCGGGAAGATCTTTACGAAAAAAGAATAGAGAAAGACAAGTTGGCAAACAGAAAATGGAAAAAATTTCTCTCTATAGCCAAATATCTTCAATTCGCGCCTTATTTGGGAGCTGTTTTTGCAAGCGGTTCTTTGGCGGCCAATAATCCCGAACCGAAAAGCGATTTTGATGTTTTCGTAATTGTTAGATCTGGTCGGCTTTATACCGGACGATTTTTCTTATGGCTGATCTCGTCGGTCCTTGGAGCCAGGCGTGGCCGGTTTGATGTCGTTGCTCCCGACAAGCTTTGCTTCAATCACTACTTAACCGACGATAATCTCGAATTGTCTCATCGCGGTCTCTATATCGCGCAGTCGCTTGCGAACATGAGGCCGGTCATTATGTCCGACGGGGTCTTGGAAAAATTCATAATATCAAATAAATGGGCCAGTTCTTATTGTTATAATTTAAGGCAGACAAGTTCCTACAGGAATGTAAAACCAAATAAAATTATGATTTCGACGGCTAGAATTTTTGAGTTGTTCCTAGATAATTTTGTCGGCGATTTATTGGAAAAAATCTTAAAAATTATCCAGCAAAAAAGAATAAAGAAAAACCCCGCTACTTACGAATCCGGCGGGCGGATTATTTTTAATGACAAGGAGCTTGAGTTTCACCCTCGTTCTTTCGAAAAAGTGGTTATTGATAATTATAACAGCGGACTCAAAAAGTTCGGCATATTGGGAGTCGAAGAAAAGGATTCGGGTTTGACCTGTGGATAAACGACTTGCGAAGTCGTTTATCCACAGGTTGCTTTGTAATGTCGTTACGCTGTGTTGATTTCTCTTTGGATTGTGGTAGCGTTGGATAAAGTTCATTAACTACAAGAGGCAAAATAATGACGAGGATGCTTCGTCCGATTTTGCTGGCGATGTTATTCATATTTATGATCGGGCCTTCCGTTTTCGCGCAGACGCCGAAACCGAAGATATTGAAAATGTCTGAAATTCAGTTTAACACCCCAGCAGTCGGATTCTCTGTTTTCAGAGGAGTTGAGCCGGAGAGATTCGAAGTCAAAATCAAGCACGTAACCGATATCGAGGGATTTCCGATAATACTTGCCCGTATCTCGGGTGGTCCTATGGAGACGCCGTTGGAAAAAATCGGCGCTGTTGAGGCAATGAGCGGCAGTCCGATATTTGTCGGTTGCGTTGAACTTGAAGAATGTGTCAGAAAAGTGGTTCTTCCCGATAACGACGTGTTTCTTGTCGGGGCTTTGAGTTATGCCCTCGGTTATTTT
This sequence comes from Candidatus Yanofskyibacteriota bacterium, assembly GCA_016185505.1. GTDB lineage: Bacteria > Patescibacteriota > Minisyncoccia > 2-02-FULL-40-12 > GWA2-44-9 > 2-01-FULL-43-22. Next base: position 47,088 of record JACPNL010000019.1, read on the forward strand.
ATAGAAGATGGTCCAAATGTCGGACTGACAACGGCAGAATATATGCTGGGAGCGCGGCTAGGCGGTTATGCGGCTACGAGGCAGTTCTCAATTCGCCCGCCGAATAAAATAATTGTTGACGGTCGGGAATTCAAAAATCTCATGCTTTTTTCGGGAATTGACGGTTTGCAGACGCGGGGGGCGCTGCCCGACGGCAGTTGCGGCGAATCAGTCCAAAGCGATATCGGGCCGGGTTCAATGGTAACGGTTTTTCTCGCGAGAGGTTCGCGCAATATCGGTGGTTCAGGCACGGTAACCTGGAGAGACGGCAATACCATCTATATTTTTGGCCACCCGTTTTTTGGCACCGGCGCGGTAAGCTACCCGTTTGCGCAAGTGTCTGTAGCGGATACGCTTCAGACACCGTTTCAGGCTCACAAAATTATCGGTTGCCGTCTTAAAACGGAAGGCGAGATGCAGATGGATGGAATGTTTGAGATGGCTGGCGTTATCGGCCGGTCCGCCCGGCTATTGCCGTTTCAAGTTGAGATAGGCGATGATCTGGCTGTTTTTTCTGAAGAGATTGCGGAAAGTCCTCTCGCTTCTCTAATTATCAGTCAGCTTCCGGTTGTATGGGCGCAGAGCTTCCTTGGCGACCTAAGCCAAGTATCCGCGATTTATCAGACGCGTATAGCGGTAACGGATCATCCCGAAATATTTTTGAGCGGGCTGTCGCCCGCGCAAGTGGTTAAAAATCCTTTTGCCGGGATCTTTTCCGAAATTAACCCTGTGCTGGGAAAATTAAGAGACAGTGGCTTTAGGTATAATTTAGAAGGCATCAAGACACATATTGATCTGGCCAGAGGCGCGAGCGTGTGGACAGAAAAGCGATCATTTCTATCGCAAAATACGGCGAAGCCGGGAGAGACGGTTTATGTGAACATTGTGCTTGAAGAGCGGTCAAGAGGGTTGAGAAGGCAGGTTAGTATTCCAGTCAAAGTGCCCGACGACTTTAATGACAGATTAACTTCCGGGATTCCTCCTCAATTTTCAGTGATCGTGCAAAGCGCCGATAAATTTGTTGATAAAAACGCTTCCAAAGAATTTGCGTCTTTGCGCGATGTAATCGAGGCGATCAACGAATCAGCCGCGCGGTGGCAGAACGTTTTGTATGTTCAGCAAATTATGCCGTTGACGAAAGCGAAACACGAAGCCGTGGAGGAGGCCGCCAAGTTATCGGTTCAGCCGGATTGGAGCTGGGTTGAGCTGGATCAGGGAGCCATGTCCAGATTGCCTAAAACGGAAGAGACAGAGATCATATTGACAAGCACGCCGGGGTTGGCCCATTTCATTAGCTTCGACGCGACTTTTAAGATCTTAGTCAAATCTTCGGATACAGCATCAGGCGGATCTGTAAAGAAAAATAAAAGATGGTTTGATTATCTCAAAGTATGGAGAATATTTTAACCAAGAGCGGTTCTTGACACCGCTCTTTTATTTGCTAAAATGTTAACCGTTAGCGCTTAGACGGTCGGACTGCTAAATAGAGCGTAGAACGTGGAGGGTGGAACGTGGTTTTACTAACAACTTTCTACTATCTACATTCTACATTCAAGGTCGTATGAAAATACAGCCATTAAGCGATCACATCTTGGTCGAACCCATTAAGGAGGAAAAGAAAAAGGGCGGCATAATCCTCCCTGACACTGTTGAAAAAGAACGGTCTGAAAAAGGCAAAGTTGTTGCTGTCGGTCCGGGCAAACGGGCAAGTTCATCAGCCGGCGAAGGAAAACGTGTGCCCCTAGATGTCAAAAAGGGCGACGTGGTGCTTTTCACCAAATACAGCCCCAATGAAGTTAAAGTTGACGGGAAAGAATATCTGGTCATTAAAGAAGATGATATATTAGCAATTATAAATTGACCTAATTATTCTAATTGCTCTAATTATTCTAAATAATACCTAATGTCTAAATATCTAATGCCGTAATGCGTTTCACGTTATTCGTTAGCGCCACGCGTATCGTCTGACGGTAGCGTTAAGCGTCTGTTCACGTATCTCGCTGGACGCTTACCGATACGCGCCGCGCTGCCGTATACCGTATTTCCGCTATTCAGTCATTAGGATTTATTTAGGTCAATTAGGTTAATTAGAATAATTAGAATAATTTAAAACTACTATGGCTAAACAAATTTCATACAAAACAGATGCGCGTGATGCTCTCAAGAGAGGCGTTGATAAAATCGCTAACGCGGTTAAAGTGACCCTAGGACCAAAGGGGAGGAATGTTGTGCTTGATAAGGGATTCGGTTCTCCGACCATAACTAAAGACGGCGTGACGGTTGCCAAAGAAATTGAACTCAAAAATAAATTTGAGAATATTGGCGCCGAGTTGATTAAAGAAGTCGCTTCAAAGACCAATGATGTTGCCGGAGACGGCACTACGACTGCAACCGTCTTGGCTCAAGCGATTGTTGCCGAGGGCTTCAGCGCGGTTAACTCCGGCGCTAACCCGCTTGTGTTAAAAAGGGGAATGGACAAAGCAGTTGATTGGGTCATTGATTTTCTAAATAAGAAAAAGCAAAAAGTAACCGGTGAAAGGGTCAGGGAAGTTGCTTCTATTTCAGCCAACGACCCCGAAATAGGCAAACTTATCGCCGATGTGTTCAAGCAAGTCGGCAGAGAAGGCGTGGTGACCGTTGAAGAATCGCAGTCAGCCGAGATGTCTAAAGAAGTGGTTGAGGGGATGAAATTTGATAAGGGCTTCGTATCCCCTTATATGGTTACTAATACTGAAAGAATGGAAGCGGTTTTTGAAGATGCTCTGATGCTTATCACCGACAGGAAGATATCATCTATACAGGATATCGTGCCTTTGCTTGAGAAACTATCTAAGTCGGGCAAGAGAGAACTTATCATAATCGCGGAGGATGTTGATGGCGACGCGCTCGCGACGCTTGTGGTTAACAAACTGCGCGGGACATTTGTTTCTCTGGCGATAAAAGCCCCCGGATTCGGCGACAGGAAAAAAGAAATGCTTGAAGATATTGCTACGGTCACCGGCGGTCAGGTAATTTCCGAAGAGAAAGGCATGAAACTGGAAAGCGTAGAACTATCTATGCTTGGCCGCGCTCACAGAGTTGTTGCCGCCAAAGAAGATACGATAATAGTAGGAGGAAAGGGTAAAAAGACAGAGATAGATAAAAGGGTTTTACAGCTCAAGGCGCAACTGACCAAATCAACTTCCGATTTTGATAAAGAAAAACTTCAGGAAAGAGCCGCCAAGCTTTCCGGCGGAGTAGCGGTTATCCGCGTTGGCGCTACCACCGAGACAGAATTGAAAGAAAAGAAGTTCAGGATAGAAGACGCGGTTAACGCTACTCGCGCCGCGCTTGAGGAAGGCATTGTTGCCGGTGGAGGGGTTGCTCTATTTGAAGCGGCAAGAGCGTTGGATGTTAAATCCATCAAAGGTGTTTCTGAATTCGGGGATGAGGCAAAAGGAGTGGCTGTCATCCGAGCGGTACTCGAAAAACCATTACGGGCAATTGCCGAGAACGCCGGTAAAGACCCGAATGATGTCGTCCAACAGGTTTTGAGAATGGAGCCCGGTATGGGCTTTGACGCCGCGACAGGAGAATATGTGAATATGGCAGATGCCGGTATCATTGACCCGTTGAAAGTCGTAAAAGCGGAATTAACTAATGCCGTATCGGTCGCTTCATTGATACTTACGACAGAAGCGGTGGTTACCGACGAACCGGAAGAAAAAGATAACAAAGCGCCATCAATGTCTCCGGGAATGGGTGAATACTAGAAACTAAAAAATAAAGTAATTTAGAAATTGAGAAATAAAGACTCAAAACACGGCCACCAAGCCGTGTTTTGAGTTTAAATTTTTTTGTTGCAATATTTACACGATCGTTGAATTATTGCAACTTACATCATTCTCATATTCTTGAGAATATGAGAATGATGTAAGGAGGGTCAAGGGTGTTCTTGACACATTTATTTGGTCCTGTATAGTTAAACTACTTCCTTGAAAACGTACAAAAAGGGCTAAAAATGACCAGAACAAAAGCGCTTCTGTCTCTTGTTGTTATTTTGCTTGCAAGTTCGTTGATTGTAACGGGATGCTCTACTAAACCAGTAGATGCCAGCACTGTTCTCACGCCACATCGTACAAGCGTTTATTTTGTTGTTGATAGGCCAAATGGCTTCGTGGCCTATGCGCCAGAGGGTTCTGTCTTTGTCAACATAAAAATTCAGCCAGATATTACTGAACCATACGTTGAAGTTCCAAGGACGCGGATTAATACTGATTATTCCTCGAAGTTGTTGGATGGTACATATGTGGCTTGGATTTACGGTGGCACATTGTACGTGAAAGATTTAGAGCAGTTTAAGGGTCTTCTTTTGAAAGCCGAGCGTGAGTAACTCGCGCTTTTTTGTTTAAATTTTTTTGTTGCAATATTTACACGATCGTTGAATTAGTATCAACAGCCCACTTCCTGGCCGGGTTGTTGAAGGGACGTTGACATAAAGTTGTCCATAGATTATAATCCATACATAATATGGCTGACATATTTAAAAACGCCATAAACAGCGCTAAAACGCGTTTTAAAACCCACAAAATAGCCAACAATCTATAATCTAAAGAGCGGCGTTATCGCCGCTCTTTAGATTTGTGTTATTGTAATAATAATGGAAACAAAATTTATCTTTGTGGCAGGCGGAGTGATGTCCGGAGTTGGGAAAGGCGTAGCCGTTGCTTCAATTGCTAAGATTTTACAAGCCAGAGGGCTGGAGACGACTGCGGTTAAAATAGATCCCTATGTCAATGTGGATGCCGGCACCATGAATCCTACCGAACACGGCGAGGTTTTTGTTTTAGACGACGGAATGGAGTGTGATCAGGATATGGGCAACTATGAGCGGTTCTTGGGGCGGAACTTGTCGAGCAAAAACTATATGACCACCGGCAGTATTTATCTTGATGTCATTAATCGTGAACGAAATCTAGATTATGGCGGCAAATGTGTTGAGGTGGTTCCCCAGATCCCGCTGTTTATTATAGAAAAAATAAAAAGGGCGGCAAAAACAAATCGTGCAAAAGTCGTTATTGTGGAGATAGGCGGGACCGTCGGAGAATATCAGAACATTTTGTTTTTGGAGGCTGTCCGTATGTTGAAAATAAAACAGCCGGATGATGTGGCGCTGGTATTAGTCAGTATGCTTCCGGTTCTTGAAGCCGGCGGCACGGAGTTGAAAACAAAACCTACTCAATATGCCGTCAGAACCTTAAACGCCGCTGGTTTGCAGCCGGATATTATCTTAGCTCGGGGCAGTGTTCCGGTTGACGACAGCAGAAAAGAAAAACTGGCGTTAAATTGCAATCTTCGGAGGGAAGATATTATCTCTGCCCCGAATGTTAAAAATATTTATGAAATTCCGCTGAACTTTGAAAAAGACCGGCTTAGTGATTTATTGCTTAAAAAATTAAAACTAAAAGCAAAGAAAAAAGATTTTAGGAAATGGAAAAAGTTTATTCATAAATCAAACAACCCAACAAAAAAAGTCAGAATAGGCATTGTGGGGAAATATTTTAATTCTGGGGACTTTGTACTGACGGATTCTTATCTCTCTGTTTTGGAAGCGGTGAAGCATGCCGCATGGTCCTTAAGGGCAGATCCGGAGATAACATGGCTTAATGCCGAGAGTTATGAAAATAATCCGACATCTTTGGAAGAACTGAAAAATTTCGACGGGATCATCGTGCCAGGGGGATTCGGTAAAAGGGGAGTTGAAGGCAAGATCGCCGCTATCAAGTATGTCCGGGAAAATAACATTCCTTTTCTCGGGTTATGCTATGGACTGCAGTTGGCAGTCGTGGAATTTGCCCGCGATATCTGTGGATTAAAGGAGGCGCATACCACCGAAATTGACCCCGAAACGCCAAAGCCGGTAATCTGTACGATGCCGGATCAGCTGGTGAATATTAAAAAAAAGCAAATGGGCGGCTCAATGCGCCTCGGTGCATACAAGTGTAAATTGCACCCAAAATCTATAAGCTATAAACTTTATACTACAAGCCATCCCTCGACTTTGCTTGGGACAGGCAAGCTAACTCCTAATCTCCTAACTCCTAACTTCCTAATTAGCGAACGCCATCGTCATCGCTACGAAGTGAACAACCATTACCGCTTGAAGTTGGAAAAAGGAGGGATGCTTATCGCCGGTCTTAACCCCCAAAGAGAACTGATTGAAATTATAGAAATTCCGGAGCATAAATTCTTTGTTGCCACTCAATTTCATCCGGAGTTCAAGTCCCGGCCGTTATCGCCACACCCGTTGTTTGTGGGTCTTATCAAAGCGGCATCGGAAATTAAATAACTTGCTCAACTTTTAGCGTACGCTAAAAGTTGAGCAAGGGGCCGATACTTGATAAATTGTTCAATTTGGGATATTGCTGATGTATTATTCCGGGGAGGTCTTTGACATTGAAAAACCCAGTTTACGACATCGTCATTATTGGCGCGGGAGTAGTTGGTTGCGCTATCGCAAGAGAAATATCTATCAGATATCCAAATCGCAAAATTGTTGTTCTTGAAAGATTGGGGAATGTTGGGCTTGAAACAAGCCGTTTTAACAGCGGGGTTCTTCATTCCGGTTTTCACCAGAACCCTAAATTTTTAAAGTCGCGGCTTGCCAGAGAGGGCAGCCGTATCGCGGTTGATTATATGGCAGACAAGGGGTTGCCTATTTTGAGGCGCGGAATGCTGATAGCATTGTCGGGTCACAGTATCGCCGGCGCGTTAGCAGAAATTCCTTCGTTGGCGAATATGGCGAAAAGAGGATTTAATAAGGACTTAAAAGTTAGGTTTTTAACTTCATTCGGTGTTAGAAAATTAGAGCCAAACTTAAAATCATGGGGCGGAATTTTTATACCGGAAGTTGCTGTTATTGATCCTGCCCATTTGGTTAGAGCGTTGTTTGATGACGCTTTGGAGAATGGCGTTAGTTTCAGATTTAATTCTGGCGTTACTGGGATAGAGGTTTTGGACGACACGTATTTAGTTCGTACCGGAGCAGGTTACGTTCCCTGTAAAGTTATTATTAATGCCGCCGGACTTTATGCCGATGAAATTTCAGAAATGGCCGGTGTTAGCGGTTATACGTTATATCCTTGGCGAGGAGAATACTATGAGATTATTGGTGCCAAAAGAGAGCTTATAAAGCGGCTGGTTTATCCGGTAAATCCTTCTCACTATCCCGGCAAGGGTATTCATTTTAGCCCAAGAGTGGATGGCAGGTTATTTGTAGGTCCGAATGCTCGTCTTGTTCCGTCAAAAAATTATTATACGGAAGATAAGACAGACGTAAGTGTTTTTGTTGAACAGATCAAACGCTTTTGTCCTAATATAAGAAGTTGCGATTTAAAGTGGGCTTATTCCGGAATAAGGCCGACGCTTTCAAGCGCTCCGGGAGAACTGGATTTTATAATAAAAGTCGACAGATTAAGTCCGAAACTAATCAACCTGATAGGAATTGATTCGCCGGGCTTGTCGGCAAGCATGGCCATTGCTAAATATGTTTGTGGTCTATTATAACAGAGGCATTGCGCCCTCTTTTTTATTCTGTTAATATTTAAACATGAATACTACACTTATTTTACTCATAATCTTGGTCGTTGTCGGTCTTTGGTTGGCGGGCGCTTTCAATATGCTTGTTCGTACGAGGAACAGGACGAAGGAAGCATGGGCGGATATTGACGTGCAGTTAAAGAGGCGATACGACTTAATTCCCAATCTGGTTGAGTCGGTCAAGGGCTATGCTTCACACGAGAGAGAGGTCCTTGAGAATGTTACCAAAGCCCGTTCGGCGGCAATGAACGCAGAGCAGGGCGGAGATGTGAAAGCGGTGGCGCAGGCGGAGAATATGCTTTCCGGAACGCTGAAAAGTTTATTCGCTTTGTCGGAGAATTATCCTCAATTAAGAGCGGTTGAGAGTTTTACAAAATTACAGGACGAGCTTTCCGATACCGAGAACAAGATACAAGCCGCCCGCAGATTTTACAATACAAATGTAATGACCCTCAACACCCAGATAGAGCAGTTCCCGACAAATATTGTTGCCAATATGTTCGGATTCAAAAAATCCGACTTCTTCGAACTCAACGAAGAAGCCGCTCGGGAACCAGTCAAGGTTAGTTTTTAAAAATGGCGGGAGAATATCTATTAATTCTTTTGTTTCTTTTTGCCAGCGCTTTTTATGTGGAGTGGAAATATAAGATTCACTTATATCATTCGTTCAAAGAAAGGTTGGTTATAACTTTACATTTCTTTGTTTTAGGAACAGCTTGGGATACTTTCGCGGTTTGGCGAAGCCACTGGTCTTTTCCCGGGGAAGGTCTTATTGGTGTCAAAATTTGGCTTTTACCGCTTGAAGAATACTTATTCTTTTTAATTATGCCGTTTTTTATACTTACGGTTTATAAGGCATACGAACATATTTTTCACCGTGGCAAACCTTTATCAACATAAGGACTCAAATATCCGCAAGACATGGTTATTGATGACCGTGTTTTTGGTTTTGATAATTTTTATCGGATGGATTTTCGGCTACGTGTATAATTCGCCCGGAATATTGTATTTTGCCGTATTTTTGGCGGTGTTTATGAATTTTTTCGCTTATTGGTATTCCGACAAGGTCGCTTTAGCTATGTCGGGCGCGAAGCCGGCATCTCGCGAGACGCATCTGGAACTTTTCCGCGTTGTTGAGAATTTGTCAATTACTGCCGGATTGCCGATGCCGAGGGTGTATATAATGCATAGCCCGCAGATAAACGCTTTTGCTACCGGCAGAAATCCTGAACACGCCGCGGTTGCCGTGACAGAGGGAGCGCTAATGAAATTAAATAAAAATGAATTAGAGGGGGTAATGGCCCACGAACTCTCGCATATCGGCAACAGAGATATTCTTATTTCAACCGTTGTTGTTGTTCTGGCTGGACTTATAGCTATTCTGGCTGACTGGTTTTTGCGGATGAGTATTTTTGGAAATTTCAGCAGGGGAAACGATAACAGACAAGGAGGAGCGATAATTTTATTGCTTGGCATTGCCGTGGCCATAGTTATGCCGCTGATCGCGACAATAATTCGTTTGGCGGTTTCACGAAAAAGAGAATTTCTTGCCGACGCATCGGGCGCTTTGCTAACGCGTTATCCCGAAGGCCTTGCCGGCGCGCTTGAAAAAATCGCTCACGACGAAACACCTATGCGCCATGCTCACAGCGGAACGGCGCACCTTTTTATCTCTAACCCATTTAAGGGTAAGCAAAAAACCAGCTGGTTCGCCCGACTATTTCTCACGCATCCCCCTTGTGGTGTATGAATACTAATATTGTGGGACAATATCAAAATCTGGTCAAAGAGCAAGAAAAGTTAAGAAAAACGCTTAAAGACAACGAGCGTAAGCTTTTGTTTCTTAAACAATATCTGAAACATGTTGAGGATATAAAAATTAGTCGAAACCAAATTAAGAATAAAAAACTAATTTCACAGGAGGAACTGTTTAATGAACTTGGAATCTAAGTGGAAGATAAAGTATACCGATAATGCCGCGGATGATTTAAGAAAACTGCCCGAAAAATTACAGAGGCGCATCGCCGAGAAGATGCGTTTCTTTGTTTTATCAAGCGCCATGATTGTGCATGCCAAAAAATTGAAAGATAATAAATATGGCACTTATCGTCTTCGTGTGGGTGACTATCGTGTTATTTTTGATAAAAATGATAAAACAAAAGAGTTATATGTTCTTAAAATAGGCAAAAGAGACGAAGTGTATAAATAATGGAGGGGTGTACCGAATGGTAAGGTACCCGCTTGGAAAGCGGGCGCCCGCAAGGGCTTGCAGGTTCGACTCCTGTCCCCTCCGCCAGTTAGGATTTCGCAAGCCAGAGGAAGCCCCGCCTCGCTTCGCTCGGCGGCTAATTTGTATTGTTTTTTGGGCGAAAAGGAAAAGGATTTATTAATGAAGGGCAAAAGAACTTTTTTCATCAATTTTTTATAAGACTTAGTAAATAGCCTAAATAATGTCTAACGAGGTTGACGGACACAAGGAATAGTCGTACTTTAAGCGTAATTTAGCTCATTGATAATGAGGGAAAGCCGTGCGAATCAAAAGCGTTTTTTTGATCCCGTTGGTTGTTGGTCGCGTAAAGCAACGTGGTCGCCACGCGACTTTACGTTGTTGGTTGCCGTGCCCTGTACTGTGCTTTGCTCTGGTACTGGGGTTGGCCATTAACTCTGCTTATGCTCAACTCGGGCAGTTCGGCAAGAACAATGTTCGTTATAACCAGCTGGACAAATTCTATAAATCATATCGATTTGATGTTCGGCACAACCTTGATACTAACGATCCGGTCCAGAAAGAATATCTGGAAATGGTCGTTGCTAATCTGGAGAACGCCCGTGATCGGATGAGCGGCCAGCAGTTTTATAACCATACGATAAAAAAAAGAATTCCTATTTTTCTGTACAAGACCCATGCCGATATGGAGTCAAGTAATCTTGTCGGCGGGTTTTTGCCCGAAGGAGTCGGCGCGTTTGTGGAATGCGGAAGAAGGCGGGAAGTGCTTAAGGCCGATTTTTCAAAACCGTTGAGCCGAGCTATTGGTGTTCACGAGTTGGCGCATGAATTTCAGTGTGACATTTTGGATCCCGGTTTTGTTGATAAGGTAATGAATAACCGGCGCCCTCTTTGGTTTCATGAAGGCGGAGCTGAATTTATCGCCGGCCTGTACGAGCCGCATACGCGGGATGACATTAGAAGGGATGGCCAGCGTATTGCTTCTTCTGACAGGCACTTTATTCCTACATGGGAAGCATGCAATCAAGGACGAGCAAATCCATATTCAGAGTGCGAAATGATTTTCGAATTGCTTGAGGAAAAATTTAGCGCGGGAGTGGCGTTTCAGGTTCAGGGATTCAAGCAGATCAAAGTCGGACTTGGCGAATTGCTTTATGACCTTACCAAAGGCGAACTTGGCAATCCGGATGTTGATTCCGAAAAGTTCAATCAAGGGATAACTCGTTTCTGGATGGACAAGTATGAGGACGAGTTTAATGCTCGGCCAAAGCCCGATGAAAAGAACGACAACTTTGAGGGACGTCTCGTTATGCCATGGGGTCATTCTGCTCCGATGAGCTCGCCACGCGTTTCACTGGACGGTAAGCAACTCGCGGTGTTTACTGTTTTTAAGTATGGTGTGGGGTTAGGGAAGTACGAAATACCCAAAGATAAGATTTATGTTTCTAAAGAAGAAAGAGAAAAGTTAGCAGACGCAAACCAGGCCTTTGGTCCGAACGGCCATGAGCTGGTAAATCTTACGCCACAGCTTCCTCCTATTCCGTGGGAAGGAGTTATTAGTCAACTTGAGACATGGTCTTTTAACGGTTTTGACGAGAGCTGGTCTCCCGATGGAAGTAAGATGGCGTTTTTTGCCAAAACCAAAGATCACGCGCTGATGCTTATTGACGCCGAGACGGGTGATGTATTGAGAAAAATTGAATTGCCGCTTGATCAGGCATTCTCACCGTCATTTGCGTCGAATGGAGAGTCGCTGGTTTTCTCGGCGGCAAAGGATACCACGAGAGACATTTATATGATTAAACTTGAGAGCGGAGAATTTGAAAATCTAACTAAAGATGCCCGATATGACACCGCGCCGCAGTTCAGTTCGGTGGAAGGAAAAGTTGTATATGTCGGTTCCGATGGCGATTTCCAGCACCTCTTTCTGATGGATTTGAGCAACGGCAATGATCGTATTACGATCGAGCAGCTTACATTCGGCGATTTCAACGATAGCTGGCCGAGCTGGTCGGATGACGGCTCAACGATCGTTTACGCTTCGGACGAAGCTGACGGGATTTGGAATCTGTACACTCTTGAACTGTCTACACGAACAGTCAGGCAATGGACCGAATTTCTTTTGGGGTCAAAGACGCCCGTCTTTGCCAAAGGGACGACGGATACCGTTTACCACGTATCAGCCGCGGAAGATACTCAAAGCGGCGGTGTGTTTGACAAGGTTTTTGAGGCGAAGTTAAAAAAGCCGATCCGGGAATACACGGTTCGGGACACGGGATCGGCTGGAACGTATGTTTTCAATCCTTCGCGTGATTTGATCAAGTTTGAGCTTGATGAAAATCAACTTCTCAACCCGACGCCGGCGCCGGAACAATGGGAATGCGGAGGCGGCGAAGTCGCTTTTGGCGCCAGTACTTATTGGGGAATAGTTAGTCAGGGTTTTGTCAGGTGTTCCAACATCCTTGAGACCAAACATCATCTTGGTCGATATGTTTCATACTACGGTATTAATATTTTTGACTATTCAAACATAAACCAAGAGAAACGTACGACTTGGCTTTGGGGCATCAGCCACAATCAAATGCCTCTCTCTTATCGGCACTACGATATAGCGAAAAGATTTCCCAAACAGCCCATTCTTAACCGGACGTGGGTCAAAGAGTCGTCGCTTAATCTTTCTGCCGCGTATCCATTCAGCAAGTTCAAACGTTTGGAGCTTTACTCGAAACTCCGTCATCGCTCGTTCGCCAACGTTCTTAATCCCGACGAGCTTTCTGTTGATGACTTGCAAGTAAAAAGATTCCTTGACAACTCAACCGGTTCTAATTTTGTTTTTGGCACGGCTTATGTTCGAGATACGGTTCTGTCCTCCGGCAACACCTGGGGGCCATTCCATGGTAACGCGCTTCGGGCGCAGATTGAATTCGCGCCGCCATTGGGCGAGGAATTTCAGGGTTACACGTCCGTGAACATTTCGGGTAGAACTTATCGGCATCTTGGATCAAATTCGTTGTTTGCTGGCCGAGTCGATTTGATGGCTAACACGAGAGCCAATGGCGATTATATACTGTTTGGCGGACCGGAATTCGGGCGTGGCGCCGAATACGGTGGTATTATCTGTAACCAATGCGCCTACGCCAGCATGGAATTGAGATTCCCGATCCCGGGGACATATCTTCTGGGTGCACCAGTAAGAGCATTTCTATATGACGATATGGCTGTGGCCAGATTTAGTGACGAAAGATTTCCTGTCCAAAAATTCAATATACCCGGGATGGGTGTTCAGTTCTTTATTCCGTTCGTGGGTTTGCCCGCCCAGATGACGTGGCGGCTGGAAGATAAGAGGTTGATACCGACTTTCTATGTTGCTATGCCCTGGTAGAAATTAAGAAATTCAGAAATAAAGACATTAAGTAATTAGTGAGGTCGAACCTCCCTCGGGAGGTTCGACCCCTAACCCTCGCTCTTGCGGGGGTTTTTAATTAATGAATTTTCCTATCATTATGATACGATGGTGTATCATAGTAAATGGGCAAGGCGACTTGCCCATTTACTTTTAGCGAGATGTGGCGCGGGGTTGCTACCCATAAATTATTGGTATAGAGTTATGAAAAGTTCATTTACAAGGATTGATAATGAGAAAAGGCCTTGTTTTAGCGCTGATTGTTTTCTTTTTCTGTACCAACTTTGCCAGAGCCGATACGCCGCCCGCGGTGAGCTTGTCGAAGCCGTTTCCGGCGAATTGTTCCGTGCCGATTCCCGATATGAGCAACTGGCCAATTATTCGAAAAACGCGCGTCGAATTTCGTATTTCCGACGAGACGCCGGCTTATCTCGGCGCGGCTATTGAATATAAGAATTATCGCGGCTCTGCTGATTTCGGAGAATTTATACAGATGTTCGGTCGCCATACTCCTTTTATACCTCAAAGGCAAAAACCGGACGAGCAATCATTTTTTCAGACCGCGGCTTTTCTTTATGCTCAACAGGAAGAAGAGACAACCCTCCGGCAGCTTGACAAACAAATTGACCCGATTCTTTATATAAGATGGCGGGTCAAAACAGATCAGCGCGTCAACGGAGACAAATTGGACGCGGATGTTGACGTATGGTTTTTACAGTCAAACGGACGATGTTTATTTGCTCAAAATGAAAAAATATCCATTCAGTTGCTGACAGAAAGTATGGGAGACGGCGAATCGCGTAATGTTTTTGCCGGAGTCAGATACAAAATAGACGATCTCTCTCATATTCTAAAAGCTGATCGCCGTGATATTGCTAACTTGATGAACGGAGGCCGCTAATGACTAAAACATTGCGTCTTTCATTTGTTTCCTATCTCCTAATTCCTATCTCCTGTTTCCTGCTTTTGTCCGGTTGCGCCGGCAAAAAGATCAAAATAGACCCGAGTAACCCCGTTTATGGGCCAAAGAACGATTTTGAACGAGATTACGGTTTCTTTATTACTCCGGATGAGAAGAAAAACGGTTATGCCGCGGGGTTTTGCCTCGGGTTGGCGAGACCGGAAACGATTCAACCGTTTAATGAAATTGACACACTGGCAGAGTTTCGCAAGTTTGAAAAATGCTTCTGGGATATACGGGATACTAATACGCAAACTTCGCAGAATGAATTTAAGGTGTTGATCGACGGCCGACTCAAAGATATCGAAAACGAGATCTTTGCTTCTGATATTGATATTCCGGGTACGCGTTTTCAGGGTCCCAGCGGCGGCCTGAAGGGGGACTTGGCCCATGTTTATCTGCTCTGGGGCGCGCCTGCGCCGGGCAATAAAGCAAAATTGAATAAGGGCAGTTATCATACCGAATTGACGGTTTGGTATTATTTTTTCAACAACAGGGTTTTATTCAGTTTTCTCTTCTATAATGATCATGGCCGAGTCCGGTTGTTTAAGGAATATGGGGCCTTGTTTGGGCTGGATCTTTTTGATCCGCTGGCTTCTCCTTTGCGATTGATCGGCAATCGGCCGGCTAATACACGGGAAGAGATGATGGAGATTTGGAATGAACTTGAATATAATGATCCGGAAGAAATATTTAGAAACGCTTTGTTTAGATTCTCGTCCTACAAGGACTGGGTGGTTGAGAACGGAAACGGCAAAGACAAATTTGGGGCTATTGATCCTCCCATACCGATAATGCTGGCCGCGAAACGGTTTAGGCCAACAATTTTAGGTCAGCCGAATATCCCCGAAGGAACGGAGTTGTTCGAAAACGGGTATCACTCGTTTATTCCGGTAGATCTCCAGATCGCCGCCGATCCGATCGGGGGCAGACCTTCTTTCTCGTTTACGGTGGCTTATGCCGACCTGGACTGGGAGGTTAAAGATAAAACAGCCGAAGCGGTTCTGAATGTCAGGATCAGTTTTCAAAATAAGAAAACCCGAGCTCTGGATGAATTTGAAACCAGGGTAGTATTTAAGGGGCCGCGGCAAGCCGTTGAGTCCTTGATTCGCGGAAAGAATCCCAAAACAGGCGAACCAAATTCCAGAACAGTTGATCTGAATGGGATGATGAATTTTGCGGCCGGTAAGGATCAAGCCACTCTGCGCCAGTTGATCGATGGATTTGAACAGAGCGAGTATGTGGTCAATATCTACTTCCAGCACACTCTCACTAAGAAATACAATACTTGGCGAGAAGAGATAGAAATTAAGAAATAGAGAAATTTAGATATTAAGATATTAAGAAATTCCCTGCGGGGAATTTTTTCTGGACATTTTTTATGCATTGGTATATAATTGAATAACATTTAAATATTCAGGCATCTCAAAGGGACCAAAAGTCCTTTATAATAAATACTTTCTTAAGTATTAGTATATTCGCACAAATTCGTAATTCGTAGATATGGATAATGTTTCTAAAATTAAGGATCGCTTAAGCGTGGTTGATGTCATTTCCGGGTACCTGAAACTCCAAAAAGCCGGAGCGAATTTCAAGGCCTCTTGTCCTTTTCACAACGAAAAAACGCCATCGTTTTTCATATCTCCCGAACGCCAGACGTGGAAGTGTTTTGGTTGTTCCAAGGGTGGTTCGATCTTCGATTTTGTAATGGAGATGGAGGGGGTTGAGTTTCCCGAGGCATTGAGAATACTTGCCGCAAAGGCAGGCATAGAACTGGAAAAGTTTGACTCTACCATCAAGGACTCAAAAGATCGCCTCTATCAAATATGCGAGTCATCAGCCCGGTTTTTCGAAAAGCAATTAAGCTATTCCGGCGCGGGCCGACGAGCTATTGAATATTTGAAAAGCAGAGGGCTCCAGGAGACAACGATGGCAAAATTCCGTCTTGGGTTCGCGCCCGATACATGGGATGCATTGAGCGGATATTTACGCAATTCTGGTTTTACTGAAAAAGAGATAGTGGATGCGGGAGTAGTGGTCAAAAGACAACCAACAACCAACAACCAACAACAGGGATCTACGACAGGTTTCGTTCGCGCATAATGTTTCCTGTTTCGGATGCTAACGGCAGGGTTGTGGGGTTCACTGGCCGCATCTTTGAAGACAAGGTCCCGACGCGCGAAGTGGTCGGGACCCCGACTTCTGATTTTGATCAAGCCACAAAGGGGCTCGACAACAGTCAGAGCGTCGTGGCCAAATATATCAATACCCCGCAGACGCTTATCTATGACAAAAGCAGGATACTTTACGGCCTTGACCATTCCCGAACCGACATCAGAAAAAAGGATAAATGTCTTCTTGTAGAAGGCAATATGGACGCCATCATGTCTTATCAGGCTGGTGTGACGCACGTGGTTGCTTCATCGGGAACCGCTCTTACGCCGATGCATCTTGCCATCCTGAAAAGATTTACTAACAATCTGGACTTCTGCTTTGATACGGATTCTGCCGGAGTGATGGCGACCAAAAGGGGTATAGCAATAGCGCTCGGACAGGATTTTAACGTCAAGGCGGTCTCACTTGACGACCCCGTAAAATCGTCTAAAGACGATCACGGGGCAAGATGCAAGGACCCCGCTGATTATATTCAGAGGTACGGAAGCAACCTCGCCGCTTCGGGTCCCGGAGTGGGATCCCAAGCACTCCTTGGGAACTCTGTCGGGGCAAGCTGGATAGAAGTGGTTGAAAAAGCGAAGCCGGTCGTGGAATTCTACTTTGATAAAGCCAAAGAAAGTTATAATCCCGAATCGGCGGAAAGTAAAAAGAATGTCATCTTGACCGTTGCTCCTTTCGTCAAGCGGCTTGTCAGCAACGTGGAGAGAACTCACTGGGTGAACCAGTTGGCGTATCTGCTTCGTGTGAAAGAAGAGGCCGTTGAGGCAGATATAAGGGATGCTCCTGATATTGATGTTGGCTATGTTGGAAGTGTTCGAAACGTTGGAAATGACAACTCGAACAACTCGAACAAGCCAGCAGGCGATCAAACAAGCGAAGCAGGGTACAGTCCTGTACCCCGCGAAGCGGTCGAACAAGTGTTGAACGAGGCTCTATTATCCCTTGTTGTTAAAAAACCGGTATTATTCAAACAAGAAATCATGACGCTTGATAAAAGTTTTTTAAACCCGTTGGCATCACAAGTTCTTGATGAGTTGGCGAAGGAAGACCTGGAGCAATTCAATTTCAGCAATTTCATAAAAAAATTCGATTCGGATCCCGAACAACAGCAAGTTGTATACGGGGCAGGTAAAACACTTGATGTAGAATTTGTTTATCTAAGATCGCAAGCATTGTGGGACGATTTCAAAGATGACGAACTTAAAATGGAATTTAAAAATATATTCAATAAATTAAAACAAAAAACGATCCATTTGCGTCTTGCCGATCTCGGGTACGAAATGAGAGCGGCAGAAGCGGTTGGAGATAGAGCAAAGATAGGCGAACTCGCGTCGGTGTTTAATAAGTTGGCGGGGGAGTTGGCGGAGATACACAAAATTTAAATCAAATATCAAATATCAAAAATCAAAACGACAAATCAAAATTCAAAATTTCTAATCTTTCATATGTATTTCTAATCTTTGATATTTAATTTTTAATTTATATAATCATGTCTAAATCAAAAAAACATCATAAAAAAAGGAGTGTCAAAAAGTTGATAAAGAGGAGAACGTCCCGGCCGAAAAAAATTACCAAGAAAGTCAAAAAGGCTAAAGCCAAAGGAACCCATCCTTCGCTAAAGCTACGGAGGGCAAAGAAAAAGTCGGGAGCAAAAAAAGCAGGCGCAAAACTCGGCGAGAGCGCCATTTTGGCTTTGATAGAGAAGGGGAAACATCGGGGCTTCGTTACACAGTCCGAGGTTTTGAATTCTTTTCCCGAGGTTGAGAGAGATATCAAGGGCCTTGAGATGTTGTACGAACGGCTTGAGTCGTCGAATATCAATATCATAGAATCAGGCAAGGTTTTTGAAGAAGAAAAGACCAAAGAATATGAGGAAAAGAAAAAGATACAAGAAGAGTTCGGCGAATCAGCGGTATCTGATTCGGTCCAGATGTATCTTAAAGAAATAGGCCAGTATCCTTTGCTGACCGGAGACGAAGAAGTGGAATTAGCCAAAAGAATAGCGAAGGACGATGAGGCGGCCAGGCAGCGTTTGGCGGTATCCAATTTGCGCCTCGTCGTATCAATAGCGAAAAAATACGTCGGCCGCTCGGCAAATCTGACCTTGCTGGATTTGATACAAGAAGGGAACATAGGCCTGTTCAAAGCGGTTGAAAAATTTGATTACAAAAAGGGCTTCAAATTCTCGACTTACGCGACCTGGTGGATACGCCAAGCCATAACCCGCGCTCTTGCCGATCAGGGCAGGACCATCCGCATTCCTGTGCATATGGTGGAGACGATAAACAAATACCAGCAGGTGGTGCGTCGGCTTGTGCAGGATTTAGGCCGAGACCCGCTTCCGGAGGAAGTAGCTTCGGAAATGGGCGTTGAAGTGGAGAAGATCAGGCATATTCAGAAGATATCGCAAGAAACGGTCTCGCTTGAAGCGCCGGTAGGGGAGGACGATGACAGCGATAGCGCGCTGGAAAGTTTTATCCCCGATGAGGATACCATTTCTCCTTCAACTTCAGCCGCGAGGAAAATCCTCAAAACATATTTGAATGAAATAATCAGTGATCTGACTCCGAGGGAGCAGAAGATACTTGATATGCGATTTGGCCTCGGCGATGGCGTGACCCACACCCTTGAAGAAGTGGGCAAGGTTTTTGTTGTCACCCGCGAGCGTATCAGGCAGATAGAAGCCAAGGCGCTTGAGAAGATTCGCCAGCATACCAAACTCGGAAAACTCAAGGGATACGAATAAAAATCAGCCCCGATTGGGGCTGATTTTATTTTTGGTGTATTACTCTCTGTGGAAACGGTATCTCTATGCCGTTTTTGTCGAAGGCGATTTTGAGGCGCTTTCGCAGTTCGCCGGTGACGTCCCACTGTTTGATGGGTTTGGTCTCGCCGAGTATCTTAATGATTATCGCCGAGTCGGCGAAGTCGTCTACGCGCAGGAATTGCGGGGGTTTGGTTATCATATCGCGCCATTCCGGGTCTTGAGCCAGTTCGTTGCCGACCTCGTTCACGACTCTGATAACTTTTTCCAGATCGGAATCGTAGGCGACGCCGACGTTCAGATTCACTCTAGCTATATATTTGGACAGGTTGGAAACGCGGGTAATGGAGCCGTGGGGGACATGGTGAACCGTGCCGTCCAGGTCTCGCAAGGTGGTCATTCGAAGAGAGATATCTTCCACCAATCCGCAAGTGCCGTCAAAGCATGCCACATCATTAACACGGTACTGATTCTCCATTATTATAAACAGTCCGGATATCAAGTCCTTTATCAAATACTGTCCGCCGAACCCGAAAGCTAGGCCGGCGATGGCGGCGGCGGCGACCAGCGGGCCGGTGTCTATGCCTAGTTCGGATAGAACCATCATCAGGGTTACTATAATTATGACAACATGAATAAGCCGCCGGATGATGGAGATCAAAGTGTTTGCTCTTTTTTCTTCCGCTTCTTTTGAAACGAATCTGCCCGTGGACACGGCCTTTGTTATGAATTTTCCTATAAACATATGAGTAAGCCGGTCTACAATGAAAGCGAGAACAAGAATTACTAAAACAGCAATACCGTGGTCAAAAAACCACGTTTTTAAGATAGGCATTACCGCACTGTTTTGTAGTGTTTGTAGTAATTTCTCCATCAAAAGTTTTAGTTTGTCTTAATAAACCCGTCTTTGGTGAGGTTCTCTACTATGTCTATGAGCGTGAAATTGTCTAAAGTTCCTTCTACGGAAGCGATGACGTGTTTTCCAACCAAATCGTTGAAGTCGCGCGAGGTTCTTATATAGATAGTCGTATTGTTGCTAATCAACATTAGATTTCCTTTTGCTTCGTCACCAGAAGACCACAAAACTCCTTCAAGAGTGCCAACGTTCTCGGCGGCGATATTGTCCGATAGCTCTTCATCAAGAGGCAGTTCCAAGTCCGTCTCCTTGCTCTTATTATTTTGGCTAAGCCAAATTAAGGTTATTGCCACGACTCCCGTCATTATGATATATATTCGATTCTTTTTGTTCATCCCGTTAGAAGTCCGTCTTATTCAGCACAGAGCTAATTCTAAGACAAACTCATTATTTATTATTGTACCCGGTTAGGTCTATAAGAAAAAATTTGAACAAATTTTTTCTGTCCAGGACTTCTAACGGGATTCATAAAGACATAGTAATAAATTATTTAAACAATGCAAGGGCTTGGGGCGAAGGTTGCTAAATTTAAAAAATATTATATAATTCTACTACTTCTGTTCTTTAAATATAAGGACGCAATTATGTCTCTGCCCGTAGATATCGTTTTAGTCAGACACGGCCAGTCGGAACTTAATAAAGCCGGCAAGGCAAGCCGAAAAGGGGACAATCATTTTTTCACGCCCGAATTCAGGAATACGCACAGTCGAAATTTTCGCCTGACTGATTTGGGAATTCGGCAAGCCAAGGTTGCGGGCGAGTGGTTGAAGAAAAATGCCCCCATGCCGTTGGATAGATTCTATGTGTCTGATTATATCCGGGCCAAAGAGACAGCAGTTTATCTGGATCTTCCTCAAGCCGAATGGAGGCCCGAATTTAGTTTGCGTGAGCGCGACATGGCCCTTATGGACAATTGTCCGGAAGACGAAAAAAGACGTTTATTTGCTTTGGAGAAACGGCAGCATGAAATAGATCCGTTCTTTTCTTATCCGGCTGGCGGAGGCGAGTCCATTGCGGCTTTATGCCACAGATTGAAAACGGATTTTGTCTCTCATTTGGCCAGAGAGTGTTCAAGCAAGAAAGTTATCGCTATCTGCCACGGCCATGTAATGAGAGCCCTGTAGATTATTTTTGAAAATCTTACTGGACATGATGAATTTATTCGTCTGGACTCTTCAGAAAATCCCGAAGACAAGATCCGCAATTGTCAGATATTTTGGTACACTCGGCGTGATTCAATGACTGATGTGGTGAGTGACAGATTGACGGCCGTTCGTTCGGTTTGTCCGCTGGTTTGCCCGACGGATACGGAAGAGGATTGGGGCTGGCGTTCTATCCAGCGCCGCCGTTATTCTAATCAAGATTTGCTTCAAGAAGTTAGCCGCTATCCCCGACATATTAAATGATTAAAACCCTGCGGGGTTTTTGTTTTTAGACTATTTGATATACTTTCAACTATGAATAATAAGTGGGAAAACAGAGCAGACAAAAAAGAAGTCGTTATCTCAACTACGACTCACAGCGAAGGAAATAAAAAGAACAAAAAAGACAT
>JACPNL010000022.1 GCA_016185505.1 Candidatus Yanofskyibacteriota bacterium
CGGGAAGAATTCAGAATCCCGCCGAACTTCAAAAATCTTTAGTCTCGGTTTTGCGAATCCTCCCTCCCGTAATATAGTTTCGCAAAACCGAGACCATTTTTTCTCGAACGGCTCATTTACTGGCATTTGAGCCGTTCGGTGCATTTGCACATTTCCGCTTTCTCGCTTGGCGAGAACACGCGCGTAGTCGCGCGTGAGGGCTTTGCCCTGCGGAATGTACTGACTACTTATTTTGAAAATAGGTTCTAACTTGGTACAATAAAGACACCATAAGAGAACTAAATGATTTTTTAGAAGAAATTTTAAAAGATTAGCGTTTCCCCGCGCGCTACGCGCCTCTGTGCGAAGCACAGAGCTTTCCAAAATGGAAAGGGCGGGGAAAACGCAATTAAGAAAGCGGAGCGATTTTGCGGAAGCCAAAATCGCGCTGTGTGCCCCGACTCCGCCCTTGGCGGAGCGGACGAAATCCCAAAGTTCCCCCCAATTGAAATCATGAAAGACCTCAAACCAAAATATTTTCTCTACGCGAGGAAATCAACAGAGGATGATGACCACCAAATAATGTCTATCGAGGCACAGCTTTTTGAACTGCGAGAATATGCGCGTAAAGAAAATCTTGAAATTCTGGAGGAATTTCAAGAGTCGAAAAGTGCAAAAAAGCCCGGACGAGAATTATTTGGCGAGATGATGACGCGTATTGAACGAGGTGAGGCAAATGGAATAATCGCATGGCATCCTGACCGCTTGGCGAGAAACAGTGTTGACGGTGGGCGCATCATTTACGCAGTAGACACGACCAAAATAGTTTCTCTGCGTTTTCCGACATTTTGGTTTGAGTCAACTCCGCAAGGGAAATTCATGTTGCCAATTATTTCTCCGACACTGTTTGAAGCAGTTCAAAAAATGCTTGCGAAAAAATCTCGTCCTCGCGTGCAAAAAGTGCCAAACCATTTTCCCTTTGCACAATTCGCTCGGTGTGGTGAGTGCGGAAGTATGATTACGGCTCAATATGCCACCAATCGTTTTGGCACGAAATATACTTACTATCGCTGTACCAAAAAGAAAGGTGTGTGCCGTCAGCCGTATCTATCTTCTTCCGCACTCATTTCGCAAGCAAAAAATCTGCTTCAATCAGTGTCGCTTCCTCTTTCAGAAATTGAGAACATGGAAAAACAAATTGACCTGTGGGAGAAAGAGTCAATTTCAGAAAGAGGAAGTGTTGCCCAAAATCTTAAAACCAAACTTTCCGAAACGAAGGAGAAGTTGGATAAGCTTGTTTCGCTTTACCTCGACGGCGACATTGACCGCGAAATGTATCTACA
>JACPNL010000020.1 GCA_016185505.1 Candidatus Yanofskyibacteriota bacterium
CCGGATTCACCGGCATTGAGGTTGCCGCCGAGTTTGCCTGTTGTGTGAAAACACTTTCTAGAATGTGTGGGATTAAAGGACGATGTGAGAGAATAATGCTTTTGGAAGCGGGACCAAAAATTCTGCCGACCGTGTCTGACGACGAAAGAAGAACTATTCTAAAACGGCTTACTCATTTGGGCGTAGAAGTTATGGAAAATGCGGCAGTTGAAGAAGCGGGAAGCGACTATATAAAATTGAAGACCGGAAAGCATATCGAGACGGACCTGATAATGTGGACGGCAGGTATCCGTCTCCCTGATCTGCTGAAATATACACCCGGACTTCCGCTGGCCGAAAAATCTGCCAGAGGCGGGTCTCCGTCAAAGGACGGACAGGCTGCCTCCGGAGGGTACAGTCCTGTACCCTCCTCCGGCGGAAAAAAGATCCAGGTGAACAACGACCTTGAAGTAGTCGGCTTGCCCGGTGTTTTTGCCATAGGCGACAATACCGAATTCATAGACTTCAAAACAGGCAAATCCGTACCGGCGCTGGCTTATGTCGCCGTTGACCAGGGTAAAATAGTTGCTAAAAATATTTTGAGAATTCTAAAAACTAAACCTCTAGTATCCTATTATCCTTTTTACGGCGTCTGGATAGCGCCGATAGGCGGTAAATACGCGCTTGTGCATTTATGGGGAGGGCTCAATGTCAAAGGTTTCTGGGGCTGGGTTATAAGAGAGCTGGTTGATTTCAAGTATATGCTCTCTATTTTGCCCGTTAAAAAGGCAGTATCCATTTTGTGGCAGGAGGTAACCCTATTTACAAAAAATGATTAGACCTATTATTATAACACAATATTAAATTAATTATGTCAAGTTGTTTATAAAATAGGGTAGGGAAATGTTATAATTAGAATAATGGCGATTGTTAATATAAAAGTTATCATATCCGTTCTCTTGTGTGTTTTAGCGTTAGTAAATTTTAATTTTGCGCAGGGGAATGAATTAAATTTAAATCCGGAGTCGTCTTTGAATCTAAATCCACTTGATGCGATAAATCGCGCCGGTATCGGCGGAATCAACGCCGGAGAGGTGTTGGATGCCTTTAAATTTAATTTCCCATTTGATTTGAAGAACATAAACATAGATACGAATATCCCAATAAGCCCCAAGGTCAACGAGTCACAGGGTTTGTCTGATAGCAACGACATTGATCTTAGACAATTCCTAACCCCCAAGGACATATCTTCAGATGATATTAAAGGGGCTACTAAAGCGATAGTCACGCTAGTGATAGAGATATTCTTGGTCGTAATATCTATAACATCACAAGTGTTAAGGTTAATATTGGGGTTTTTGAGATAGGGTCTTTAATTAGGCCAGTATTTCAACGTCCGAAAAGGTATATTGCGCGACGTTCAAATAATAACTTTAACATTTATTCCCCACCAGCTTAAGAGGTGGTTCTTTGCTTTTAATAACTTAAAATTTATGATAAAATACTTTAAATATTAACCATTATCATATTAATATATGCCCCCGCCTCCTATTAAGTGGACTTTAGAAAAAATCAAATACGGCCTAGATCAATTCTATAAAACAAATAATAGATACCCTTCGGCATTAGAAGTTGACGAATATCCCCTCCTGCCCTCCTCTAGGCAAATTCAAAGGAAGTACGGTGGTTTAACAGAGTTAAGAAAATCTCTCGGTTTTTCGGACGAAGATTTAGATTATACAAAAGGCAAAATTAGATCTGATGTCGCCAAAATTATAGGAGAGCGCGGGAAGAGTTTCGAAAAAGAGATCTACCCCCTCTTGGTTAATAAATTCGGAGAAGTTTTTGTTCATCAACAAAAGCCATTTAATAACTACAAAAGCAGAGCAGATTTTTTTATTTACGCTAAAGATTATAAGTTTGGAATAGACGTTTTTTATCCAAAGGATCTGCACAGTTTTATTTGTTGTGTAAATATCAAAGAGAAAACCTATATGAACCCTGATTTTGAAATGATTTTTCTCTCTACTAACCCAGACATAAACCAATCTTTAATCAATAAATTTATTTACAGACGCAAGAAGAAAACTTCGCACAAAGTAATGGGTTTTGATGAATTCAAAAAACACATAAATACCATTACCCCTTTGCGCTTATTATCCTGATGCCCCGTTTAATTTTTGATATTGAAACCGTTGGTGTTGAATTTGATTCTCTTGATGATAAGTCGCAGGAGCTGCTTTTGCGTTTCGCTGAAACGCCGGAAGATATTGAAGCGGTCAAAGACGGTCTTGGATTCTCTCCCCTAACGGGACAAGTAGTGGCGATAGGCGTCCTGAATCCCGAAACAAGTAAAGGCGCTGTTTATTTTTTGGATTTAGAAGGAAAGGTTGAAAAACAGGTCCCGATTTTGTCTGCTTCGCAGAAACAAAATCGAGGATCCTCGATTTCTCAACTAAATCAAAATGATTTGGGAGAAATCGGGAAAAAAGATGGTGTCCAATATATCCCTTATAAAACTGAAAAAGACCTTCTGAAAAGCTTCTGGGATGCGTCCGCTCATTACGACCAATTCATCACGTTTAATGGACGCAGTTTTGATGCTCCATATCTGATGATTCGTTCGGCGATAAATAAAATTAAACCGGCCAAGAATTTAATGACATACAGGTATGAATCAGATCAATTTGGCAAAGTCATCACTCATCTTGATCTGCTGGATCGACTGACGTTCTTTGGCGCGGTGAGGCGCAAGGGCGGTTTACATATGTGGTGCCAGGCGTTCGGCATTAAAAGCCCCAAGTCGGAAGAAATATCAGGTGAAGATGTTGCTCGGTTATTCAAAGACAAAGAATATATGAAAATCGCTGAATACTGTTTTGACGACGTTTTAGCGACGGAGAAATTGTACGAATATTGGGAGAAATACATTAATATACGATAAATTAAATATTAAAAATCAAAAATCAAAATGACAAATCAAAATTCAAAAATTTTTTATTTTTAATCTGTATTTTTAATATTTGATATTTAATTTTTGATATAGTTAACAGTATGCAGTGGTACAAAGACAAACAAAATTTCATGGACGCCAATGGTTATCTCATTGATGATGTTTGGTATCCTCGCGTGACGGCTATTGTCGGTATAAAGGCCAAACCGGCCTTATATATGTATTATGCCGCTTTGCCTGACTTTAAGACCGGGGAAGCCATTAAAGCCAAATCAGCCGAAGAAGGAACTTTGCTTCACGAGACAGTCGAAGCAATATTAAAAAAGGAGCCGATAGTTATCCCCGACTCCGTAAAACCCGCCGTTTCGGCGTTTATGGATTTCTATAGTCAAAATGAACTTGTCGCTCATAAAGTAGAAGAGCGTGTGGTAAGCAAAAAGCACCACTTTGCCGGTACGATGGATGTGTTAGCCGAATTAAACGGCAAGTTAGGTGTTCTTGATATCAAAACATCAATGGCGATTTATCGGGATTATAATGTGCAGACATCGGCGTATATAGAAGCGTTAAGAGAAGATCCGACAATACCTCCCCTAACCCGCTGGATATTGCGTCTTGACCAATCAAGGCATTGCTTAAAATGCCCGGCGACTATGCGGGACAAGGGCGGTAGAGAAAAAATCCGTGGAGAAAAGATAAAATGCGAACACGAATGGGGTCCGATGCAAGGCGAAGTTGAGCTGAAAGAATTAACTACCTTTGATGAAGACATTAAGGCGTTTTTAGCATGTCGAGATTTATGGAACTGGGAAAATAAATATTGGCTAGACAAGATTGGGAGTGGTCCCGATTTTTCCCACGCGAAGCGTGGTTGAAAAATCGAGGCTCCTCGATTTTGTAGTTGCGAAGCAAACAAAATCGGGAGAAAACAAATACTGGCTCGATAAGATTTATAAGTAATATAAAATTACCGCGAATTATTTAAACAACGTAGAAATGCAAAACCCCTTGTTTTATCCGGGTTTTTAAAAAAGAAAAAGCCGACTTCCTTGGTCGGCGTAAGACTCCTAAATCCTAGTTAATCAATATTCAGTTCTCTGATAGCAGCATCAATGGCTGAGTTTGTTTTTGAAGCCCCACAACTGCAGGGAGCGTATCCTTCTGGGTCACTTTCAATAGGACAACTGTTCCTATGAATCATCTTGGAATTCTCTAGTTTTACTTTTGCTCTAACAATCTTCTCAATTAATTTGGCTGGCGACAGTTCAGACATCACTCCTCCTTTCAGAGATTACCATATTCATTCGCAACTAGGTCGTTGCAAATTGTCGTATTGCACAACATATCTTGAGCCGTAAGATAGCATTCGTCTCGGCCACGAATAGCATCAGCAAAGTTGATCATTACTCCAACTAGAGCATCATCGTAAGAGTGAGCACGAAATCGGGTAGTGATTTCACTATCATCTTCGAAAGCAACTTCCGAAACCTGAGAGCTTACCATTCCTGTGGTGCTGTTAAGGATAACTTCTGTTCTGACTCTGCCTCTCTCGAATATGAGTTCAAGCTCATTACGAAATGTATGGGTCTTGAGTCTACGATAGCCAGTAAACCAGATTGCCAGACCGCTCTCGGTTTTGCTAGCCACTCGATATTCGTCGAAGCTATGCGAGATTCTCCAGAAATGAGTGGAGCTGTGCCCAAACAAGAAATGAACCAAATCTATTTCATGATTCATGTGGTCAAGCAATAATGAATCGTTCATCTTCCAGCCAGTACTGGGCTCGTGATAGAAGAACTGGAATCGAACTTCTAGGGCACGTCCAAATCTTTCAATGTATTCACCGATATGTTCTTTGATATACATATATTCTTTCTCATAACGCCTCAAATGGCAGCTAGAAAAAATTAGATTCTTATCAACAGCTTCTCTAAGAATACGCTTACATTCTTTTTCTCCCTGACCCTCCCAAAGTGGTTTCTCGCAAAGAACATGTTTACCTGCCTCAATTGCAGCAGCTGCCTGCTCTAGGTGAAATCTGTGCGGTGTGCCTATTAGAACTGCTTCTATTTCAGATATCGCTAAAAACTTTTTCAAGTCGCGATTTTCAGCATAACAAGGATAAGCCCTCCGCGATTTTATAAAGTCATCTACGACATCATTCTTTAAATCAAAAGCACCGGTAATTCTATAATCCAGAGGCATTTTTAGAACAACATCGGCATGTCTTCCCGAATGTCCACCACATCCAATAAAACCAAGTCTAACTGGATTTGTCATAGTATTTGCTCCTTGTAAACGAACTCGAAAGCGTGTATATGATAACACGGTTTTTATTTAGAGTCAAAATCAGACTTCGACGACAGGTACAATACTGCGACAGGTACAGGACTGTACCTGTCTGCGCCTGTCAGTCGGGTATAGAATTGTACCCGACGATAGGTGTTGTGAGCTTGATTAGTTGTAAATGAATACGCAAACCGGTTTGCGTATTAAAAAATCAGCCAAAATAGCGGGTTTTCGTGCTATTGCAATGATATAATTAGTGTGATATAATAAGATTAAGAGGATGTGGCCCTATCCTCTCGTCCACTCGTGACCCTGGGTTCACTCAGGGCACAAAGAAGAAAGGAACAGGAAAATGGCAAGTCTAGTTCTTCTCAACGCTGACGGGACGGTGTTCCGTAAGCTCAATCTGGTTTCGCTTCCAGACGACTACCAGGTTCCCGAGGACAAGCTGGTCAGCTGGCAGATGTCCTTCGAGAGGTCATCTGGGAATGCTCTGGACGCTTTTCGTGGTCCGCAGACTCCGCTGCATTGTTACTTCTATCTCGGCTCTGCTTGGGCTGAGATGAAACGCAATGGTTGGAAAGAAGCGGACTACGACGGAACGAAAGTGAACTCTTGGCGCTACGGTGTCGGCAACTATACCCTGACCGTTCAGGGCAAGTCCGTTAAGGATGTTGTCGCGCTGAGAGACATGGTTCTTCAGGGCGACAGGGGTGGTGCACGATGGGGCGTGAGAAACGATTTCAACCCCCGCCCCAAGGTCGGTATCTGGAAGAAGCTCACGTCACTTTTCTCCAGATAGTGGAGTTCTCAAGTTCCGCACAAGAAGTTTCGCACTTCGGTGCGGAGCTTCTTTGTTTTTACTAACTACCGATTAAGTAGAGACATCCAGGGAGCGAGACCGTTGGGTAATTTTTAGCAACTGAAATTCTTTATCACAAGGAACGGATGCTACAATTTTTGTCTGAACAATGACAAATTGCCGAAGAATTTGTTAAAGAATTTCAATGATAAAAATTACTTAACGGTCTCGTGACCACAGCATAGAGCAATTGAAAATAGGGATGGGGTTGAGTGACTGTTTTACTTATCCCCCCGACTGCCGTTCGGCTTTTACTCTGTCGTTTTCGGTGAGGTATTTTTTCCTAATGCGGATATTATTGGGAGTCACTTCGAGGTATTCATCGCTTTGCATAATTTCCAGTCCTGTCTCAAGAGTTATCGGAGACGGAGGGGTAAGAATGATATTTTCATCCGAACCGGAAGCTCGCATATTTGTCAGTTTTTTACCTTTAATGGGGTTCACGGCCATATCGTTTCCTTTTGAAACGTCGCCGATGACCATTCCTTCATAGACCTCGGTAGTCGGTCCGATGTATAGCTTGCCTCTGTCCTGGAGGTTATACAACGAAAAACCAAGCGCCTTGCCGGTTTCCATAGAGACCATAGAGCCGACGCTTCTCTTTTTTATTTCTCCGACATAAGGGCGAAAGCCGATAAAGTGGCTTGCGAGTACCCCCTCGCCTTTCGTGTCTATCATAAACTCGTTTCTGAAACCCAAAAGACCGCGTGTTGGTATCTCAAATGTAATGCGAACTTCGCCGTGGTGTTGCCCCATATTCATCATTTTGCCGGCTCGCTTGCCGAGCTTTTGTATAACCACTCCGGACAAATCTTCGGGAACGTCAATGAGCGCCTCTTCAAAG
Source organism: Candidatus Yanofskyibacteriota bacterium (assembly GCA_016185505.1). GTDB lineage: Bacteria > Patescibacteriota > Minisyncoccia > 2-02-FULL-40-12 > GWA2-44-9 > 2-01-FULL-43-22. The sequence continues at coordinate 6,928 of JACPNL010000020.1, forward strand.
GGTTCCAATTTGCCTCCGGCGATTACCGGATCTTCTTTGATAATTACTTGAGGTTGTGAAACTTGCAGTTCATAACCTTCTCGCCTCATATTTTCAAGAAGTATGGCGATATGGAGTTCTCCCCTGCCATAAACCTTGTAAGAATCATTTGAAGCAAAATCAATTTTAAGCCCGATATTTACTTCCAACTCTCTTTCCAATCGTTCTTTTAGTTGTCTGTTGGTCACGAATTTTCCGTCTCTTCCGGCAAACGGAGAATCGTTAACCAAAAAATTAAGGGAGATAGTCGGCTCATCTACGCTAATAGCCAATAAAGGTTCTATGTTGGGCGACGCGCAAACTGTTTCCCCGATGTATATATCCGGAAGTCCGGCAACCATAACAATATCGCCGGCTTGGACCTCACTGGTTTCTTTTCTTTCCATCCCGCGGAAAGTGAACAATTTAGTTATTTTTCCGGTGCGTGTCTCACCTGTCGGTTTCTTAATAAATACACTATCCCCCACTTTCATAGCTCCGAACCAAACTCTGCCGATACCGAGCCGGCCTAAAAAATTATCATATCCAAGATTAAATGGCTGAAAGCGCAAGGGGGCAGAGATATCAGAAGGCGCCGCCGGTACTTCGGAAAGAATCAGGTCTAACAGCGGGGTAATATCTTTTGACTCGTCGTCCATTTTTAATTTTGCTATTCCCGCTTTGCCGTTGGTATAGATAGTTTTAAAATTCAACTGCTCGTTATTGGCGCCCAAGTCCATAAAAAGTTCCAGAACTTTTTCGTGGGTTTCATCGGGCTTGGCGGCTGGCTTGTCTATCTTGTTTATGACCAGTATCGGTTTTAATCCTAGTTCTAGGGACTTTTTTAAGACAAATTTGGTCTGGGGCATCGGTCCTTCTTGGGCGTCTACGATAAGCAGTACCGAATCAATTGATCTTAAAACCCGTTCTACTTCGGAGCCGAAGTCAGCGTGGCCGGGAGTGTCAACGATGTTTATTTTAGTTACGGGACGTCCTGAGCTTGTCGAAGGATAGAATAAGGACGCGTTTTTTGAATAAATAGTAATACCGCGCTCTTTCTCAAGCGCGTTTACATCCATACTGAATCCTTCCTCCACCATATCTGTTTGTTTCATCAGGGCATCGGTAAGAGTTGTTTTCCCGTGGTCTACATGAGCAATTATTGCAATGTTTCGTATCTCCATAATATTAGATCAGACGAAATAATAATTATAATTCAAAAAATCAAAAAAGTCAATCCCGTTAGAATCTTTTGGCAGAAGACAGACTTCTAACGGGATTGTTTTTTGGTTGACCCCTTAACCGGCGCGCGCCCTAAATACTCCTTTTGCTTTTCAATAAAACAAAACCGCTCTTATAAGCGGTGGGCTAGTGCAAAACGGTGTTCTCGTCTTCTTTGCGCTTCCTCGTGCCGTCTATTCTCACCCGGAGTTTCCGGTCGGAGCTGAACCCCTATCTCTTGGGGTTTATCATTCCCGTCTACGGCAACAAACGTAAAATAAGCGGAAAGGATATGTCTTGAGGTTTGTGCCGTGATATTATCGGCTAATACTTTGACGCCTACCTCCAGAGAACTTCCCCATACTCTGTTTACGGCGGCTTTGAACACGAGAACTTCTCCCTGTTTTGCCGGAGCCAGGAACCTAACCGAGTCCACGGCCAGTGTTACGCACTCAAGGCCGCTGTGTTTCATTGCTACGTAACCGGCCACTTTATCTGCTGTAGCAAGGATCTTGCCGCCAAAGATGGTTCCTCTAGAATTGAGATCACCGGGAAATATTTCCATAGGATAACAATCAAGAGCTGACTCGGCTACTCTCTTAAACCTCATTTTAGCTCCAGGTTATAAAGAACCAAGCAACTATATTATTTATTACAATTCCCCGCAAGGACGTATCCCCTGCTTTCCGCCTCTTGCGCGGAATTAAACCATATCTGATTTTCGGGTTTTATCCGCTTTCCGCCGGAGCACCAAGAGTAGTGGTACTTGTCGGAATTTTTGGAAGCTACAACACGGGTATCTAATTTTTGTGGGTTGAGCGTGGAACGTGGAATGTTGTCAACGGCGTTAAATATTTCAGCTTTTTGATTACCACCCCCTACCTTCCACTCGCCACCTTCTCGCACTGTTATTGGTGTTTTCTTGAGAGAGTTTATTTGACCGAGATTGTAGCTGATAACAGCTATAAGAACCATGCAGACGGCAAGAAAAATATGGTATTGAAATTTCTTGACTAAACCTGCTATTTTTGCTAACATAGGCAGTACTATAAGATATCAAAAATTAAATATCAAATATCAAAAATACAAATTAAAAATAAAAAATTTTTGAATTTTGATTTGTCATTTTAACTTTTGATTTTTAATCTTTGATTTGAGTTTAAAATATGGCACATACAAAAGCTATAGGCAGTACTCAATTAGGACGCGATTCACAACCCAAATATCTTGGCGTAAAACTTCACGACGGTCAAATTGCAAAGCCGGGTAATATTATCATTCGCCAAAGAGGGACTAAATTTCTCCCCGGTGACGGAGTCCGTCTTGGGCACGACGATACTATATACGCTGTAGTGAATGGCAAAGTTAAATTTACTACTAGGAAAAAGAAACTCTTCAACGGCCAGAAACGGCTGGTCAAAGTCGTGAATGTGGTTCAATAAATTCACCATAAATAGTTGCGAACTAAAACTCCGCCAATCGGCGGAGTTTTAGTTCGACAGAAGACAGCCCCGCACCACACCAATCTTAATCCGCTAGGCCGCCATCCGCCTACTGGCGAAAGGGGGTGGGATTAGTGCGGGGTTAAGTATTTGTGGCCAATCGCTTTGCTCTTGGACAAATACTTAAAAAGAAACCCCTCCCCAGTTTTTCTGGAACTGGGGAGGGGCGGCGCTGGCTTGCCTCGCCGAAGTGGCGAAGGCGGGCGCGCCTTGTGTGGGGGGTGTGAAGTTCGTGGGTTACACGAACGCGACGATCTCGGGGTGGGTGTCGTCAACCCTCTCCGCGATCGCGGCGATGTGGTCGAGATCGGCGGCGGCAACAGTCGCGACTGCCTTGGCCGCCTTGAGCGCCTCACGCAAGATCTTGCGATCCTGCGTGGCTTCGCGGCCGCGCTTGTTCTTTAGCTCACCGAGCGCATCGGTGAGCTTCTGGACGCGCGCCGTGACCGCCTTGACTGCCGCCTGGTGAGCCGCGTGGCTCTCCAGGATGCCAGCGCGCTCACGGCGAACGCTGTCCAGTTCCAGCCGGTCCATGTGTCATTCCCGTCCTTGTCCTCATTCTTGAGGTACAACTGACGGGTTGCGATGCCGTCTGGGAACTGAACGGTGGCTTGTCCGTGTCCGAGTTCCTTGGGCAGGATCTCGTAGCGATCCTGACCCTTGCCTCGGAACATGGGCGTGAACTGAACGATTTGGAACGTCTGCATTGTGCCTCCTTCGTCCCCCGTGGTGGCTTGCCACTTTACGGGGTTTACGAGGGCTGCGCTTCGCTCAACCGGCTCGCGCCATGCGATTCGGCCCAGCAAAGCAGTTGTGAAGTACTGTGTCTTAATTATAGCATATAAATGCCCGACTTGTCAAGTCTACCTGTGGATAAACGACTTCGCAAGTCGTTTATCCACAGGTTTGGAGTATTTGATTTTTAAGGAAATCAATGAGAAAATTTTGAAATGACTCAAGAAAGCGCGCTTTCAATACTCAAGACGGGGAGAAATGTTTTTCTGACCGGCGAGCCCGGGTCGGGCAAAACACATACGATCAATCGTTATATCCCCTACCTTAGACAGCTCAAGATCAACGCGGCCATAACCGCTTCTACTGGCATCGCCGCTACTCACATTAACGGAATGACGCTTCATTCCTGGAGCGGGGTCGGGATAAAGAAAAAACTTACTGACACCGACATAAGAAAGATCAGAAAATACAGAGGCAAAAAAATTAATAAAACCGCCGTGCTGGTGATTGATGAAATTTCTATGCTGGATGCTTCGGTTCTAGACCTTGTGGATACGGTTTGTCGGGTTATCAAGGGCTCGGAACTGCCTTTCGGCGGAATGCAGGTTATTTTTGTCGGCGACTTTTTCCAACTGCCGCCGGTTAGGCATCAAGACGAAGCGCCTTACAAATTCGCTTTTGAATCAAATGCTTGGCAATCCGCCAACCCCGCCGTCTGCTATTTAACGGAGCAACATAGACAATCTGACTCGGAACTCGCTGGTTTGTTGTCTGCCATACGCTCCGGAAATATTTTAGATCTTCATTACGAATGTCTGGACAGTTGTTTGGCTCGATCGCCGACTTCGTCGGTCGTAGGCGATTACGTCGTCCGAAGACCGAATAATCAAAAAATAACCAAACTTTTCCCCCATAACGCCGATGTTGATAAAATAAATTTGAAAGAATTGAACGAACTTCCAGGTTCGCCGGTGAGTTTTATTATGAAAAGCAGGGGTAATGAGAGATTTGTTGAGCAGTTGAAAAAGGGCTGTCTTTCCCCCGAAGAATTAAAATTGAAAAAGGGAGCGGTTGTGATGTTCACTAAAAATAATTTTGAACTTGGTTATGTGAACGGAACGGTGGGGACGGTTATGGGGTTTAGTGAAAATGATTTCGATGAAGAGGATGTTTCGCCAATAGTGAAAACCCGTGAAGGGAAGAAAATCATAGTCGGGCCGGCGGAATGGACGGTTGAAGAAAACGGCGAGGCAATCGCTAAAATTGAGCAATTACCACTTCGTTTGGCCTGGGCGATGACGATTCATAAAAGCCAAGGCGCGACTCTGGATGAAGCGTTCATAGACTTGAAAGGGGCTTTTGTCGAGGGGCAAGGTTATGTGGCTTTATCTAGAGTTAAGACGCTGGGCGGGTTATATTTGAACGGTTATAACGAAAACGCTTTGAAAGTTCATCCGTCGGTATCTGAACAAGATAGCATGTTTAGAAACAAATCAGCGGAGATTGAATCAGAATTTTCTCAATTATCAGACGACGATCTGACGCTAAAATATAATGCTTTTATTCTCTCCGCGGGCGGCGAACTTATAAAAGATGATCGCAAAAACAGGATAAAGTATTCTTAAATTCTTGAGAATTTGAGAATAGATGGTGACGAGCCGGAAAGTATTCAGAGCAGACAGATTGGCAAAGCATACTCGACTGAAGAAATCAGAAAAAGTCATCCCAAGGCCTATTCTCCGTGGGACGATGGCGAAGACGAAGAACTTGTAAGCCATTATATAGCTGGCCGCTCGCATAAAGAAATCTCTAATCTTCTAGGCCGTAAAGTCGGAGCAATTCGTTCTCGCCTTATTAAATTAGGACTTGGCGATTAAAACTCTCTAGATACCCATATAATGATATATGGGTATAAACATTAATTAGTTTGAACAATAAAAATTACTCTTGAGAAACTTTGACTTTAACTTCGGCCGTGACATCCGGAGCGCCCTCCTGTGTGGCGGGTAAAAGTTCTACTTTAACAAGGTGTTCGCCGAGCCGTTTGATGTGGCCTCCTTCATGCCCTTCGAGATTTATTGAATCCGAAGAAACACGAAAACCGACTTTCGTGTTTAATGTTTCAGCTATATCCTCCTTGGTAACGGCAGAATAGATTTTGCCGGTCTTAGTTGCTTTTCTACTAAATTCCAATACGATGTCTTTTAATTGTTCTGCAAGCTTGGCAGCACCCTCTCTTTCCAGTTTTTGTGTTGCTTCCAGTTTCCTTTTTAGTGAACTAACCTCTTTCAAAGCCGCATCGGTAGCCAATTTAGCCATTTTTCTTGGAAACAAAAAATTCCTGGCATAACCGTCGGAAACGTTCTTCACATCCCCCATCCGTCCAAGACCTTTGATGTTTTGGAGTATTATAACTTTCATAACAATTTAACAATGTAACAATTTAGCAATTTTATATAATTTTGTCAAAAACCAGACAGTAGAAGTCGCTGTTACGACTCCGTCGCGGTTAAAAGCCAGCAACTACACTATCTGGTCGTAGACCTCCTGCGGAATGTCAACCAATTTTTCCGTTACCGCCTTAAGTATCGTTTTCTTCAATTCCGGCGGCAAAAACCGCTCCGGCCCGCCAGAGGGCTCATCGGCTTCGAGCCATCGAAGAAATGATTCTCCAATTACATTACCGGGTATTTTTAATATAAAGATTTCATCTACTACCACCCTTTTACCCAATTTAGTTTTACCCAGATGAACCGTTTTTCTAGAACCTTCGGTTTTTAAGTCAAGCCCTATAGTTTTAATTGTTGAATTACTTTCAACGTCGATACCTCTTATCTTGTGCTTAATTCTAATCTTAAAATCATATTTGAAATATCGGTCTTCTTCTATTGTTGCTCGTGATACGACAAAGTTCAGATTATAGTTATAACCGACCCTAGACAAAAATTCTCTGACGGCTATTTCTGCTATAAAACCGACTTGACCCATTATGCTTGCCTTTTCTGACTCTTGCGCTTTTTCCCAAACTTGTTTGAATTTGACAAAAGAGAAGCCGCCCGTATCTTTTTCTTGGAAAACTAATTCCCGATCGTGAATTTTTTCTAAATCACGTCGTGTTTCATTTGTTAAGATTTTCTTGGCAATAGTTCTGTATGCTGTTGCGTCAGCCATTCTGCTGTCTGGGAAATATTTAATCCCCCAGGCATAATCAGATACAATGTCGCCGATTCCCAGGACTTTTCTTGTACCGTTTTCTTCTACAAAATATTGACTGTTTTCCTCGTCAAAATATACCACCCTTCTTGTTTCATCAATAAATTCTTCAACTGACTCTCCGGCATCCAAATTTCTTAAAGCACGATGGAGTTGTCCCATTTTTTTACGCTTTAACTCGGCTAATCCCTGAAGAACGCCTTGTTTTTTTTCTGACCTTTTTATTTTATTTTCTTCAATTTGCTTCCTTTGTCTAGTCAGCTCTTCCTCGGTTAATTGCTTCTTTTTTTTGATGGGTTGTGGAACAGGCTGCTTTTTCTTTTTTACAATGCCAAAAGTTTCCCTGAACCAAAGATGAGAGAACTTATCCAACCTGCTCTGCTGTTGAGAATTAAGCGTATCCCCTCGATTGATCGTATCGATTAGTCGTTTAACGTCATCGGGAAATTCTTCTTTTGCGTGTATCAAAATCTCCCGCCAGCTTATTTCAACTTTCGATTCTTCGACAACTGTTTCTGGCACTTCGGCCGATGCTTCTTTTTTAGTCTCTCGTCCTTCGCCTGAAGCTTCCTCATTCGCTTTTTGATCCTCGGGGGACAAGTCGGAGGGCGCAGCAACCGTTCCGCCTTCGCCTTCCCACGTTTCTATTTCCCGCCCTTGGCGAGGCTCGCCTTCGGCGGCCGGCTCGTTTTCTTTAGGTTTTTTCTCCGGAAGTTTTATTTCAAATTTTTCCTTCATTTAATTAGATATATTAACTAAGGAACGAAATCCATTTGCATTTAAGACCGCTTGGTTTCTTTGGATAACACAATGATTAAATTAATCAAGAATTTGATTATTCAACAAATTTCGGCCGGAAAATCCTGAAAAGAGGAACGGGTGCTGAAATTTGTTAAGCAAATTGAAGGTTAATTTAAGCATTTGTCCAAAGAAGGCCGAGGGCCGTAACCAATAGGGCGACAAATGGAATGGATTGAGTTCCTACCTCAATAACTCCAATGCCTTATCCAATTGCGGGTCTTTGTCGGGTGTACCGAGCTCGAATTCGAACTCTTCTTTTTCAATTTTTTCTTTCGGCAGTTCTACTTTTACATCCGGTTCTATTCCAGTATCGGAGATGGAGATCCCGTTGGGCGTGAGCCATTTGGCAACCGTTATTTTTAAAGATGAGCCGTCTTTGAATTTTTCAAGTTCTTGTACAGAACCTTTGCCGAACGTCTTTTCTCCAACCAGACGCACTCCCCTATTATCATGCAAGGCCCCGGCTACGATTTCCGAAGCCGATGCCGAACCGCCATTTATCAGAATTACTGTCGGGTATGCTTTGAGTGCACCATTGCCCTTGCTTCGGAACTCGTTCCTTGAGCTATCTCTGAATGCTTCTACGGTGACTATCTGGTCTTTATCCAAGAACCACCCCGCGATATTTATTGCTGAATCCAAAAGTCCGCCAGGGTTGTTGCGAAAATCAACTATCAAGCTGGTAGCTTCTGATTTCAATATTTCCTGGGCCGCTTTCTGAAATTCCGAATCAACATTTTGATTGAAAGTGAATACTTGAAGATATGCCACTTTCTTTCCTTCCGACTCCAGCATTGTCCACTCAATGACCGGGATCTTTATCGTGTCTCGAATTATCTCTACATCTCTAGTGTCAGCGCCATTTGATGATATTGTCAGAACAACGGGAGTGCCTCGTTTGCCTCGTATTAAATTGACCACTTCTTCAATTGTAAGGTCAGCGGTTGGCGCGCTGTCTACCCGCAGGATCTTGTCGCCTGCTTTTAGGCCGGCTTTGTAAGCGGGGGTATCTTTGATAGGGGCAATAACAGTCAGGATGCCTTCACGCTTGCCTATTTCAATACCGACACCGCTGAAAGAACCAGATATTTCTTCCTGGAATTTCTTGCTTTCCGGCGGTTCAAAAAACACCGTATACGGATCGCCGATGCTATCCACCATTCCTTGTATTGCGCCGTAGAGGAGTTTTTTGGTATCTAGTTTTTCTTCGTCAACATATTTATTGTGTACAGAATTCCAGGTGTCCCAAAAAAGAGAGAAATCAATATGGTCGGGCCGGCCGAGATCCTTGTTGAGTAATATCTTGACCGGATTGCCGGTATCGCCGCTTGAGCGTTCAAAAAAAATACCACCGGCAAAACCAACAACCAAAACAACCAGCAACAACGGGATAAAAAGTTTTTTTGAAATAGTTAACATGATTTAAAACACGTATTCAATTATTCTAATTATTCTAATTAACCTAATTGACCTAAATAATTCGCCGGCTGGTGAACCAATGACTTAATGACTAAGACGGCTTGGTCATTAAGTGATTAGTCATTATTTAGAATAATTAGAGCAATTAGAATAATTAGGTTAATTTTTCAACCCGTATTTCCTAAAATATCTCACTGCATCAACTAAATGCAACCGACTTTGTTTATTCATAAAAACATCAAACGGTCCAAATTGTCCTTTCGATCCTCTCTTGTGATAATGATACATTTCGGAGTGAGGATAATAAGCGACCTTGAAACCATTGTCCCAAAAGCGTCTTGCCCAGTCAACATCGCTCATGTACAAGAAGAATTTTTCGTCCAGTAAACCGATCTTGTCTACCGCTTTCCGGGAGACCATAACCGCGGAACCCATCAACCAATCCGCCTCTGTCGGTTCGTTGAGGTTTTTATCGGTCATCATAAATTTCGCCAGCACCGTCTTACCGATAGGTGTGCGGCCTAAAGGACTGCGGCGGCAGAGTATGGTGAAAGGGGTGTAATACCGGAAACAGGAACTTTGCGCCGAACCGTCAAAATTTAAAAGCCGAGGTCCCGCGAGGCCAATATTTATATTGGTAGCCATATATGAAGTAAGGTCTTCTATGGACTTGACCAGCGGCACTACATCGGGATTCAATATCAAAACATAGTCGCCCGATGATGTTTTGATACCCTCGTTCACACCTTTCGTGTAGCCGATATTTTCTTTGAATGCCGCCAGTTTTATGTTCGTAAATTCTTTGACCACATTTCTTGTCTCGGGAGTGGAAGCGATGTCAACAACCAATATTTCGTGTTTGAAATTGGCGGAGAGGACTCGTCTTAGGGACGACAAACACAATCTTAATAATGGCGGGTTTTTGTAGTTTATAATTACGATGGAAGTCATAACTCTAAATTAAAAATTAAATATCAAATATTAAAAATACATATTAAGAATAAAAAATTTTAAAATTTTGATTTGTCATTTTGATTTTTGATTTTTAATCTTTGATTTATATCAGAATTTCCTGGAACAGTTGTTTTATCTGATCAAAGTTATCACCCGTCGGAAGCAATATATACGCGTTGTTGGGTCCCGTGGTCTGATAAAGCAAGTTGTCCGTAGACAGGACTTGTTTTTTAAACATAGACGGCGAGGTGTTCACTTCTTTGCCGAGGTCAATTATTTCTTTCACGTCCCAGATATTGATGTCGGTTTTAATATTTTGGTTTAATGTGTTGATAACGGACAAGGTTTTTATTGGGTCGGATAATGCGTTCAATTCAGTCAGCTTATTTTTTATCGCGAACAACACCTGTTGCTGTCTGAAGGCCCGGTCAAAGTCGCTGGTCGAGTATCTCGACCGGACATAATACAAAGCGTCCTGTCCGTTCAGGTGGTTCTCGCCGGCCGGCAGTTTGAACACGTACCCCCACTGGCCCTCTTCTGTGAACGGTTTGACGAGTGTGATCTCTATGCCGCCAAGCTGGTCTATTAGTTTCTCGAACGAAGAAAAGTCAGCAACTATTACGTTGTCTATATATATTCCCGTTATCTGGGATACTAATTTTTTCACATAATCAGTTCCTTCTTTTCGGTAAAGGCCATATTCATAAGCCGCATTGAGCTTGTTCTTAGCGGAACCAGTTTTTACATAAAGATCGCGCGGTATGGAAACTAAAGACGACCTTTTGGTGAGTTGGTCGTGGCTGAAGACCATTATTGTATCGGTCAGTAAGGAGCCGGCTTCTTCGTCTTCGTCGTCGTATTCACCTCTTATGCCGAGGATGAGAATATCCAGACGTTCCGGTTCCTTCTCGGGCATGATATAATCGGTGTCTATTTCTTCTGCTTGATTCTGGTTGAAAAACAGCAGACTGGCGAATCTCTTGAACCATGCCGCGTCGAAATCCTTAGCGTCTTCAACGGTTTTATTCTTTATTTCAAACTCTTTGGTTAAAAGACCTGTATTAAAAAATATGTAGCCGAGAACAACAATTCCAAGAATTAAAAAAAACCGACGCTTGTGATGTCTTTTTTTCTCTGTTGGGTAGTTATTAAAATCTAGTTGATCCATTTTCTAAATTCTTTTGAACCGACAACAACCCGTTTCATTATCTCTCTTCTTTTGCGGAGCATCTTTGGTAGATATCTGAAAAATGTCGGTATTTCTTTCAATACTTTAGGTTCAAATAAAATCGCGTATCCGAGTACTGCGAACTCTCGTGAAACAATCCAAGGCATGTCTTTCAGAATGTTTATTATATAATCATTTTTGATTAATGTCCAACGAGTATTTCGCCAGTCCAAGCGGCGTTTTTTAATCGGGATTTGTTTGCGCGTTGACACTCTTGAAAAATAGTCGAGCCAATTTTTTCTTAGTGTTTTTGTGGTCTGTCTGTCGTGCCAAGCGACAACATTAGGCGCAAAAACTTCTTTCCAGCCGAATAATCTCATCCGCCAAGCGAGGTCCAGGTCGTCGCCGTACCAGAAATAGCCATGGTCAACGATCTCAGTTGTGGGTTGTAGGTTGCCTGCCCCGCTGGAAGTCCGCCCCTTTTCTGAATGGCGGTCAGCGGATACACTTCCTGCGGGGTGGGTTGTGGGTTGTGGAATCCGACAGGATTCCAATGCTTCTTTTCTAAATACCGGCACAGCCCCCTCAACGGCAAAGATTTCTTTTTGCTCATTAAATTGATCATTATCCTCTTCCCCATGACCGATATTAACAACTCGTCGCGACTTAAACATTTTGAATCCAAGCGTATCAATAGTTTTAGTAAGTTGTGGGTCGTTGGTTGTGGGTTGTTGGTCGAAACGATAAATTTTCGGTTGTAACGCTCCGATCTTTTTGTCTTTTTCCATTATCTCAACGGTGTTTTTTATAAAATTCTTGTCTAGGATTATATCAACTGCCGAAGCGACGACGTATTCGCCGTTGGTGTATTTAAGCAACTCTTCCTGGCCCGGCCACATGCCCAAGTTTTTCGAGCTTTCAATAAAATTGAAAGCGAAAAACTTGGCAAAGTTGTTAGTTGCCGTGCCCCGTACCGTGCTTTGCTCTGGTACTGGGGTAAGTTGCTGGTTGTAGGTTGCGATAATACTCTTAGTATTATCAACCGAGCCGTTATCTAAAATATTAAATTGTATTTTATCGTGAGGATATGTCTGTTCTGCCAGTGAACTCAAAAAATGGCGAACATACTTTTCGCCGTTGAGAACAACGAGATTGATTGTCACGAGAGAACTTGACATTAGTGCTAATTATATTAGCATTTAAGCACATCTTTTACAATTAAAGAGGTTGTGATGTCTCTTACCGGAGTGCGCAAAGCCAGAAGAAGAAAGTATACGAAAGTTTCTTCAAAGCTAGTGTCAACATCTAGTCCATCAAATGAGAACCTCAAAGACAGTATAAAAAAGTTATTGAGTGGTCTTTTGGGTCAGGAGTGGATGACGGCAAAACAACTCGTAGATTGTCTTATGAGTGAGCCCTATAATTTAGAGTGGAGAGATTTAAGCGCTGTTGTTGATGCTCTGAATGAAATGAGTAGGAGCGGTTTGTTGGCAGTAAAATTTAAAACAACCGGCAATATTCTTGGTGTCGAAGTATTATTAAGCGCACTTTCTCTACCAGTCGTACCAAGCGGTTTTGATCTTGGCGAATAAAACTCAAGCGGGCCTAGTTCGCTTTTTTTATTCCTAAAATGATAGATATTGGTATTAAGGCAAATAACAAAGCCCGTTCATCAAATATGGCAATATCAGTCAGCGAATATATTAAAACCCAAGGTACGAACAAAAGCGTAGCGGCAAAATAAATTCTCAAAAAGTCCGTCGTATTTTTACCACGATCGCGTAGAGCGACGTGGTCGCCACGCGACTTTACGTCGTAGTATAAATCAGATTTTATTTTGGCGAGATTTATAAATATCTCATAATTTCTTTTGAATAAAAGCCACAAGAACCAGATAAATATTATTCCGGCCAGTATTCCCATTTCAGCAGCGACGTGGAGATATAGGTTATGCGCCGATGAGCCGGCTTTGGCCAATCGTATGTCCTGTTTCAACACGACCGGATAATTGCCGATTCCCACCCCCAAGAAGGGTTTTTCTTTTATTGATATCAGCGTCTTCTTCCATATTTCTATTCTTTGAGCATTGGATGTTTCTCCAAAGTCAATGATTGATTTAAGGCGTTGTTTTAAGATGTCATCACTCTTCCCTATCAAAAATTGCGGAGACGAAAATATCGGAAAGGCGACCGCAAACATCGCAAAAAATATCACCAAACACCACCCCAGCTTCTTAAAACTGACAAAGTTATCATATGATAATTTTGTCAGTTCCCACTTTCTCATATAAAGCATCAGTCCGAAATATAATAAAACAACTCCGACACTTGCTGCCCAGATACCTCGTGTGCCGCTTAAGATGGCAATTAAAAAAAGTAGTGAGAGCAGTGTAATAAATCCCATCCTTTTTATTCGTAATTTGGGACGATTTGTAATTAGTAGGGGCGATATTGCAAATATCGCTGGAATGCCAAGCAATACAAACTGCGGGAACGAGTGTGAGTCGGGAAACAGTGAGAAAACTCTCAACGATAATTGCTCGCCGTAATACGCGAACCAGGTATTGCCGAGTTGTACGGCGATGTTGCACCACTGTTCACCGAACTGTCGGCATTGTATCCCCTCTCCCCAAATTCTCATAAATTGGTAAATATCAATGAAGTAGGTTGAAATAACTTGAATATAGCCGACTGTGGCAACGATAATGACGGGAATCATTGAATTTTTAATTAATCTTTTAACGAACTCTTTACCTGCCCCGTGATCGTCAGATTTTACGGGGTCAGCTGCTTTGTAATAAAGAACAATTCCAAAAATCGCAAAATTCAAGAAAAATATAATTCGCTTGATCGCCGCGATCTTATCCGGCGCAGGAATAATAGAGAGAATCGCAAACAGTAGCAGAATTAACAATAAAATTACAATCGTATTTATTTCACGATCGTGAGAAAAATACGATATATTTTTTAGAGTTTTAATTTTATTTTTGACTTGTGGCCATGCCCATTTCAAAAATATTATTACTACCAAAATCCTCCATATATTAAAATTATCAAAACTTGCCGTAAGCGGCATTGCCAGGAAAAGTGGAATTGACCGGACAAAAAAGACGAGAGAATCATCGATACGTGCCGCTAGGAAGTAAATAACAAGAGCCGCGCCAAGATAAAGCGCCGTTTCCCGCGGCAAAATGCCGGTTATTATCAAACCGAACAGAATAATTTCGACAACAAAGAACCAGTTTAAAAAATTATTTTTCATTTTTGTTAGTTGTCCCAAACAATTTCGAGAGTCTTGTAATCCTCATCTGTTTCACCATATATTCCTACCATAAAGTGAAGATGCGGTCCCAGATGAGCCAACCACCCAGTTGCTCCACTATACCCGATAATCTGACCTTTCTTTATGTTGTCTCCAACTTTTGCTATTAAACCGTCTTTTTTAAAGTGCTCGTATTCAGAATATTCTTCGTTTTTGTGTCGAAGTTCAATAAAATTTCCTAATGGTTCTAACTCCTTTTCCGAGCCACCAATTTCTGAATCTGATTTGAGGTCAACTACAACACCGTCTGCGGCAGCTCTTATTTCTGTCCCTTCCTCGCAGATGAAGTCTACTGAATTTACTAAATTACCTACATGTGCCGGAGATTCGTTGTAAGTGATCCTAATTCTGTCGCTTACACTAACTGGATACGTGTATTTATTTTTAGTTTTATTTTTCATGACATTTTTGAATTATATTAATCCACCTGTCTGCGAAACTTTTCCAATTATATTTCTTCACGAATTCCGGTCCGGAATTTTTTATGTTCTGTATTTTTCTCGTATCAGTCAATGCTTGTTTTATCGCGTCAGTAATATCATCTACATCTCCACTTTTTGAATAAAACGCATAATCCCCAAAAAGAGACTTCGTCTCCTCGGGGCGAGCACCGAAAAGTTCGTGGCTCAATTCATTATCGGCGATAATCGGCGGAACGCCAAACGAAAGCGCCTCCATTGGCGGCAAGCCAAATGCCTCTCTGTCGGAAACATATATCAACGCTTTTGCGTTGGCGTATAATTCGTTTAGCTCATCATCCGAGACATAATCTTTATGGACTACAGCATTACCGCCTAGGTTGTCGTTGGCTTGTTTTATAAGAGGATCTATCATCGCCTCGGGATATTTATCCGGCCCCACCATGATTAATCTTAAATTAACTATTCTCAAATTCTCAAGAATTTGAGAATAGTTTGCGAGGAGTTTTTCAAATGCCAATATCGTCTCTTTGGCATGTCGCCTTGGGAACATCTGCCCGACGAATAAAAGGTAATTACCTTTTATTCGTCGCCCTTCGAAGCCTTGCGCGAAGAAGGGCAATGTATCTACCCCTAAATAATTTATAACAATCCGGTCCGGGTTAATATGATATAGTTTTGCCAGGTTCTTTCTTGACGTTTCTGATATTGCCATAATTCTGGTAGCGAACTTGGCCGTCCACCAGCTGAATATTCCATAAGCCAAGCGGTATCGGAAAGGCAATTGACCCTCGTGTGTCTCGTAGTATACGTCTTCTGTGAGCATAACCACTGATTTACCGAACGCAATTATCGGCAGCATGTAATTCGGCCAGAACATCACATCGGGCCGGTCAAACCACAATCGCATCGGCAAAAGCGCGAAATAATATATCGGAAAAAGTCGGTTCTTAAAGAACGGCACTGGTACCCGCTTAATTTCGAATATCGGCGCTTTCAAGAACGGGAATTCCGGGACATTGTCCTTGAAATAAAGAATGAAACGATAATCCCTCTCTAATTCCGGCCGACGGGATACTCCCTCCAAAAGTTTCACTGTCATTCTCCCAACGCCAAACATGGGATTTTTCCCTTCTATTGATTCGCATTCAATACCGACTTTAAACATAAATTAGAAATTTAACTCTCTTTTCTTCTTACTTATCCACTCTTTGGCAGATAGCCCCTTTTTATTGAGATATATTTTTGCCTGGTCTTTATCTTTAACAAAAATTTTCTTACTCATCAGGGACACCATTCCGTCATTGCCGACTAATTTATTTTTGCTTATATCAAAGGCGATAGACTGGATATTAAAAGGTACATGTTTTAAGTAGTTATATATTGTAGGTTTTAATCCCAATCTTTTAATTGGGGAAACGGTTTTTAAAGGGATAAGATCGATTGTTTTGCCGCTTTTAACAAATTTTGGATTACCATAACGGTTTTTATTGATTTTCCAGCTCCTCATAGTTTTAAATTCTTTCGGCGAATCAGAAATTAAAATATCAATATCTGAATCTTGTTTATTGGGGGAGTAAATAATGTTGCTTAAGTTTCTAAAAACAAAACCTCCAATAAGCCAAATTTTTCCTTTACTATTTAATTTAGCTATTTTTAGAGCATCCTGGTAATCCTCGTCGCGGTCTAAAAAGTCAGAATATTGTTTTGATAAATTCTTATTCATTTTATTTTCCCCATTCTATTTTTATAAAAATCAACTATTCCGGTTAAAATTGCATCTGACTCTTTTTTATCTCTATTAATTGCCAATTTGCCTAATTGCTTAATTACTATTATTAAACTCCACGGCCAGACAAGCAGTTTAATATACCACGGACCGTTCTTCCGATTAAAATACAACGCATTGCGGTAATGGTAGCGCAACAGTAAAGGGGAACCAAGTTTTTTAGTAGAAGCAGAAATAGTATGATATATCATAATATCATACTTAATACATATCGGGATTTGAGCCTTTCTGGCTCTAACGGAAAAGTCAGCGTCTTCAAAATAAAGAAAATATTTTTCGTCAAGAAACCCTATCTTATCAAAAACATCTTTATGGATTGCCATGGCGGCGCCGATTGCGTAGCAGTATGTAGTATGTAGTATGTAGTATGTGGGGTTTTGGTATATATGTTTTAATGTCGGTTTTAGCCACCCAATTTTACCGGCATAAGCGGTACGATCTCCCTCAACAAGGGGTATCCCTACGACCCCATTTTTAGCCGTCAAAACGGCCCTTAAACGGTCTACAAAGCCCCTTTCTACCCAAGTATCATTATTGAGCAAAACGACCCAACTTGCCCCGCTATCGCCTTTCCGAGGGGGTTCTGCGGGGTCTGTGTCCATATTCCAACCAAGCGCCTGACGAATACCCACATTATTACCCCCCGAAAACCCCAAATTTTGGCTATTTCTAATAACTTTTACCTGTGGGGGGTACAGTACTGTACTCCCCTGTGGATAAACGACTTGCGATGTCGTTTTGTGGATAACTTCTTGGAGTTTAGCAAAATCGGCCTCTTCCGAGGCGTTGTCTACGACTATGATTTCAAAATCTTGGTTGGCCTGTTCTTTGAGGGATCTTAGGAGTTTGAGCGTTTCTTCGGAACCGTTATAGTTGAGGGTTACTATGGTGATTTTCACCTATTGAGCTTACTAAAATTTCACTAAATTTTCAATTTCTTTTCTAAATTTTTCCACGGAGAATTGTTTAGCTT
>JACPNL010000023.1 GCA_016185505.1 Candidatus Yanofskyibacteriota bacterium
GCCGCTAACCAGAAAGTTAACGGCACTGTCGCCGCTCCGACGCAGGTCTTGACTGTAAAGAACAGCGGTTCAATCACAGTGGCTGCCGCCGCGGACAGTCCGCAGAAGAGCGCTGTGTATTGGGGACAAACCAATGCGCCGATATCCAAATTCAGATTAGCGGCTACGGATGAAGGCCAGTTTATTGAAAGGTTTACCATTTACGCGTCTAATACGACCGAGAATACTCATGCCAAGAACAATGTTAAAACCGTCTTTGTGACTTACAAGAACAAGGCAGGAAGCACATTGACGACAAGCAAGGCAATGGGTAACACGGCTTCGGCTAACTTTGTCTGGTCGGCTGCCGACGAGAACAGGCCTTATGTTCCACAGGATTCAAGCATGGATATAGCGGTAAATGCCGACATGAAGACCAAATCCGAAGGCGCGACGCAGAAAAACTCCACGCCGGAATCCGTATATTTCTCGCTTGACTTTGTCTTTAGTTTTGACGGAAGCTTTGCTAACGGATTCAGAGCGGTTGGTGACGGTTCAGGAACAGTCATTTCCGGTAACGCTTCAGGTTTAGGCAACGACATACCGGGCGCGAATGACATATATGTCTACAGAGTGTATCCGGAAATTGCGCAGGTTGCCTTGTCATCGCCTTATAATTTGATCGGTACCCCGACGGTGTTCAAATTCACGATTACGGCAAAAGGTCTTTCTGACTCTACCTTGAGATTTGACAACGAAGCCGCCGGTTCTGGTTCCATCAAGTTTGAGGTGGAAGCATCAGGTCAATACGCCCAGAGCAACACAAGCACATCTTTCTCGGTATACGACGAAAGTAATGTCTTGATTGATTCGGGTACGATGAAAGCTGATTCCAGACCTTCGCCTAACGCATCTTTAACCTTTGACTTTTCAAGCAAAGATGTAGAGATTGCCGGAGGCGGAACCAAGACCTTTAGAGTTGAACTGACCAACCCAAGCACTAACTACGCGAAGACATCGGCCACAGGAAGAGCGGCTGACTACTTCCAGTTAATATTGCTTGACAACGAAACCGGGTTGCTAAACTGGGTTGCCGACTACAACAACGCAACCACTGCCGTAGATACCGATTCAATAGTTGGTACACTAAAGAGCTTGCCGTTGTACGGTCCGACCTTCCAAAGATAGCATTAGCTATCTGCAGGGGAGTTAGACTCTCCAAAGATAAAGTAAGTTATCCGAAGGAAAGTTAGACTTCCCAGAGGTAATTCGTATAGTTATTTAGTCTAGTTATATCTGACCGGTCTGCGATGAGATTGGTTATGATATCCAAAACCCCCGTTTTTACGGGGGTTTTGGTTTGGGACTTTCCGACATCGGATGTCCACTAAAAGAGGTCTGACCTTGAATCTCTAAAAAGGTCAGACCTCGAAAGTTTCAAAAGATCCAACCTTTTGGTATTATGTAATTATGTTCAAAATTAAAAAATTACTGATTTTAATTTTATTTGGGATCTTTTTACTGCCTCTTGTTTCTGTTGCCGCCAGCTATTCAAACGGCACTTTATTAAGAGCAAGCGGCGGCATCAAGGTTTATTTGATAAATAACAATGTAAAAAGGTGGGTGAGCAGTCTGGAAGTTTTTGCCTTTAACGGCTTTAAATGGCGAGACGTAAAAATTGTTTCCAAAAAAAAATTATCAGAAATTAAACCTTCAGATTCGGAGGGTGCCGTGGAGATTTCGGCGGGACGAGCAATAATCAACGACAAACTGCCGGCGCCGGATTATATCAGAGCCGACTGGCTTGTTTCTGACGCTACATCTAACTACGGCCGTATCGGCCGAAGAATCACTTTCAAATATTCCGACAAAGAAAAAGACAAAATTGAAAATTTCAGATTATATGAAAAGAAACCCGGAGAAAAGTATTTTCATAAAATTGCCGCCTTTGAAGAAATGTCTTCA
>JACPNL010000021.1 GCA_016185505.1 Candidatus Yanofskyibacteriota bacterium
CTTAAACGCTCCATAAAGCCCCTTTCTACCCAAGTATCATTATTGAGTAAAACGACCCAACTTGCCCCATTTTCAAGCGCCTGACGAATACCCACATTATTACCCCCCGAAAACCCCAAATTTTGGCTATTTCTAATAACTTTCACCTGTGGATGAACGACTTGTCCCGATTCATTTTCAGTGAATCGAGGATCCTCGATTTTATCATCACCGCTTTGCGGTGAGAAAAATCGGGACGAAGTCGTTAATGGAAAACTGTGGATAAGTCGGTCTACGCCGGTTTGGAGGTTCTTAAAATCTGCCTCTTCCGAGGCGTTATCTACTACTATGGTTTCAAAATCTTGGTCGGCTTGTCCTGAGCTTGTCGAATGGGCCTGTTCTTTGAGTGATTTGAGTAATTCTATCGTCTCTTCAGAGCCGTTATAGTTGAGGGTCACTATGGTGATTTTCACCCATTGAGCTTACTAAAATTTCACTAAATTTTCAATTTCTTTTCTGAATTTTTCCACGGAGAATTGTTTGGCTTGGTTTTGGATCGGTTCGGGACGATAGTTTTTGTAATTCTCATTTAGCCGCCTGACACCGTCAGCCAACGCTTCCGGTATCGGGTCGTCAAAGAATTCTCCGGTCACGCCTTCTCTAAGTGTCTCAAGCGCTCCGCCTTTTCTTAGGGCAAGTACTGGTTTGCCGAACGACATTGCTTCAAGCGGCGTTAAGCCGAAGTCCTCTTCTTGCGGCATTATAAAGGCACGGCAGTTTTGATAATAGTATGGCAGTTCTTCGTCCGGAACAAAACCAAGTAATTGTATAGATTTGAGATTTGAGATTTGAGATTTGAGATTTTTATACTCGGGTCCATTGCCGATAATTACTAATGGTAAGTTAAGTTTAGCGAATGCTTCAACGGCCACATCAACATTTTTATGCGGATAGAGCCGAGAAACAATTAAGTAATAATTGTTTGGAATTTTGTGTTTGGAACTTGAGACTTGTTTAGAAATTATAGTTCGACCACGCTCACCATCCTGAGCGGTTCGGCTGAGCTCACCGTCGAAGTCTTGTCGAAGGAGAAATTTGAAATTAGAAATTGGCGGGTGAATGACGATTGAATCCCTCTTGTAGTATTTTTGTATCCTCGAGCGGACTGTCTCGGAAATGGCAACGAACTCATCCACCCTGTCCGCCGCTTGGCGATCCCACAATCGCAAAGTATGCTTTGCGATTTCTATTATAGGATTGCGCATTACGTATTGCGTATTACTTTTAATCCGTAATCCGTAATCCGTAATGGGATAAATAGAATTTAAGTCCCAAAGCTGACGAGTCGGACTGTAGCAATAGCAGATATGTTTTGTTTTCGGTCTTAGGATGAGGCCTTTGGAGAAAAACGCAGATGACGAAATAACCACCTCAAAATCCGACAGGTCAAACGATTCAACCGCGCTCGGCATTAGAAAAGCCAGAAATTTATAATAATTAGTAATTAGAGGTAATTTTTGCAGGAAACTTGGTCTGACTTCGGCGTTGAGAAGATGCTCGGCTTTGAACTTTTTATCATAAAAAAGAGTATATATCGGCGCATCGGGGAAAATTTTGTGCAGTTCAATCAGGACGCGTTCCGCGCCCCCCAATGAATTAAGCCAGTCGTGAACTAAAGCAATTTTCATATAAGTTAAACCATCCATGGAGCGAGACCGTTGGATAATTTTTAGCGACTACGCTCTCTTCGAGAGCCTGAGGGCTCCTCAGAACCTCGAACGGCAAGGCGAAACGTTAACGCTTGAAGCGTTAACGTTTCGCTATTACGTTGCGTTTATAACTATCGAGATTAGACAGCACTATCCCTGTGCCGCGGGCGACGCAGAATAACGGGTCGTCGGCGACCCTCGCCGGTACGCCGGTGACGCGAGTAATGAGCGTGGAGATATTTTTAAGTTGAGCTCCGCCGCCTGACACGACTATTCCCCTGTCCATTATATCCGAACACAATTCGGGAGGCGTGACCTCAAGAACGTTTTTGATTATCTGAATTATTTCTCCCAGATGTTCGCTCAAGGCCTCTGTTATCTCGTTTGAGGTTATTTCAACTGTCTTGGGGTAGCCGGTAGCGAGATCTCTGCCTTTGATATTTATCTTGTCTTCTTGCGCTTGTTTAACCGCGCTTCCGATATTTATCTTTATCAACTCTGCCGTTCTCTCTCCGATGGCTAGGCCGTGATTCTTTTTTATATATTCTACTATTGCCTGGTCTAGCTTGTTCCCCCCTATTCTGACGGACGACCAACTCACTATGCCGCCAAGAGAAATAACCGCTAATTCAGTTGTGCCACCGCCGATGTTCAATACCATATTGCCGGCCGGGTTATTAATTGGAATTTTCGCGCCGATGGCGGCAAGGACCGGTTCTTTAACGAGATATACCGCTTTTGCTCCCGCATTTAGCGCCGCTTCAATTACTGCTCTTTTTTCGGTTGAAGTAATACCGGCCGGAACCGAAATTAAGACCTCGGGTTTGACAAAACTCAAAAACCCCCCCGCTTTTTTTATGAAATACTTAAGCATCGCCTCGGTGACGCGATAGTCGGCTATTGCTCCGTCAACGAGTGGTTTTGAGGTTATGATGCTATCGGGAGTTCGGCCTATCATCTCTTTGGCCAGATTGCCGACAGAAATTATTTTATTATCCAAAACAGAAATAGCCACCACTGACGGCTCATTCAAGACAATCCCCTTTTTCGGGGTATATACAACCGTATTAGTTGTGCCTAGGTCGATACCGATCTTACTCATATTCTATGTATATTTGCTCCAATTTTGCGTAGTCGTTTTTCTATTTTTTCGTATCCTCTGTCTATTTGGTATACATTATTAATGGTTGACCTCCCTTTCGCGCAAAGAGCCGCGATAAGATACGCCATGCCCGCCCTGATATCAGGACTTTCTATTTCTCGTCCTCGCAACTTGGTCGGACCTTTTATTTCAATTCGATGAGGATCGTATGTGTGAATGTTCGCTCCCATTCTTTTCAACTCTTCTGTCCACATCAACCGTCCCTCATAAATTATCTCGTGTACAAGTCCACTCCCTTTTGATTGAGTTAATAACACACAGAACGGCGCTTGTAAATCTGTCGGAAAGCCGGGATACTCGTGTGTCTTGATATTTGTGGATTTTAGTCGCGACGACCTTATCTCGATACTGTTTTTGTTAACTTTGAAATTCACGCCGGTCTTTTTAAGCGAACCTAACAAAGAATCTAAGTGTCTAGGCTCGCAATTTTTTATGATGATGTTGCTGTTTGTTGCCGCGGCAAGTATAACAAAACTTCCCGCCTCAACTCTGTCAGGAATAATTCTATGAGAACCGCCCCTTAACTTCGCAACACCGTCAATTGCGACATAAGGAGTCCCTGCTCCGGTTATCTTCGCTCCGCAACTATTCAGAAAATCAGCTAAACTCTCTACTTCAGGTTCGCAGGCGCAGTTCTTCAACACGGTTCGGCCTTTGGCAAGCACAGCTGCCATTATCATGCTCTCGGTGCCGGTGACGGTAATGTTATTAAAGATAAATTCAGCGCCTTTCAACCGCGAAGTGGAAATTTCATATAAATTTCCTCTGCTTCGCGTTTTCGCCCCCATATTTTTATATCCGCTCAAAAACTGGTCTATTGGCCTCTCGCCGATTACGCATCCGCCCGGATGAGGAAATTTGACTCTGCCCAAGCGCGCAAGAAGAGGCGCGGTGAGCAATATGGACGCGCGTATCTTTTTCGCTATTTCGGGGTCTATCAGATAAGATTTCAGTTTTTTAGCGCTTATTTTGTATTCACCTGTTCTGATCTGTTTTATGCCGCATCCTAATTTCTCCACCAGCTCCAATAGACGCTTGGTGTCTTCAATATCAGGGACATTGCTGACAAATACCGGCTGTGAGGTAAGCAGAGACGCGGCAAAAATAACGAGAGCGTCGTTCTTGGCCCCTTTTACCTCTATAACACCTTTTAATTTTTTACCGCCGGTTATTACAAACTTATTCACGTCATTGAAATTAACCTATTTATGCGGTAAAATCAACACAAAATGAGTAAATCTATAAAACGAGCGCTTTTCTATTCCGCGGTGGTGGTTTTTTTAGTTTTGAGCTATGTCATTATTCTTTACGCGCAGGGGTATAAATACAGCTTTTCAGACAACAGATTTTTTAGGACCGGAGCCGTATATCTCAAAACAAACGCCAGCGCGGATGTTTATTTGGACGATAGATTGCTTGGCAACACTTCTTTTTTCAACAACTCCTATCGCTTGGAAGGGCTTCTACCGGGCAGATACGCGATAAGGGTACAGAAGAACGATTATTCTACTTGGGAGAAGTCAGTGAACGTAGACGAGGGGTTCGTGACTGAATTTTCTAAAATACTATTACTTCCTCGGAGTGACGAGGAAATTGAAAAATTAGACGAAGAGCTTGCTTTATTACTCCCCTCAACGCCACTCACCGCGTCGGAAAGCCGGCCGTTTACTCTGAATAAGGGAGAGCTTTCTATCGTTAGCGAAAAAGACGGCGCAAGAACCTTCGAAACATTAAGTACGGGAGTGAAGGGTGTTGCTTTGTCTAAAGATAAAAGCAAACTTGCCTGGTGGACAGCCAACGAGGTCTGGATGACGTGGATTCATGACGCGGATTATCAACCCTATCGCAAAGCAGGAGACAAAGAACTTATCACCCGATATGCGATCTCTATCAAGGACATAGCGTGGTTTAGGGACAACGATCATCTCGTGATAGATACTGGATATTTCAATGTTTTAGAAATAGATACTCGCGGAGGCATAAATATTGTGACATATTAACCCAGCTCTTTGTCAAGGTTGACATCATAAATTTAAAATATTAGTTTTGGAGCAAAAGTTTATTGACAAGGACTCACATGGCTGACACTCGTGGTGAGCATGTCGAATCCAATTGCCCATTCTGCGATCGTAAGCAATTTGAAGAACGACTTGTCGCTGAAGTTGATGGGTTTTATATCATTGCCACGCTTGGCCAAATAACCGATGGCGGATATGTGCTTTTGTTTCCGAAGGGACATATTTCTTGTATGGGAGTATTATCAGAAGAACAGGCGGTAAAAATGTTTTCAATTTCTGCTGAAATTGCTGCTGTTCTGTTGGAAGAATACGTCAATAGGCCATCAGAATTTCTACCCTTAACGGCATTTGAACATGGTATTGTCGGCCAGACAGTAAAACATGCCCATTTTCATATTCTCCCCGCTGCCTTTAATTTGACCCCAAAAATTTCAAGAGATTTTCTGGGAACTTTTATTGAACAGATCGAATTAATGGAGCTTCAAAGTAGGTACAAAGAACATCCCAGGCCTTATTTGTATTGGGTATCAGGCGCAGATGTTGACGATAGTGTAAAAAGAAATTATACGGCTATAGAAAGAGTATGTTGGAATCCCCCGGCCCCCGCGCAGTACTTGAGAGTTATCGCCGCCGAAGCGCTCGGCCGGCCAGAAAGAGCCAATTGGCGCACGATGGATCCGGAACTGGACAAGCAACTCTGGTCTGAAACAGTCCGTCGCCTGAAGCCCTACTTTGCGTAAAGCCCCAAGGGCTTTTTATTTTTTATTCATAGTTATAAAGTATCCTTAAATTCTCAAGTATCTAAGGATAGTATGCAAATATTATACGCAATGAAAAATGTTTTTAAATTATTATTTTAAAACTATTTTTCTTATATTGCTTAAATAAAATCCGGCATTATACCGGTTTTCTATTTCTCGTTTATCATTAGTTAGCAAATACAAAAAGAAGGTCGTTAATAAAAAACTGCTTGTTGAGTGACAGGACTGCGGAAAGCAAGCCAAGATGACCAAACTAACGTTTGGCCCATCTTGGCGCTTTCCTTGCTTTCTTGAGGCCGTACTTGCGTCTTTCTTTGGCTCTTGGGTCGCGGGTGAGGTAGCCGGACTTTTTGAGTTTTTTGCGGAAGTTTTGGTCAAAATCAACGAGAGTGCGGGCGATGCCGTGTTTGATGGCGCCGGCTTGGCCGGATTTGCCTCCTCCGTGAACAACTACTGTTACCTTGAAACGATTTATTGACTTTAATTTTTTGAGAGGTGATTCTACTACTTCCCATAAACCGGCGTCGGAGAAATATTCCCGGTAGTCCTTGCCATTTATTACGATAAGAGCTTTGTCCTCAGTTGTAGCGGCGCCCATTTGGGTAGGCAGATCGGCGGCCTTTTTGGTATATAACCGCACCCGGGCGACGGATTCTTTTCTTCTGCCCATGGCTTCATAATATTTTTCTTTGGAAGCCGGCTTTTTAACTTCAACAGGCGTGGCGGTTTCTCTCGTCTCCAACTCAGCAACCTCCCGTCCTTGACGAGGCTCGCTTGTGGCAGCCTGTTTTGGGGTAGCTTTAATCTTAGCTTCCCTTTTTGGAGCCGCCTTTTTTGGTTTGGCTTTTGTTGTAGTTTTCTTAGGCATAATAATAAATTATTCTAATTGTTCTAATTAACCTAATTGACCTAAATAAATCCCAATGACCAAATGACTAATATCTAAAGGTTTTAAGAACTAGACATTAGAAATTGGGTATTATTTAGAATAATTAGAAATTTATTCGAAACGTAGGTTTCGAATAATCTTACTTCTTGTTTTATTATCTGGCAACATTCTGGAAACGCTGTATCTCAAAACCTCGGTCGGGTCTTTCTCCCATCTCTGCTCCAAAGTTCTTGACGTGATACCGCTGTGATAACCAGAATATTTGTAATATATTTTACCCTTGAGTTTGTTGCCGGTGAATTTGACCTTCTTTAAGTTTTTAACACTTACCTCAACTTGAGGCAAAACATTCGGCTGATAACCTGGCAAATGTTTGCCACGCAATAAAACAGCAATTTTGCTTGCTAGTCTTCCGAGTGATTGGTTACTTGCGTCAATTTCTACTTTTTGCATGAATGTAGAATGTAGAACGTAGAATGTAGTTTAAAAATTTACTACTTTCCACGTTCTACAATCAACTTACAAATTCTACTATCGCCATTGGTGAACCGTCGCTCTTTCTGCGCTCCAATCGGATGACTCTTGTGTAACCGCCTTTTCTGTCTGCAAATTGCGGCGCTATCTCGTCAATTAATTTCTTGACAGTCTTAGGATGGAAAGTTCTCGTTAATTCTCTGCGTGAGGCCATATCGGCTTTCTTTGCGGTAGTGACCAACTTGTCTGCGAATGAAGACAGTGATTTGGCTTTGGCTGAAGTGGTCTTTATCTTACCATGGTCAATAAGAGCTGTTGCCAGCGATTTGTATAAAGCTCTTCGTAAATTTCTTTCTCTGCCAAATTTTTTGATTTTACCACGACGCATAATCCTAGAAATTAAGAAATATAGAAACTAAGAAATTGAGATTTCAAAAACCATTTTTCAATTTCTCAATATCTTTATTTCTTTTTCTTTGTTGTCTTTTTCTTTGGTTTCTCTTCTTTACTCTCCGGAACCTCAACTGAACCGATGGTTTCGAAGTGCTTTACCAGAATTTCTGATGCTCTTTTCAGCGCCTCTTCCGGCTCGATCGAGCCGTCGGTCTCTATATCCATAATTATCTTGTTGAAATCGATTCTCTGGCCGACACGGACATTCTCTACGGTGAAATTGACCATCCTGACGGGCGAGAAGATGGCATCTATCGCTATTATGCCTATGGCAAGCTTGTCTTTCTGCCTTTGTTCAACGGGTACATAGCCGACGCCTCTTTCGATGTCCAGTTCCATTTCAAAGTCGGCTTTCTTGTCGGTCAAAGTGGCAATGTGCTGGTCAGGGTTGATGACTTCCACGTCTGAAGTGGCTTTAATATCGGCGGCGGTTACTTTTTTGTCGCCTTTAACGCGCAAAGATATCTTCACCGGTCCGTCGGAGAAAAGATTAAACCGGATTCTTTTGACGTTCAAGATGATCTGGATAACGTCCTCCAGAACGCCGGGGACGGTGGCGAACTCGTGATTAACGCCCTTTATTTTTATAGACGTGACAGCAACGCCCTCCAGCGAAGAAAGTAGGACACGTCTTAAGGGGTTGGCGATAGTGGCGCCGTAGCCGGGCATGAGGGGCGAAATTTCAAACGTCGCTCGGCTGCCCTCTTTCTTAATTGTTTTTACTTGTTCCGGTAAACTCACGTTGTTCGTTTTACTACTAATTACTAATGTTCACTAATATACTAATTTACAAATAATGACTTAAGATTTGTAGATTCGTATATTCGTATTAATTCGTAATTGGTAGTAAGTTATCTTGAATAGTATTCGATTATAGCCTGTAGGTCGTTAGGATTAAGGCCGCTTTCTTCCGGTGTCGGATGGCCTTTGACCTTACCCACCATTTGGACCTTATCTAGCTCCATCCACGCCGGTACTTCGTATTTGGCAAGCCATTGCGGAGCCAGAGAGGTGAAAAAAATTGACTTTTTGCTTCCTTCTCGGATCCTGATCTCATCGCCTGTCTTTACTTCATATGATGGGATGCTGACTTTTCTGCCGTTCACCAATATGTGGCCATGATTTACGAGCTGTCTGGCTTGGTCTCGCGATTGGGTGATGCCCAAGCGATAAACGATATTGTCCAGTCGGTATTCCAGCTTGCTTATTATTGCTTCGGAAGGATTATTTTTTTTCGCGTCAAGAACAGACTTGATGCTGTTCTTGAATTGTTTCTCCAGCATGCGGTAGGTGTTCCTAACTTTCTGCTTTGAGTTAAGCTGCTGGCCAAATTCAGATACTTTCTTTGGCCTCCTGCCTTTTTTGTTGCCGTGAATGCCGGGCGGATAGGGCTTCTTGACTATTGCCGCTTTAGGCGATAACGAACGTTCTCCTTTGAGAAGGAGCCGTTCGCCTAACCGTCGCTCTATTTTTTCTTTTGGACCGGTATATCTTCCCATATAAAATTATTCTAATTATTCTAATTGACCTAAAGCCGACGTTATCAGTCGGCTCTCCGACTGATAACGTCGGAGTTGACCTAAATAAATCCTAATGATCTAACGACTAATGTCTAAAACGTTTTGGGCATTTTGGAATTAGACATTGGGTATTGATTAGAATAATTAGGTTAATTAGAATAATTAGAAATTATACGCGTCTTGGTTTCTTTGCCTTTACTCCATTATGTGCTATTGGGGTCTTATCCATCAGCGCAGTGATATTCAACCCGCCTGCCGCCAGCCCCCTGATAGCCGACTCGCGGCCGGGACCGACCCCTTTCACTGTTATCTTCAAATTTATCAGATTATATCTCTTTGCTTTCTCTACCACGTTCTTGGCAACTAGGTTCGCGGCATAGGGAGTTGACTTCTTACTGCCCTTGAAGCCCAACGCTCCCGACGATGACCAAGCAAGAACCTCACCTTTCGTATCGGTTATCGCTATCATCGTGTTATTGTAAGAGACGGAAATGTGAGCCACGCCGTTGATGACCTGTTTTTTTGACTTTTTTACAACCTCAACCGAGGCCTTCTGCGTGCCTTCGGTCTCGTTTGTTTCTTTTGTAATTAATTTCTTCTGCCCCAACCTTGAATGTGGAATGTGGAATGTGGAATGTGGTTTTAAAACTACTTTCTACTTTCTACATTCTACTTACTAATTTTTATGTTTTTTCCGATGCTGATTTTCTCCCCGAACCCATTGTTTTTCTGACGTTGCCTCTCGTGGTTCTGGAATTTGTCCTGGTCCTGCCTCTAATAGGAAGGCGTCTCGAGTGTCTTGAACCCCGCCAAGCGCCGACTTCTTTTAGGTGCTTGATGTTCTGGCCTATCTCTCTCTTCAGATTACCCTCTACTTTGTATGACCTTTCTATGACTGTTTGGATTTTATTTAATTCGTCGGCTGAAAGGTCTTTAGCCGTCTTGTCCTTGTCCACTCCGGCGGTTTTGAGTATTACCTTGCTCGAAGACAAACCAATACCATATATATATGGCAGTGAATATAGTATTTTTTTGTTGTCGGGGACTACGAATCCGCTGATACGTGGCATAATCGCTTCGCTAAATTTAAAATGTAAAAATCAAAGTTAAAAATTACAATGTAAAATTCAAAATTAGATAATCATAAAACCATTTTGACATTCGTCCATTTTTACATTTTGAACTGTCATTTTCCATTTTGATATTTGCATTTTACATTCGGAAGGGCTTTAGCCCTGACGTTGTTTATGTTTCGGATTCTTGCACAAACAATAGAGGCGACCTTTTCGCCTTACTAATTTACAGTTTGTACACATTTTCTTTACAGAAGCTCTTACCTTCACTGAGTTTATAAAGTTCATCAAGTTTATAAAGTTTTTAAAGTAACTTTACGAACTTTACGAACTTCTTAACTTTACAAACTAGTTAGGCGATTACAATCGCCGGACGATTCTGCCTTTATCGCCGTCTGGGCTTAATTCAATAGCCACTTTGTCGCCGGGCATAACTTTGATGTAATGCAGGCGCATCTTGCCTGCAAGATATGCCAATATTTCTTTGCCGTCATTCAACAGCACCTTGAAAGTGGTATTAGGCAACGCTTCAACCACTTGGCCTTCAACTTTTTGTTTTTCGCTATTGCTCATTCAGCGTTAATATATTATCAGATGTTTCTTAATAAGTCAACAAGAGGTCTATCTTTTTATCGTTTCTGGGGATCTTTTTGACCCAGAACGGCGAAAGAGTGACTTTGGCTGAATCAATGTTTTGGATAGAGCCGAGATAGTTCTTGATTTGAATTTCGTTCTTGCCCATCAAATTAGCCGTGATATCCGCTTGATCTATCTTGGCATACGCCTGACCGCCTATGACGACAACCGCTTCAAGCGTGTTCTTGGCCGGATCTATCGTTACGTCTTTATATGACAATTCTAATTTATCAGGCACGATCATAAGACCGTTGGTCTTCTCAACATGGGCGGCTATGAGTTCCATCAGATCTTCCTTTTTATATCCCATGGTCGTTATGGAGCCATTTACTGTCATTGTGAATGTGTCTGCCGCGTCATCTGTCTTAGCGGTGGATTCGATCGAGTCGATCTGGGGTTCAATGTTAGTGAGAAGTTCCAATCCTGCCGATTGTTTCTTCAATGCTTCGCTTGTATTGTTCGTGACTTTTGCCGCAAGATTTTCTTTGGCATTATTATAGTCAAATTCAGAGACGACTTTCGCTTTGCCAAGTATTCCGCCGCGCATTGAGTCGGCGGATTTGCCGTATATTTTTTCGTATCTGGCAGTATCGCCTCTCTCTCGCCAAGCCACTACGCCGAAATCGCTGGACGGAATATTGTAATCCTGCCCCGCTTTATCCGCTATAACATCTACATTAATCCTGCCGGGCGTGATCACGCCGTTTTCAACTTTCATACCAGGGACGATAACCGACTGCAGCGTTCTGAAGACAAACTCCGAGACAACGCCGTTCTTGAGATATTCAAACCGGGTAGTAGCGACAAGCGGCTGGGGCGAAGTGCTGTACTCATTATATATAGTGATGATACCTCTGGCCTTCTGTACGGCGTCTTTTTCCGCCGTGGAAGTGAACTCATCCGACGCCGACTGGCTGATAGTGAAAAGCTGTCCGGGAATGCGATTGAACGAATTGTCCACCGAAGAAAAATTCGGCGACATAGTGATTTTTAACTGCGTACTAAGTTCTTGTGATTTCGGCTTGATCTCTATTCTGGCGCTGCCGGTCGTTAGGTAGACGACCAAAGCAAGGACAACAATGGAGACCAGTGATAATATGCCGATGCTCTTTTTAATCCCCCCTTTGTAATTAAAAGCAAAACCACGGTTCTTTTTCGACATTCGGGGTTTTGATATATCAGACCAAATATTGTCTGTTGAACCACGGCCTGCCTGCGCAGGCGAGCCCCACACACTTTGGATGTCATCCTTTTTGACACGAGTTTCTATTTTGACCGGTTTTTTGTCTTTCTGGTTTATTTTGACGTGTTGACCCGTGCCCGACTTGACGACGTCAGTCATTCCTCTGGTTTTTGCTGAAGCGGTTATTGCTTGAAAGTCGGCAGGGGGGAGAGCTGAAGTTATCGGTCTTCCGGCAAGATCTTCCTCTTCTTCGTCATAAACAGGGTTGCCCGATTCGTCCAACTCTGTGCCGTAAGGAGCGTCTTCCTCCGTCGTTTCTTCCTCTTCTACCTCCGCTTCTTTGTAGTCTTCTTCTTTCTCCGCTTCGCCGTAGCCCTCGACAGAGGCGGGTTCATCAACTTCTGCTACCCCCTCGTCTTCTTCTGCGTCTAAATCGTCGGCCTTGACGGCAATGGGGATAGCAATCGGCCTCTTCGGCTCAACGCGAGAAGGAGCCCCGGCACGGGTGCGTTCAGTTTTGGTCGACAGCACGTCAAAGTTATATTTCTTCGCTAGCTCATTTACTTCCGGATTTGAACATAAGAAGGAGACAGATTTGTCCGAGTCCTTGGCTTCGTCCGCCAGTACTACAAAATGCCCCTC
>JACPNL010000025.1 GCA_016185505.1 Candidatus Yanofskyibacteriota bacterium
AACCGGTCCGCAGGTTCGAATCCTGCCGCCTCCGCCACCATTGCGGGACTAATCTGCGACGGTCTTAAAGCCGTCTGTGACCGACTCCCACACCCACCGCCAAGGATTA
Source organism: Candidatus Yanofskyibacteriota bacterium (assembly GCA_016185505.1). Lineage (GTDB taxonomy): Bacteria > Patescibacteriota > Minisyncoccia > 2-02-FULL-40-12 > GWA2-44-9 > 2-01-FULL-43-22. Next base: position 110 of record JACPNL010000025.1, read on the forward strand.
TAAATCCGCACATGTGTGCGGATATGATTATATTACTCTAATTTTCAATATCCCGTCCTGGCTCTTGATGGCATCTATGGCAACGTCAACCTCCCATCTGCTCCCCGCGTCAACATCCATTACGCTGTAACCGATTTTTTCTCTGTTTTCATTAACGAAATGGGAAATGTTTACGGCTCCTTTTCCGAGTATCCCCGAATATTCTCCTATCATCCCAGGGATATTTTTATTTACAACGACTATTCTATCACGGCCGCCCTCCTTAATCCCCGGGTTGCAATCCGGAAAATTTAATGAGCCTTCGATCCTCCCATGATTAATAAAATCTAGTATTTTCCCCGTGGCTTTATCCAGAGCTCTTTGTTGGGCTTCAATTGTCGAAGCGCCCAAGTGCGGCAACATGACCAGTCTATCAATTAAAAATATCGAGAACGAACAATCAACAAAATCGGAAACGTACATTCGCACCCACCCTTTTTCCAAGGCATCCTTCATGGCTCTGTCGTCAACCATTTCTTTTCTTGCGAAATTTAATATTATGACGCCTTGTTTTAATCTTTCCAAAAAACCAACGCTTATAATATTTCTGGTTGCTTTATTTAAACTTGGATGCAGGGTTATAAAATCATATTCACCGATATTACTGTCGGAACCTTCTAAAACCGCCGTTTTGATTCTGGAAGCGCCGGTGCTGATAACGCAAGGATCATATCCGTAAACATCCATACCTAAATCCAGACAAGCATTGGCAACCATAGAGCCCACATTACCGAGGCCGATGACTAGAATTTTCTTGTCGGCTATCTCTGTGCCCGCATATTTTTTCTTTTCCTTTTCCCAAGCAATGTTTCTACCCCAGTTTTCTTTTACGGCGCCAGCTGCTATTGATGCTTTTCTGCTTGCTTCGATTAACGCCCAAACGACCAATTCTTTGACAGAATTAGCATTTGCTCCCGGAGTATTAAAAACAGCTATTCCTTTTTCAGTGCATTTCTCTACGGGAATATTGTCTATGCCGGATCCTACCCTGCAGATGGCATATAACGAGTCGGGAAGAATTTTATTTTTTAGATCTTCCGATCTGACCAAAATAGCTTCCGGATTTTGATCCAAACCGACAATTTCTAGAGGGCAAGAATCAGGAAGCCGGATATTGTTAAAGATCGCCACTCTTACCATGCGTATTACCTTGTCCTATCTGCCAGTATTATCAGTACTATAAATAAAAATATAACAATTTTCAATTATTGTTTGTTTTCTAAGTTTTATTGGTAGAACCCGCTAATGAGAGAGGGCGGTTGGAATTTTTGTAATTCTCTGTATAATTTCTCGTAGCTATTTTATATAAGGGTTGCTTGAAGTGGACGAGAAAATGGCTAAACACCTCGAGGCAATACGAGACAGAAATTTGCCGATGCCGTTGTTCAGGCAGCACAGTGACGTTTTGACAGAGTATTTGGTTGAACAAGTACTGGCAAAGATATCGCCGAACAGGTGGTCAGATATCATTCCAGTTCTCATCTTTCGCGCCAGTTTAGTTTTCTTGCCATCTATTATCCGCAAGCTGCGTACTTCCAGGATAGGTTTTACGGCTTGAAACGAGACGAGAAAACGCTAGTGGCTGATAAGTATTACAGCAACTTGCCGAGAATGAACAAAGACTCGATCGTCGTGATATTTGACCCCATGCTTGGTACGGCGGGAACGCTTAGACAAACGATCCAGGAGGTTAGCGATAGATTCAAGGCAGATACGGGAGGATGCCTTTGGCCCCACAACCTTTACTATTCAGGTTTCTTGGCCGCGGACAGCGGGTATAGAAAGGCGCTTATGCATATTCCGGCCAAGAACATCGTTCTACTTGCGGTTGACCCTATCCTTGACGCCAATGGCTACATATCTCCCGGCCTTGGCGACTTTGGCGATAGATATTTTGGGTAATGATCCGCTATGTTAGCGGATTTTTAAACGGCTCAACGCGTTGAGCCGTTTATTTTTCTTGTAAAAACAGGCTCAAAATGATAGGATCTACAGAATCCAATGACAAATAATGAGGGACAATTAAATAGCGGGGTAAGGCCGCCGGTAGTGGTGGTTTTGGGTCACGTTGACCACGGGAAAACACGACTTTTGGACACCATAAGAAAAACAAATGTTGCAGAGAAAGAGTCGGGCGGCATCACCCAGCATATAGGAGCATATCAGATTGATATGTCGAAATTTCGAAATGTCGAAATACCCCAAAAAATAACTTTTTTGGACACGCCGGGCCACGAGGCGTTCACCGCCATAAGGTCGCGCGGGGCGAAGGTAGCCGATATTGCCGTGCTTGTTGTGGCAGCTGATGAAAGCGTTAAGCCGCAGACGAAAGAAGCAATAAAGATAATCAAAAGCGAGGGCATCCCTTTTGTCGTAGCAATAAACAAAATAGACAAAGAAGGCGCTAATGTCCAAAAAGTTAAGCAAGATCTTGCAACGGAGGATGTTCTCGTGGAGGACTGGGGCGGCAAGGTGCCGGTAGTTGAAATCTCAGCCAAGGCGGGTAAAAACATTTCCGAACTTTTGGATATGATATTGCTCGTAGCCGAAATTGAGGAACTGAAAGAAGACCTGTCAAAGCCGGCCGAGGGAGTGATAATAGAGTCGCATTTGGATAAACAACGCGGTTATGTTGTTACGGCGTTGGTTCAGAAAGGAATTCTCTCTTTGGGCGACTGGTTTGTGGCCGGAAAGACCGTGGGCAAGATAAAGTCAATGGATGATTTTTTAGGCAGGCCAGTCAACGAAGCCAGGCCCTCACAGCCAATTACGCTAACCGGTTGGAGCGAGGTTCCTGATACCGGAGCGCATTTTATCGCCTCTTACTCTAAGTCAGAGGCGGACGAACTCGCCGAAAGCAACAAAGGGATAGACCTGGCTCCCCTATTCTCATTTCTGTCCGAAATATCTGATTCAGACTCGTCCTTCACTGAAAGCTTCGGAGAGCAAAGAAAGAAAACTTATAACTTGATATTGAAAGCCGATGTTAGAAGCTCTCTTGAGGCGATCGATTCTTCTTTGAGGGCGATAAAGTCAGAGGATGTGAGATGTAACATTGTCGGCTATGATATAGGCGATATTACGGAAAATGACGTTAAAACTGCCATTGCCACAAAATCGGATATCATAGGATTCAGAGTCGGTGTAGGGCAGTCGGTTGGACGGCTTGCCGAGAAAGAAGGGGTCAAGGTACAGACATTCGACGTGATATACGAACTGATAGAAACGATAAGAAAAAATATGGCTGCTTTGCTTCAGCCGGAGGTTGCAAAAATTCAGCTTGGCAAACTAAAGGTTCTCGCCGTTTTCAAACAAAGCGCAAAGTCACAAATCTTTGGTGGCAAGGTCATGTCTGGCAAAGCGGTCCGCGGCGTTTTAGGAGAAGCATCTAGAAATGACTCTATTATTGCATCAGGCAAAATAGGCCAGCTTCAGCACAACAAAGAGGATTTAACGGAAGTTAAAGAAGGTCTTGAGGCGGGAATACGGCTGGATATTATTCCCAATCAGCCGTTCGCCGAAGTGTCAGTCGGTGATATATTAGAGATATATGAGGAGCAGAAAACAGCCAGAAATTTGTAGAGTTCTCAATTTCTAAATCCTAATTTCTAATTTCTAAACAATGCCGAATGATTAAAAGATTTCTAGAATGGATAAAACTGAAGGAGAAGTTGCACGACGCGCAAAAAGGACCGCCAATGATATTCCCCGCTTTTTGAGCGGGGCCGCGGCAAATCGCCGAATGTAGTTTAAGTATAGCAGATATAATATAATAATGTCAATCGGAAATGTTGAAAAGTAGCAAAAAGGCCTTTTTAGACCTCCATAAATAGACCCCCGTCCTTTTGGGGCGTGGTCGTGGCGAATGCCAAATATGGTTTAATTATAGCAGGTGCGGTGTTAATGTCAAATTGTGGATAAAATTAGGAGAGAGATATGTGGCCAGGTAGCCAAGTGGTTTAGGCAACGGTCTGCAAAACCGTTTTACGTGGGTTCGATTCCCATCCTGGCCTCCATGGATAAAAATAAACTAAAAAACGACAAATACAGAAAAAGCCGTGGCGGATATTCACGTCTTTTAAGTTTGGGTTGCGCAAAGTGCGGAGCATATTTATTTGATTATCAAAAAGACGGTCCGAGCATACTGAAAAGATTATATTTAGACAGAATTAATAATTTAAAACACATAAATAAAGAATTAGTTTGTCCTGAATGTAAGGAAGTTTTGGGCGTTAAGATGATTTATAAAAAAGAAAACCGTCCGGCTATACGTTTATTTGCAGGTTCTGTTTCTAAAAAGATTATTAAAGTAAAATGAAAACCGTTCTCATAACCGGCGGGTGCGGTTTTATCGGCAGCCATTTTGTAAGGGAGTTTCTGAAAAAACATCCTGACTTCAAGTTGGTTAATTTAGACAAACTGACTTATGCCGGCAATCCGGACAACCTAAAGGATGTTTCTAAAAACTCAAAGTACAAATTTGTAAAAGGAGATATCGCGGACAAAAAGATGGTAGAAACGGTGTTTAAAAAATTTAAACCTGACTTTGTGGTCGATTTTGCCGCCGAATCACACGTTGACCGGAGCATTCACGGCTATGCGAAGGACTTTGTTGACACTAATGTGTATGGGGTATTTAACCTCTTAGAAGCGGCGAAAAAATTCGGAGTCAAAAAGTTTGTTCAAATTAGCACCGACGAAGTGTATGGCAGTTTGCCTTTGAAATCTCGAACTAAATTCACAGAGAGAACACGGTATAATCCGCGAAGTCCCTACTCGGCATCAAAGGCGGCTGGCGACCTTCTTTGCCACTCATACTTTATCACTTATAACTTGCCGGTTGTCGTTACTCATTCGTCCAACAATTACGGAAGTTATCAATATCCGGAGAAACTTATCCCCTTCTTCGCGCTTCGCGCCTTGAAGGGCGGGCCCTTACCGCTTTATGGCGATGGCAAGAACATCCGCGACTGGCTTCATGTGTTGGATAATGTTGAGGCGATAGAAAAGGTCTTGTTCAAGGGCAGGCCGGGAGAGGTCTATAACGTCGGCGGGGACAACGAGGTGGCAAATATTGATATTGCCAAGCGGATATTACAAATTTTACGAAAGCCCGATTCTCTGATAAAATATGTGACTGACCGGCCGGGCCACGACAGACGCTACGCGCTGGACAGTTCCAAGATCAAAAAAGAACTTGGCTGGAAGCCAAGATACGATTTCGACAAGATGCTTAAAGAAACGGTAAAATGGTATCGGGATAATCCTGACTGGGTTGCCGGCGCGATAAAACGTTTGAAAAGAGTGAATCCGCATATAAAAATTGAAACGGTAGACGTGCTAACAACTGGCCTATCAAGTTAGTTTCCCGTTTGGTATAATTTAGTTAATGCCACGGAAACGAACATGGACAGTCGAGCAACTTAAAGAAGCCGTTAAATCTTCTTTAAGTTATCGTAAAGTTTTGTCAAAACTTAATTTAGTCGAAGCCGGAGGAAATTACGATCAGATAAAGAAATATGTTAAAGAATATAACTTAGATTCAAGTCATTTTACCGGCAAAGCATGGAATAAAGGAAGGGTGGGGATGGGTAAACCTCATATTCCTTTGGAAAATGTTTTGGTTAAAAATAGTACCTATCAGAGCTTTAAATTAAAAAATAGATTATTCGGGTCTAATCTTAAAAGTCCACAATGTGAGTTGTGTAGATGGTCAGAAATAGCTTTAGATGGCCGTTTGCCGCTAGAGCTAGATCATATAAACGGAAACCGTCACGATAATCGCTTGGAAAATTTAAGGATACTTTGTCCAAATTGTCATAGTTTGCAGCCAACACATCGAGGCAGAAACAGAAACAAGAATACAAAAAAGATATTTTTATAATGCCGCCGTGATGGAATTGGTATACATGCATCACTTAAAATGATGTGGGAGCAATCCCGTGTCGGTTCGACTCCGACCGGCGGCACCACGTAGGAAAAGTCAACGCCTCGCCCCGCCTTCGGCGGGTCTCGGCGACCAAATCGTACGGATTTTTCGGGACAAAAACTTGACCTGAAAGAACTCCCCCTGTTAGAGTTGGGGTATGCGTACAAATAAATCAAACCCATGGTAAATCCTAAAGAAAAAATAATTTCTAACGAAAACAGAAGCCCCAAGTCGAAAGAAATAACCGATGGACCGATTAACATGTATGATTTTTACGAAGGCGTAATTTACTCTGAACTTGAACTGCTTACATTACTGGTCAATGACAGAAATAGATTCAAAATAAAAGTTGAGGTTCTAGATGGGAAAAGGGGCCTTACCGTGTGGGATACGCAAACCGGTGATAACAAGCCAGCGCCTATTTATTATACCGATAAACCCGTCGCAATTAATCAAATTGTGTCAAAGTTCGGCGAGGATAAATAACCAGACATGAGTAAAAATATAAGTGTGAAATTTACTGAAATGATTTATGCTTTAACAACTATCTTATGAATAAAACGGAAATATTAAAACCAAAGGAAAGCAAAAAATTCGGAGTTTTGGGTTAAGGTATGAGCAAGGTCGGCAAGAAACGGATTGAGAAGTCCGATTTTTTATTGACCGATTCACCGCTATATGAAAAAATATCCTAATGATCGCGTCAACTTTAAATTGTAACGATTTCAAGAAGTCCGACTTCGTTCTTGTTTCGGCAAACTACGACAAGACCTCTTCTTTTGGGAAGGGCGCCGACAAAGGACCTAGGGCAATCATAGAATGTCTTGACCAGCAGATAGAATTTTTTAACAGACGTACCGGCATGTCTCCCGCGAAAACAAAAAAGATAGCCCATCTGGACCTCGGCAATCTTAACAAGCTTTCTCCGGAAAAGATGGTGTTCAAAATAAAGTCCGTTTATTCAGATGTTTTGAAAGCCGGAACTTTTCCTATTCTTCTTGGCGGCGAACACTCGGTTTCAAACGGCCCGTTTCAGACGTTCGCCTCTCGTGAAAACCCGAAGAAAATAACCATCCTCCAGATAGACGCGCATTTTGATCTAAGAAACAATGATTCCGATTATAATAACCGGCCTTTTGGCAAGTACGCCCATTCAGCGGTAATGCGAAGAGCAGTAGAATTAGGATTTAAAACTGTCCATGTAGGCATAAGGGCTTATTCAAAAGAGGAGTATGAATTCGCGAAAGCAAGGCGTTTGAAATTTTTTGAATGGGGCCTTGGTCCAGTTCCTCCTGTTGGAAAGATCGTAAACGCCATACCGACCGAAAGGGTTTATCTGACCATTGACGCGGACGGGATAGATCCGGCGCATATGCCCGCGACGGGCACTCCGGTTCAAGGCGGACTTGAGTGGCGGTATTTCGCGGAACTTCTTGAAGCGGTATTTAAAAAAAGAACAGTGATAGGAGCTGACCTTGTTGAGGTAGCACCCAAGCCAAACGACTCGCTTACTGAATATGGCGCGGCCCAAATTTGTTATGACATGATAAGTTTTGTCTGCGCTCGACGCAGTAAGCTTGTTGAAGTTTAACTTCAACATGAGGTTAAGCCTCATAGAAACTCGTAGAAATTCGTATGAAACAGGAAATAAAGGAACTTAAACTTCTGGATTTGCGGAGATCAAAGACCGCCGCGGATATAGTGGAGGGAATGAGCCGGTGTTCTTTTGGCGCAAGGATGTTAGGCGAGGCGGCCATAACCATAAAAGAGTGGATCGAAGATAAAGAGAAAACGGTCGTTGTGTTTGATGGGAATAAGGGAACTTCTCTCTCCAGCCTCCTTGCGCAAATGGCAAAAAAGAAATGGTTCTCCGCCGTCAAAACCCCCAATGAGTTTGCAAGGTCCCCTCTTGCGGATAAAGCCATTGTGATCGGGGTTTTTCCTGATCGTATCTCCGAAGCCGTATTCAACAGAGCGAAGGAAGCCATATATATAAATCCTTTCGGTGTCGTAAAACCCGGACAGATAAAAGACGGCTACTTTCCCAACGCGGTCTTTACCGATCCCAGATTCGCCCTGCCGGCCATTAACTGCTTTTTGGAGGAAAAATTGGAAGGAAGAGGGAAAACCGTTACTGAATTTCTGGCGGAGATAAAAGGATATGGCGGACTTTCATCTGACGTTGAAGATGGAGCCCAAACTCTTTTGAAAATGGCTGATGACCCGGAATGTTTCACCTTCCTTACCTTAAGCGGAGCAATGACCATCGCTAAAATGGGGCTTGTTGTTTGCGACATGATTGACGACGAGATGGTCCAGGCCGTTTCAAGCACGGGAGCGCTTATGGCGCACGGACTTGTTGAAAGCGTGGGCCTCAAACATTTCAAATACGACCCGAAAGAAGACGACGTCTCGCTTGCCAAAAAACGACTCAATCGAGTTACGGATACGCTTGAACCGGAAACAAACCTCAACCACATAGAAGAAGTAATAGGAAATATACTCAAGAAACACAAGAAGGGCCCTATGAGCCCGGCTATCTTCCATAAAATGATAGGCAAACACCTTTCCGAAAAATATCCTAAATCGCGCGGAATATTGAAATCGGCGTATAAGAAAAGAGTGACAGTTTTCGTTCCCGCTTTTCATGATTCAGAAATAGGCAACGACGCCTATATCTACAATAAAAAAAGAGAGCTTAAAGGACTGCCGCCGATTGTTTTCAATCAAGAGATAGACACAAAGACCTTGATCGACCTGGCAGTGAATTCTAAAAAAATGGGAATATTCACACTGGGAGGAGGCGTCCCAAGAAACTACGTACAAAACGTGGCGCCTCTTATAGAGATAATGAACGAACGGCTGCCGCGCCTAAAACTTCCAACTAAAAAGTTTAATTACGGATGTCGGATAGCTCCCGACCAAATGTATTACGGCCACCTGTCCGGTTGCACATATTCTGAAGGGATGTCCTGGAGAAAAATGGACGTAAACGGGAAGTTCACCGAGATCCGAGCCGACGCCACCCAGGTTTGGCCGTTTATGGTTAAATTTGTGATGGAAAATAGAGGACGTAACTTACCCGCTTGAGCCGCAAAGCCGGAAATCTTAATCTCCTATCAGTTAACTAAAATTAAAAACCCCCGAGGGGGTTATTTTGTAGATCCGAATCCTTCGGATGTTGACTGCTTTTTTGTACCGCTGGGGTCGTATTTACGCTCGTTAGCTAGATACCATTCAACATTTACCGCTTTCATCACGCTTTCGGCGGGAGTCCCAGCGACTCTTTCTTTCAAGGATCGAAGTCCGTTTGTAGCTTCCTGTCTGAATTTAAGCGCAGATTCAAAAACCACTTTCATTGCCTCTAAAAGCGCTGGATAGGTGGCAAAACGAAGTTTGTAACCCATCTCGTTTAAGATCCGCTCTGTTAAGGAAGAATTGTTCCAGTCCTCTCTGGAAAATGACGGGGAAATATTGAAAGCTAGAGATATATTAGGGTGGACTTTTCTGACGCTTGTCGCGACTACCTCCGCGCTAAACGGGTCTGGGTTGGGAAACTCACACCACAAATAGTCCGCGCCTGCGTCTGCGTAAGCAGTAAGGCGTTTGATTGCTTCGTCAACATCCCCGCCGAATCGCTCACTCTTTTTGCCACCGGCGGCGCTGAAGGCGTCAGTTCGGGCAATTACTTTACAGTATGGATTAATTTTATCTCTTGTATCAATAGCGGCCTTAAGTTTTCCTAAAAATTCATCCAACGGCAATACTTCTTTTCCCTTGATGTGGCCGCATCGTTTTGGGTAACGCTGATCCTCAATATGGAAAGCGCCGATACTGAGCAACGCAAGTAGTTCACTTACGGTTCGAATAACATTGTTCACGTTTCCGTACCCATCGTCTATGTCAACCATCAGTGGCACTGAAGCCGCCTCGGCGATGAATTTGATATGATTTATCATTTCGGTCATTGTCAGAATACCCATATCGGGTAGCATTCTACCGCCGGCAGCGGCATAACCGCCGATATATATCGCTTCATGGCCAGCTAATTCAGCCATCTTCGCGCTCATTGCGTCGTAGACGCCGTAAGCAAATAATCCTTGCGGCCTGGCTACTAATTTACCGAAGAGATCTCCTGCTTTGTCCATTTGCTTGCCCTTTTCAAAGTACAAGTAATGCTTTATAACAATATCACAAATTATCCTATCTGTGCAATAATAACTAAGATGAGCATTTTTTACACCCGCAAAGGCGACAAGGGTCAAAGCTATGTCGGCAAAAAATCGGTCTCAAAGACCTGCGTTGAAGTGGAAGCGCTTGGCCAGTTGGACGAGCTGAACAGCATGATCGGGGTTGTTAAGAGTTTACCCCGAGCGGAGTCGAGGGGCCAAAAAATATCCTCTGCTCTTAAATTCACCCTTCACCAAGTTCAGGAGGATCTTTTTATCGTTCAGTCTCATGTGGCCAACCTGATGTTGGGCGGCAGTTTTAAGGTTCCCGGATTCAATAAGTCAAAAGTTAAAAATATTGAAAATATAATCGACGGCATAGAGCGCAAGCTTCCGCCTTTGAAAAAATTCGTTATTTCGGGAGCAAATCAGGCCTCTGCTTGGCTGGACTTTTTAAGAGCCAAGTCCAGGAACGTTGAACGAAGTGTTTTGCGTATCAATAAATCTGACAAACTTGACTTGGAAGTCAAAAAATATCTCAACCGCTTATCCAGCCTATTCTTTGCTCTTGCGCGCTGGGAAGCGAGGAGCAAGAAAGAAAAAAATCCTCAATATAAATAACGATTGCTAAATTGTTATATTGTTATATTGTTAAAAAATACTGAAACAGAAGGAGTTGTTCCTTGAAAAACAAACTTATCCTTGCGGCTGCGGCTGTTTTGGCTTTGCCGATGGCAGTATCGGCTCAAGTAAAAACTTTTGAAATTATAGATAACCCGGTAGAGCAAGGCGGTACGGCCGTGATTAGGATATTCCCCCAATGGCGAGGATCGTTGATTTGTATTTCCGCTTTTGGTAAATATTTCGCCCCTGACCGCTTTGGCTATGTTTATATCGGCGTCGGAACAGATGTAGGAGCGGCCAAATACAGGGCATTTCGCGTTGAATGCGGGCGGGGAATTCGGCTTGACGGCGGGTATTACGATGAGATCGACGTGAGTGTTAAAAACTTCAAAAAAATCAGAACTGCCGGTGGCGGACCGTCGTCCCGGCCGAGGCAACAATCAGAAAGAGACGCCATCAACGCAGCGTTTAGTTCTGATAACGGGCTTAAAAAAGATCTGACTGGCGGCATCCGCTATCTAATGCCCGTGCGCGTGAAGACAGAGGTTATTGACCCGTTTGGCTTGATTTTCAGCAACGTCGATACTCTGTTGCATTCGGGCGTTGATTTACGGTTGTTGATCGGAACTCGAGTACAGGCGGCCAATAGCGGCCGGATCATTTTGGTGGCGGATGATTATAGCAAAGAGGGTAATATGGTTATTATCAGCCATGGATTGGGAATTTTTTCCGTATATATGCACCTTTGGAGAATAGACGTAAAAAACGGCGATTTAGTCGTAAGAGGACAGACGATAGGCCTTTCCGGAGAAACCGGAGCCGGGGTCAGGGAGCCCCACCTCCACTTCAGCGTTAAAATAAACGGCGCTTATGTGGATCCTCTGGAATTTATAGAAACAGTAAACAAAAACCGATGATGATCGGTTTTAATTTTGCCTTATTGTCTTATTTTTATATCTATAGATATAAAAATAAGACTTTTTATTTATTCTCTTTGTTTTTATTGTGAAATTTCTGATGTATCTCGCGAAGTTGTTTGTCTGTCACGTGAGTGTAGATTTGAGTGGTCGTAACTGATGCATGGCCGAGCATTGCCTGGACAGAGCGGATATCAGCGCCGTTGCGCAGGAGATCGGTAGCCATCGAATGGCGTAAAGAATGGGGGCTTATGTTCTTTCCCACAATGCCGGCTTTTATTGCGTGCTTTTCGACGATTCTCTGAATACTTCTCGGGGTGAGACGCACCGATAAGGGGTCAGGTACTTTGCTTGAGAGTACCTGACCCCTTCCCTGACCCCTTCCTCTTGGTATCCGCGCGAAAAGCGCCTCACTTGTGAAGTTTTTTCGACAGTTTAATAACATCAAAGTCGTAGCCAACGAGGTCATTCCAAGCACCGATAGATTTTGATTCAGTATCTTTTTTGTCTCGCGGAAGAATGCGTGTCTTTCGTTTGGCAGTCG
>JACPNL010000024.1 GCA_016185505.1 Candidatus Yanofskyibacteriota bacterium
GTCTTTGGGTCCATGCGGCTCTATCGCCCCCAACTTAACTAGTTGGCCGGCGCCGTTGTCATCTATCTTGACATAGTAAACATCAGATAAAATCAAGTAATCCTGATTGGCATTTTTTAAGCGTCCGAAGTATGTCTGGTCATTTGTTAAGAACACCGCTTGATATGTATCCGGTTCAATAAAATCAATCTTGTCGTAACGGTCATACTTCAACCAGTCGGTCAAAAGAGATGACCCAATAGTGCCGGCAATAAATACGATTACAACCAAACCGACTATAATGATAGGAAAGTTCTTGCTCCGAGTCATGGACGTCATTCTCTAAATTAATTAATGGCATCTAATGGTGCTAAGAGTCGGTGTAGCGACACCCTGATAAAAGCGCATATAAATCCATGCTCCGGTTGTAGATTTCAATTGGAAACAAGTGCCCGAAGTCGCAGAGTCATTGCCGCCGAAGTAAAAGCTGGCCGTGCCCGTGCCGGGACCGACAAACTGCGCGGTATAACCTGCCCCGCCGGAAGCAGAAGCGGTAGTAGCGCCGACAGTTAATTGGCTGGTTAATATCAAATCGCCGACAAACGAATGGGAAGCAGCCGTATCAAGTATAAACCTTCCCGATGATTGAAGATTGCCGGCAATGGAAGCCTTACCGTCAACCTCTAAAGCCCCTGATATAAGAAGGTCATTAGCAGCATCAAGTTCTCCGGTAGTACCGGTTGTATTGGTTCCAAACCTTGAGTAGGCAACAGTAGCTATCCCAGCCACTTGCAAAGAATTTGCGGTCTTTAAGTATGACGCCGAGGCTGTGCCCTGAACCTCAAATGTTGTTCCTGGGAGAGTGCCAATACCAACTCGTTTAACTGTAGCCGTAGGGTCAACAAAGAAAGCTGGTGTAGTACCCGTGCCGGCCCGAATAAAACTATCAAATTGAGCCGTAGCATCAACTTCCAAGTCGCCAGAAATAAGCAAGTCGTTAGTGGTGGTAATAAAGTTAGTATAACCGGTAGTAGCGGTGCCAAATCTTGAATAGGCGGCCGAAGACACTCCGCCGACTTGAAGCGTGTTTGCGGTCATTAAGTACGATGCCGAAGCTGTGCCTTGAACCTCAAAAACCGTTTGAGGCGCGCCGCCAATACCTATTCGGGAGTTTGTGCTGTCGCCAAAAAAGTAGTTGGTGCCGGCAGCATTTTGAAACCTGACAGACGTGGCAGAGTTAGAAGCGGGATTTACAAGAAAAGTGCCGGTTGTGCTCATATTGGTTCCGACCGTGCTGGCCGCATTTGCGCCGAGAGCAAAGACAAAAACAAAAGAAAAGACTACAAAAACTGTAGTCATAGAGACAATCGACCCCAAGAGACCTTTAGGTTTATTCATGTTACTTTTTATTTTTCCAGCATTCCGACTGTTTTTAACAAAACTTAGATAACGTTTGGACTTCGGAAATCTCTAACATTTTTTGAACTTCCGGCGCGGTGTTTCCCAACTCCACCGCCCTTTTCAGATAAAACACGGCCGTCTTGTAATCGCCTTTGGTAAAATAAGCCGTGCCGGCCAAAGCGCTTATGTCGGGATTATTTAAATCATCACCAAGATAATAAGCCACAGCGTTGATAGCTTCTTCCGGCTTATTAAGAGCTATCTGGGTATAGGCGTACCTGACCACATATTCGGTAACGGGGTAAAACTCTATTACTTTTTTAAACATAGCGCCCGCTTCCTCCAATCGGCCCTGTTTGGCGTAAAGTTCGGCTAAGTTTATCTGGGCATTGATAGCATCGGGATTAAGCTCCAGCGACCTTAAATATTTTTCTTCGGCTAATTTCTGATTGCCCTCATGGTCGGCAATTATGCCCCAGAGATTTTGAACACGGGAGTTGTCTTCATAAATACCCAGAGCAATATTTAACTGTTCTTTGGCTTTATCCCACTCGTCATACTTAACATGCACCGCCGCCATAGCCATTCTGGCGATTAAACTGTTGGGCGCTTCTTTAAGAGTCTCTGTAAACAAAGTTCTTGCGTCATACCAATCTTTATTCCGCGCTACGGTTCTGGCGCTGAAAAAAACTATTATCAAAGCCAAAACAGCATATATAAACTTTTTGCTGATTTTTTCTGACAGTTTAAACAGCAAATAAGAAAAAAGGAGAAGAAAGCCAAAGGAAGGAAAATACATCAGACGCTCGCCCATTATCGTCCCGACCGGTTTAATCAAGTTGGAAATTATTAAGTAAGGCGCCAAAAAAACCAAAGAGCCGAATGCGCCAACTGATGGGCGTATTCGTTTAGAAATCAAAAGCCATAATAAAAAGACAAAAAAACCGGCGCCAACCAAAAAAGTCGGGTCCGTAAAACTGCTGACCGGAGAAATAGCGCTGTATGAGTAATCCGCCGAAAGGCGGACCGGCCAGACAAGCCGCTCAAGATACATATAAAGCACTTTGAAAGCCGTGAGAATTCTCTCTTTAAGCGGCAAAAACTTTAAATGGTTCCCGACAATAGTCGTGGAGACATCGCCGAAAAAGTAAATGCCCAGGGCTTTATAGCGCAATAAGGCATAAATAAAAATTGCCGGCGCAAAAACAAAAGTTCTTTTTATAGCCGGAAAAAACCTGTTCCTTAACAACGCCCAGTCAATATAAAAAATAATCGGCAAAACCATCAA
>JACPNL010000027.1 GCA_016185505.1 Candidatus Yanofskyibacteriota bacterium
ATAGAGGTAAAGCGTGTAACGGTAGCCGTTCGGGCCACGCAGCACAACACCATCGAAGAAAATGAACTGAATATTGCCGTTCACCTTCTTCTTGAAACGGTCGGGGAGTTGTACTCGGTTCTCCCAGAACGACTTGAAGACGTTCTCATCGTGACGGACACGGCCATCCGTTTTGAGGCGCCTGATACGCTCCTCGCCAGTCATGACCGATTCGCCCCGCTTGAGACAAGTGACGAGCTGGACCTTGTTCAGATCCACCTCGGTCAGTGTGGCCGCGCGATGGTCACGCTCTTCCTCGCCTTCCAGACCATTGCCGTTCACTGGCCCACGCCAGATACTCCAGCCCGCGCCGATGAACATGGCTGGGTTGAACAGCTTGGAGCGGTCGATCGACAGGATGTTGGGCCGGGGAACGGCCTCAACAACGACTGGCTTGAGACCCAGCAGATGACGGATCACGTTCCGCCTCTCCGGCGTGAACTCAGCGAGATTGGCGTCGAGCACATCGCCGAGGATACCGGAGTTGAGAACCTTCTGGAGTTGTTCTCGCGAGGGATCTTTTTCCCTCACAAACTCCAGAATTCGATACGCCTGATCAAACGTTCGGGTAGCTTCCATGCCACTCCTCCTTGTTTTTGCCACTCCCTTCTCGGGGTAGCTGTTTGCTGTGCCAGCGGACCACCGGAATTGGCAGTCATAGCGATAAGTTTCCAATTTCTGAATCAGCTGCTTATCGCTATGACTGCCCGCAAGTAATAAAGGTATTTATGCTGAACTTGTCTAAGTACTGACTAACCACACCTTAATTATACGCCTTTTCGGCCAAAAAGTCAACTAGGTAGTAGATTTTCCAAATACCCGCCAAAAGGCGGGTAAAAGCCAAAGGTAATTGGAAAATTCACTACCTGGTCAATCCCACACAAAAACCGCCATTTTTGGCGGTTTTTGTGCTAGTTCTTGCTGATTTTTTTATTCTTTTTAATTTTATTTAGAAAGTTTAATACGGGTTTTCCGCACTTTAAACAAAATGTTTGTCGTGAAAACATGCCATCTGTTCCCGCCACAACAATGTCACTTTTAATTTCTTTTTTACAAATATCGCATTTAGTT
The DNA here is from genome assembly GCA_016185505.1 of Candidatus Yanofskyibacteriota bacterium. Lineage (GTDB taxonomy): Bacteria > Patescibacteriota > Minisyncoccia > 2-02-FULL-40-12 > GWA2-44-9 > 2-01-FULL-43-22. The sequence continues at coordinate 1,111 of JACPNL010000027.1, forward strand.
ACAAGCATATAGAATCAGAAACATTTTAACGCGCGGCTCGTACGGACGCGTGAAAATCTTCCTTTTGATTTTGACCAAGGACAGATCTTAATACTCTTGAGGCGTTAAGAACTTCCACACCGATAACATTACCTTTCTTGTCCAGTTCTACTGCAATACCGGGCGCAATTTCAGAAAATTCTTCTTCAACTCCCTCGCGAATGCCAAAATACAGAACATCGCTCTGTTTGTCATAGTGAACTAGGTTTTTATTTTTTATATTTTTTGCCATCTTTTTGTTTTAATTCTATTACTTTTTTGTAAAACTTTCAAGGGGTGGACGGTGATAAGGATGACTTTGTTCCCCGTCTTCTCATAAATAACGGCCATTTCTCGAAGTTTGCCTTTATAATTTATCTTTTTTACGGCAACATTCTTCTCTGTTTCGAGATCAAGATAATGTTCTTTTGAGGTCTTGAAGATCTGTTTTGGTATCAACCTGGAAATATTTCTTACTTTTAATCTGAGTTCCAGATGAGATGAGTAGATAATTTTCAACATCGTCGTTCAAATTTTTGGTTACAATTTCTTAATTACTTAAATTTCTCAATTTCTTCTTTAGTTATTCGGCTCACTGTCTGCCCGTCCGCCCTTCCTTTCATCTTCGGCATCAGCGCCCCAAGTACTTTGCCCATTTCTTTAATCTCCTTGGCGCCGGTTTCGGCTATCGCCTTTTTTGCTTCGGTTCTTATCTCCTCTTCCGACATTTGTTCTGGCATATACTGCATCAGCACGCCAAGCTCGTCTCTTTCTTTCTGGGCAAGTTCCTCTCGTCCGGCTTTTTCATAACTTTCAATAGATTCTTTTCTTTTCTTAACTTCGGAAGCGATGACATCCAAAACCTCATCATCGTTAAGTTCTTCTTCCTTGCCCGATTTTGCTCTTTTTTGAAGCTCTTTGTTTTTTATCGCACTCTGAAGCAAACTTAAAACAAGACGCTTATTAGCGTCACCGCTTTTCAAGGCAGTTTTTATGTCGTCGTTGATTTTTCCCTTCAACATTTCTCCTACAAATTACAAATTCCACAAATATACAAATTTTACAAATATTTGTAGATTTGTATATTCGTTTAGTTTTGTAATTTGTAGTTATAATCCGAGTTTTTGTTTCATCTTCCTCTTCTCCTCTTCAAACGTCTCTTCGTTATATTTGCCAAGTTTGGTCAACCGTTTTCTCAACTGGGCCAAGTGAGTACCCATTATAGCGGACATTTTTTCTTTTCTGTCTGTCGGCTTTTTTTGGTGAAATTGATCGCTTTTTGCTTTAAGCAAAACACCGCTTTGCTGCACAAAACGGCTAAAACGCCTTAGCAAAGCGCCGGTTGATTCATTTGGTTTTCGTTTAACTTCTACCATATAAATTCCTCCTCTCTTTGAATGTAGAGTGTGGGGTGTTGAATGTAGTATCAACCACATTCTACCTTCCACGTTCTACGCTCTATTTTACTATTTTCGGTCCTAATCTTTTCCCTCCCAGCAAATGTATATGCAAATGCGGAACAAGTTTCCCGCCATGCTCTCCTTCGTTAATTATCAAGCGATATCCCTTTTCCGCGATACCAACTTGATGAGCAACTTTATGGGCCACCACCAGCCCTTTACCAAACAGTCCTGCCGGCGCAGGCAGGCCGTCATGTTCACCGTGAACAAAATCTTCCAGCGAAGTAAAATGCCGCACCGGCACTACAAGTAAATGAACAGGCGCTTGGGGGCTAATGTCCTTTATCACCCAAAAATCGTCATCCTTGTAAACGACATCGGCTTTCAGTTCGCCATTTATAATTTTGCAGAAAACATCTTGAATCATCTTTGATGATAAATTATTCTAATTTCTAATTACTCTAATTGACCTAAATAAATCCCAACGACCTAATGACCAAAAATTTTTAGACATTGAACATTTTGATATTGGGGTTTCTTTAGAATAATTAGGTTAATTAGAATAATTAGGTTAATTTTTCAACCTCTTCTTCACCTCATCCACTATCTTCTCTAACGGTATCGTCTCCTGGACGCCCGTGTCCATCTCTCTTAATATTATCGTCCCGTCCAAGGCTTCTTTCTGGCCAAAGATGAGAGCGAGACGAACTCCCAACCTGTTGGCGATGCGCAACTGAGATTTAATGCTGTCTCTGCCTATGGATGACTTTGCTTCTATCCCCGCTTTTCGGAAACTTTCATATAAATTTATGCTTTTTCTTTTTGCCGCCTCTCCAAGCTGAACAAGGAATACCTTCGGCTTAGGCAAGCCCTCCGGAACGTTGACGTTCTTCTCCTTTAAGGCCAGAACGACTCTGTCTATACCCATAGCCCAGCCGGCAGCGGGCGTTTTGGACCCGCCGAGTACTTCTATAAGTTTATCGTATCGCCCTCCAGCAATTACAGAAGCTTGAGAATTCTCCTCGTCAGGCAGAAACTCAAAGACCGTCCTAGTATAGTAATCCAGTCCTCTTACAAGACGAGGATTCAGTATGTAAGGAACTTTCGCTTCGTCCAGAAATTCAAGGACGTGTTTGAAGTGGCTTTTGCATTCGTCGTCCAGAAAATCAACCGTTTGAGGCGCTTCTTTAGACAACTCTACACACTCTGCCTCTTTACAATCAAGCAAACGCAGAATGTTGATCTTCAGCCGGTTTTTACAATTAACGCAGAGTTTCTTTGACCTGTTTTTGTAGTAATCTTTTAAGGCCTTCAAATATCCCGGCCGGCAGTAAGAATCGCCCAAACTGTTTATATGAACATTATAGTTATCAAGTCCGAGCATATCCAATAATTTATAACCCAGGAATATCAATTCCGCATCAACCGCTTCCGAGCTGTCGCCTATTGTTTCAACGCCAATCTGATAGAACTGCCTATACCGTCCGTGTTGCGGTTGGTCGTGCCTGAACATCGGACCCCAATAAGACAGTTTAACGGGATGAGGCCGCACGTTCATGCCGTTCTCTATGTAAGCCCTGACCACCCCAGCCGTCCCTTCCGGACGCAAAGCAAGCATGTCCCCGCCCTTTGTCTTGAGAGTGTATATTTCTTTCTCCATTATATCCGATGACTCTCCGACAGAGCGCAAAAACAGCTCAACCGATTCCACCATCGGAGTATCTATTCTTTCAAATCCGTAATAATCCAAAAGCTGATCGGATTTTTTCAGTATATACTTGAAATATCTCTGGTCCTCGGGAAGAATGTCCCGCATCCCCTTAGGAGATTGTAATTTAACTTTTGCCATAAATCAAAAATTAAAAATTAAATATCAAAAACACAAATTAAATATTAAAAATTACTTCCTACCTTTTAAAGTTAGGATGCTCGAAGCAAATATCTTACCAATTTCATCCAATTCTTTTAAAAACCAACTAACTTCATTTTCTTTTGTTCTTTTACTGTCTCTCAATATTGCAAACCACAATTTACTTTCATTAACAGATTTTAAAGAGTGGTTAAAGAAATTAGTAAAGTCCTTTCTGCTACTTGAAGATTGTCCTTCAATATAATTCCCGATTATACTAGTTCCACTTCTTAATAGTTGGTCGCCAATTCGCTTAGAGACGTTGTCGTTAGGCAATTTGTCTATGAATTCAATCAGTTTCAAGGTAAAATCATACAAGCGTCTTTTGAATTCCATTTTTGATTTTTGATCTGTCATTTTGATTTTTGATATTTGATATTTGATTTAATATACTGCTCCTTCTATCTTATCAAACCTAGTAAACGGCCAAGCTCGCAGGAACGCCTTGCCCGTTATCAGTATCTTATTAACCGGTCCCCAACGTCTTGAATCAGAACTTGCCAGACGATTATCGCCCAGAACAAAATATTCGTTATCGTCCAGACGTGTTAGCATATTCCCGAATGTCTCCTGACCCGTATCCAGATAGTCCTCTACCAAAACAAGGCCCTCGGTACTTTCCGCGTTGTATATAATTACTTTATTATTTTTAACCTCTATCGTCTCACCGGGCAGCCCGATTATTCTTTTGATGAAGAATTGGCTTCTGTCTTCCGGGTATCGAAACACTATAACGTCGCCCCGAGCCGGTTCCGCGAATCTGTAAGATATCTCGTCGATAAGGAGATAATCGCCATCTTCAAAACCGGGTTCCATTGACGCGCCTTTAACAAAAAACGGCTGAACAAGATAATACCTTATCGGGAGTATAATGGCAAGAGAAATAACTACCACCTTTATCGTCTCCCAAACAAAGATCAATACTTCATTCTTTGGCGCCTGTCTTGGGTTTGTCAAAGGAGCTGAATTTTGAGTGTTTTCATTTAACATCATCTGAGTTTATAACAATTTTCCATCTATTTCAAACAAAAGGGGGCGCCGGCCCCTATATTATATTTATCTCCCGCGATAAATCTCTTACTTATCGGTTGAGTTACGTCTAGAACTGTTTTTATCCTTTGCGCCGCTCTTATCATCTCGAACGCTCGGATCCTTTTCGCCCGAATCACCAGGAAACATGGAGTGAAACTCTGGACAATTCGGATTGAAACAGACCGCTAAATCTCCCCAACCCGCGTCCAAAACAGGAAACAAGGTCTCTCCGCAATAAAGACAGACCATCGAGTTCCTTCATTTTCAATTTCAGCAACTCAACTCATTATATAGTTAAACAATGCCCCGTCAATAGCGATCGTGGAATTAGTTGCAATCGGCTGTTTTTATGATATTATTCAGCCAGAATTTTTGAAAATAAGGCGCTAAATATGGTTCACTACGAGAGAGAACGGCGATGGCTGATAACCAAAATGCGTATTATCATCTGTGAACCAGAATTAATTCTAGCATCGTTTGCTTCAAGTGTGGTTGAAATAAAACAAGGATATCTAGGGACATCTCATCCCGACGACTCATTCAGGGCGAGAATAAAGGACGACAGGAAAGCCGAAGCTACGACTAAAAGAGGCAAGGGCATAGAAAGATACGAAACACCTCCCAAGGACAGCAAGATAAGATTAGGCCTTGGCAGAGAAGTTATGGCGATAAGCCGCCATCAATTATTTAAGACCAGATACACAGTCGGACCATGGGAAGTTGATGTTTTACACGCCCCGCTTGAAGGAATAATTCTTCTTGAGCTTGAGGAAAAAGAGGGCGTGAACATTGACGGAGACATTCAACTCCCTAATTTTGCGGAGGAAGCGATAGAAGTGACTGATACACTAACCAGTTCCCAGCTTGCTCGACTGGCGACAGAACTAAACGGGTTAAACCTCCCGGCCATGCCGTTCGTTATGGAATTGCTGCATCCCATCTCCCGGATCGGCATTGCGGGTGATCCGGGTTCCGGGAAAACAGGAACAATCGACATCTTCAAGAAAGAATTTCCGGAAATACACTTCGTACCCGAAGCGGCAGAAATACTGATTAATAAGTTAGGCGTCCCGGCAACCAGAGACCCTGTACAAAACAGAAGATTTCAAAAAGCGGTATATGATATGAATAAAACGTTTGAAAAGTTAGCAACAAGTCACGCCGTCGCTCACGGAAAAAAGGGGTTGCTGTTTGACCGGTCAAATCCGGACGGCGCGGGATACTTTGACAAAGGAGTGGCAGAGTTTGAAACATTTATCGGCACCTCAATTGAAGCCGAGTTCAGAAAAATTAACATAGCGATATATCTGGAAATACCGTCAAGAGAGATTTATGAAAGGTGCCAGCAAAGAGCTCCTTACAGAACAGAAACATACGAACAAGCTAAAGCCCGCGGAGCGAGAACCAAAGCCGTATGGCTTCAGCACCCTAACATCCATGTTATCGGCAATGATGGCGGTTGGGACGTAAAGGTAGATAGGGTCAGACAGTTAATCAAAGCGGCAATAAAAACATAGAGGGCAAATCGCCCTTTTTAAGTCTTGCGGTCTTTTTTTGTTTCTAATATCATTCAGGTTATGATCAAACTTATTATCGGCATCGGCAATCCAGACCTAGAGTATCAAAATACCCGCCACAACGTCGGATTTATGTTTTTGGATTACCTTGCTAAAAAATTGGAAGCTAATGATTTTGAATTTGATAAAAAATCAAACTCTTTGATAACAAAGGCAAAATTAGAAACAGCCCCGACGCCAAAGGGTCGGGGCTCCGACCGAAGCGTCGGAGTTATCCTGGCCAAACCTCAAACTTATGTTAATAAATCCGGCGAAGCCGTGAAAAAATTAGCTAAAACCTACAACCTAAAACCTAATGACCTAATCGTCGTCCACGACGATTTAGATATTCCGTTTGGCAATATCAAACTCTCTTTTGATAAAAATTCCGGCGGCCACAAGGGCGTAGAATCAATAATGCGAGCATTAAAAACAAAAAAGTTCTACCGCCTCCGCATCGGGCTTGCTAAACCGGCTCTAGCAAAAGCCCGACAAGGGTCAGAAAAGAAAAGAGACGAATTCGTTGTCAAATTAGTACTTTCAAAGTTTACTCCGGCAGAACAAGAAACTTTGAAAAAAATCTTTAAGGAAGGTCATGAGAAAATAATGTCGGTAATTAGGTAAGTAATAGTAATTAGGCAATTAGTGGTAATTGAGTAATTGAAGAACCCAAAAATCCGCCTCAAGGCGGATTTTTAGTGTAATTCCTTAATTACGTAATTACTTAATTACACAATTACTAGTCCTCAATTCTTCGTCGCAACTTCCCGATCATCTCATCAGCGTGCTTAACTCCGCCCAGACCAAAGGAAAGACCCAGGGCCAACGCGGCGGCGGCTACGAATCCAACAATCACTATTCTGACAATATCATCCGCCACTCCCAATTGAGCCAACACTATGAGCAAAGTGAACACGAATACTGACCACTTCGTCAAAGCGCCTAAGAAGTTGGCAGAAACCAATCCCGCCGCTTTAACCGACGCCCGCACTAATCCCTCTAAGAATTTGGCAACTAAAATACCGATCAACAGAATAACAGCCGCGACAATCACATTCGGAAGGTACAACACAACAACTCCCAGAAACTCTGTCACCTGATCAAGGCGAAGAATATTGGCAGCCGCCATCAAAAAGACGATTATGAAGAACCATTTAACCAGCTCATAGAAAAACTTCGGCGTATCTAGCCGAAAACCGCCTCTCTCCCATGCGTGCCTGAAACCGACTTTGGTTAAAGCGCTGTCAACGCGAAGCACTCTTACAATGTGCCACGCAACCTTACCCAAAAGCACGGCTATCAGCCAGCCGACAAGAAAGACGACTATGGCCGCGACAAAACGAGGCACAAACCCCGCCACGCCGGTCCATAGGGTCAACGCAACCTTACCCAAAAGCACGGCTATCAGCCAGCCGACAAGAAAGACGACTATGGCCGCGACAAAACGAGGCACAAACCCCGCCACGCCGGTCCATAGGGTCAACAATGATTCTCGAACTATATCCGATGCTGCTACTACTTGAAACATTAGTATGTATGCACCCCCAATCATACCGCTGAATTTACGCTGATTACTACGCTGATTGTTCGCTGAATTTTTCAGCGTTATTTCGGCGTTAATATCAGCGACCTTATCAGTGGTTTTTTACAAAAATCTACCCATAAATTTTAGCATTTTGAATAAATTCTCCCTATAGAGCGATGTGGATAACAAAAAGGTGTCTTACAGACACCCTCTAACAACTCGTCGGCTGAAATTTGCATATGCACGCCGAAAGAGAAAAACCGCAGGACCAACAAGTGTCGAGCGGCGCCGGCCTGTGTAGCCAACACCAGTGGCAATACCACTTATTTTCTTTTGAATCAAACTGCCAACCTTGTTTCATCGCCGCTTGCTTGGTTTCCGAATTTGAACCGTCGTCAACAACCGGATCATGCTTAAATTCTGACCAACAGCCGTCACCATCGCAAATTATCCTGTCCACATTCCCTATTACTAGTCCCATTTTTAATCACCTCACACAGAGTCAAGATTCTGGGTAATAATATATACACGGCTTGTAAAAATGTCAACTCTCCCCTGAATACGTAAACCGGTTTACGTATTCATAACATCCTTACAAACTCCAGTTTGTAAGGATGTTATTTTAACCGATAACGGACGCCCTGGCCGATGTCGCCCACTTGTTCAACTTTGCCCTCTCGTTCCAACTCATCTAAATAATTAACAACTGTTTTAGGTGAGACTCCCAACGCTTCCCGTATATCCGAGTTGCTTAATTCATCCTTTTCCCGTAAAAGCGCCGGTATCTTCTCTTTGTTCTCCTCTTTCTTGGCTGACTGGCCCAAAACGACTTCGCAAATTCCGGCTAGTTTATCCTGAGCTGGTCGAAGGATTTTCTGGCGAGCCGAACGCGAAAAAATTAAAACCAAACCGACACCGACGATAAAACCAATAACTATGTAAATGACGTCTATCATTAAGTATTGGAAAATGGTTGTATGTTATCTATAAACGTCTTTTCTGTGTCCGATCCTTATAATATAGACTGTCCTGTTTTTATTATAAACATCGTAGAGTATTCTGTAGTCGCCAACTCTAATTCTGCATTGAGGAAGTTTTATGTCTTGTAGAATTTTTACTCCGTAAGGATAGGAGTTTTTGGCCAAACCTAAAAGCGCCTTGTCTACTTTTGATAGGACTTGGCGCTCTAATTTTTTAATATCTCTCGCCGCTTTTGGGCTTAATAATATCCTGAAACTCATTTTAATTTGATGACTTATACTCTATCGCTCTCCCTTTTTTGTAATCGCTGCGCGCTTTTTTTACATCCTTAATAAGTGTCGGAGAAGACAGTTCTTCCATAATATCTTCTATCTGATGCCATTCTTCCAAAGACATAATAACCAGCGGTAGTTGGTTCTTCTTCATGCGGGTCTCAATGTTTTTTATTAATGCTTGGGTAGTCATAGTGAGCCACTTAATTATACCAAAAACCTCGCAATCAGCAAAGCTACAATGTTCGCAACTTTTATCATAGGATTTATCGCCGGACCGGCAGTATCTTTGTACGGGTCGCCCACCGTATCGCCGGTAACCGCGGCTTTGTGGGCCTCGGAACCCTTGCCGCCGTATTGGCCTTCTTCAATGTATTTCTTGGCGTTGTCCCAAGCCGCTCCGCCCGAGGTCATAGAAATTGCAACAAACAAACCGGTAACTATCACGCCAACGAGAAGCCCCCCCAAAGCTTCCGGTCCAAGGATAAATCCGACCGCGACAGGAAAAGCGACAGGAATTATTGCCGGTACTATCATTTCTCTCAAAGCCGCTCGGGCAACAATGTCAACTGCTTTGCCATAATCCGGTTTTTCGGTTCTCTGCATAATGCCTGGCATCTCTCGAAATTGTCTCCTGACCTCGTCAACTATCGCTCCCCCCGCGCGCCCCACCGCTTGCATCGCCAATGAACCGAAAAGATATGGCATCATTCCGCCGATGAGCAACCCCAGCAGAACTCTGACGTCTGAAAGCACAAATAATACATTATATCCTAAGTCATACAGTTCTTGATTGTAAGCGGCGAAAAGCACAAGCGCCGCAAGGCCGGCGGAAGCAATGGCATAACCCTTTGTTACGGCTTTTGTCGTGTTGCCAACCGCGTCAAGCGGATCAGTAACGTCTCTGACCGAATCGGGCAGTCCGGCCATTTCCGCTATGCCGCCGGCATTGTCGGTAATAGGGCCGAACGCGTCTATCGCAACAATAATTCCCGTTAAAGAAAGCATGCTCATCGTCGCAAGGGCTACTCCGTAAATCCCCCCGAAAATATATGAAAATAATATTCCTCCGCCAATTATAAGTACCGGCCAAGCGGTTGATTGCATTGATACGGCAAGACCGGTGATTATATTCGTCCCGTGTCCCGTAGTTGATGCTTTGGCAATTGATTTCACGGGACTGAATCTCTTTGAAGTATAATAATCAGTCGCCAAAACCATCAGCGCCGTTACGGCGATACCAACAATCAAAGCGCCAAACACATTCAAATTCCCTAAATCAATAATTTGGGACTTTTCAGCAACCCAATAGAACATCGCGAGCAATATGACAGCGGTTGCCGAAAGTCCTTTGTATAAAGCATTCATTATTTTATCTCCGCTTAATTTTACGAATAACGAACCCAGGATTGAGGCAACAACCGCAAAAGAACCAACCAACAGAGGAAACTCAACTATATTTTTAAGTCCGCCGAACATCAGCTCGCCTAAAAGCATCACCGATAGAGCTGATACAACATATGTCTCAAATAAATCAGCAGCCATACCGGCATCGTCGCCGACGTTATCCCCCACATTGTCAGCTATCACCGCGGGGTTGCGAGGGTCGTCTTCCGGAATTCCTACTTCCACTTTACCGACAAGGTCAGCGCCGACGTCGGCGCCTTTGGTAAATATGCCTCCGCCCAAACGCGCGAACACAGAAATAAGAGAGGCGCCAAATCCGAGACCGATAAGCGCTTTCACGTCACCCGCCCACCAATAAAAAAGCGTGAGAGACATCAACGCCAGACCAACGACAAAAAATCCTGTCACTGCTCCTCCCTTGAAAGCCAAACCGAAAGCGCGAGATAAACCATGCTTTGCCTCCTCGGCCACTCGAACATTGGCCCTTACGGCAACCATCATACCGATATAACCGGCAAAGGCCGAAGCGATAGCTCCGACAACGAATCCCGTTGCCAACATAGAGCCTAACCAATACCAAAGCACAAAGACAGCCGTAAGCCCAACCCAAAATACGGTCTTATTCTGCCGGGCAAGATACGCAGACGCGCCCTCTTGTATCGCTTTTTGAATCTCTCGCATTTTCTCATCCCCGGTTGGCTTTTTGAGAACCTGCCAAGTTAAAAACGCGCCATATCCCAGCGACGCCATCGACGCCAATAATGAAAATAATAGTATAGACATGGAAAGTATGATACTAAAATTCTATTTAAACTTCAACCCAATCAAAAAACCACGCCTCGCGTGGTCAGATAAAAAATTATAGTAATTCGGGAAAATCGGAACAAGCGCCGTCAACACCCATTTCATGAAGTTCCCTTATTCGTCTGGGATCATTGGCCGTCCAGACATTAACCAGCAGTCCTCTGTCATGAGCAATTTTTATGGCTTCCGGATAAACAGCTGTGTGCTCCGGATGAATGGCAAAGGCCTGCCGCCTAAGCGCTTCCTCTAAAAATACCGGCCAACCCATCTGATTGATCTTGGACTCTCGGGCCAAAAGCGCAATCGGCGCTTCTCCGCGAAATGTTTTCAATTGATCCCACGAAGAATCCTCGTCCGGATCATTATCGTCAGAATCAAATGCCGAAATCAGCACTTGATCCCGCAAACAATAAAATTGGATCATCTTAAGAACATCTTCGGCGATACCGTCTTCCTTGATATGAATATTCAAAAAAGCTCTCGCGGCAAAATCCGTTAAGACATCCTCCAATAAAGGTATCTTCTCGCCAAAACCAGCATCCAGTTCGGAAAGCTGTCTATAAGTCAGGTCGCAGACATTGCCGGAGCCGTTGGTCGTCCTTTTAACGGAGAGATTGTGGATAACAACCAGTTTGCCGTCTTTCGTTCTTCGAACGTCAAATTCCAAGGCGTTGGCGCCTTTCCAAATGGCCTTTTCAAAAGAAAGTATGGTATTTTCACCGTATCTCGGATTCCCCGGCGCGCCTCGGTGACCGATCTTGAGCATTTTTACCCCAACTTTTAAAATTTGCTATTTTCTAGAATAATGTATTTAATAATTAATGTCAACTTTGGGGACTTCAATTTCCTCTCTCTCCTCCATCTCCCCTATCTTTATCACCTTCCCCACTCTGTCCGTCATCAAGCTCAACCGTTTCTCCGAGTCCTCGTAAGCCGACTGGGCGTTTGAGAGGTGGCTGCCCAGTTTGCGAAAATTATCCGCCAATTTGGCGCTGTCGGCTACTATGCCTTCTAGTTTTTTGATTATTGACTGAGTTTTCTGGTTTATATGAACATCTCGATACCAGTGCTGGATGGCGGAAACGGACAAGGCGAAAGTGTTCGGCGACACTAGGATGACTTTTTTCTTCCTGGCGTAATCGGCAACATCCACGTCTTTCATATTATTAATCATCTCATAATAAACCGTCTCCGCCGGCACGAACATAAGCGCGAAGTCGGTCGTGCCTTCGGCGGGAAGAATGTATTTGGAACTTATCTCGTCAATTTTTTTCTTCACATCAGAGTAGAAAAGTTTTCGGAAGCCGTCCTTATGTATTTCGTTATCCGCATTAACCAGTTTCTGAAAGTTGTCCCAGTTGAACTTGGAATCAATCGGAAGCAAAATATCGTTCGGCAGACGCAAAGCCGCGTCCACCGCCTCGCCGGAACTGAAATAATGCTGGATTAAATACCTGTCTTTGGGAAAGTATTGAGCCAGAGACGCCTCTAATGACATTTCTCCCCACTGACCGCGTAGTTTAGGGTTCCTGAATAAGTCCTGAAAAGAAACCACGCTTTTCACCGAATCGTGCATCCCCTTTAGCCCCTCATGGAGCTGGGTCATCCCTTGAGTAAAGTTCTGAACTTGCTGATTAACCGTGAACGTCGCCCGCTCGGAGGCCTGACGCGATCTTTCCATCTGCTCGCTCACCGCCTGCGACAAAGAGTCCAACCGTTGATGCAGTACGACATAATTTTCGTCCGGCTCTTTCTTCCTTCTTGATTTAACGGACAAATACAAATTTATCCCCAGCATCACAAAAATAGATACGGAAACAGCAATAATTAGTATTGTAATAGGATTAGCCACAGTAAATATAATATAACCACTTGAAAATTTATTTGCAATAATAAAACCTCCCAAAAAGGAGGTCATGGTATCCACATATAAAGAAGTTCGGAAGAAAATATATCAGGGTTCTTTACGGCATTACTTAAATTGCCGATCAAGCCGATAAGCGGTGAACGAGTTCCCAAAATATCCCAAACGGTTATTTCTTCTTGATACTGTATCACCACGGGCATATTAACGCCGGTTAATTCCATTGCGACCTCAACGGCTCTGTCCATATATCCTATCTCATCTACTAAACCAAGCGTCTTGGCATCTTCAGGATGCCATACCGCGCCGGTAGATGCCAAATCAATCTGCGAGTCGCTTAATCCTCTTCCTTTCTGAACAATCGATCTGAATCTGTCATAACTATGGTCAACAACCCGCTGAAGAACCATTCTTTCACTACCGGACATTTTTTTGAACGGCGAACCGATGTCCTTCATCTCGCTTGATTTTATCACCTCTTCAGAAACCCCTATCTTTTGGCCTAACTGCTCCGCGTTGATTAACCTCCAGATAACACCGATACTCCCCGTGGTTCCGGTCGGCGAAGACACGATCCGGTCTGATTGGGCTGTTATATAATAAGCGCCTGATGCGGACAAACTATCAACAAAAGACACAATTTTAATGCCCCTTGTCTTGATCTTTCTTACCTCTTCGTAAAGATGATCGCTTGCGGTTGCTCCCCCGCCCGGGCTGTCTATCAAAAATATGATCGCCTTCAAGTTTGGAGTAATTCTGGCGGCGATATAAAGCTGGTCCCATATCCGCTGCGCGCTGTCGCTAAGGATAGCGCCGCTGATAGGAACAACCACAAATGTGCCTTCTTTTATTTCGTCGGTCAAAAGAATGTCCTTGGCTATCTTTTTATTGAAAGATCCCGCGTCGGGCAATATTTCATAAATGAAAAATTTTTCCACATAGTTTTTATAAACCTTATTCTCCCCGGATGAAATATTCAAAGCATTGCTAAAAAACCAAACATACGCGAACAGCATAAGAATGCTTATGGCAAAATAAGCGATAGGTCCCCCTATTAAACTTCTTATCAACGTCCTTCTGAACCACGTCGTCATTATTATAACTCCTTGTCAACGTACAGAAATTAAGAATAAGCAATTATAACAACCTTGATAAAAAAGACAATAACCAGTATTCTCTACCCAACCCTTTGACAACCGAGGAACAGATAATGAGGCCAGCCGAGATTGCGCGATACATTGACCACACCCTGCTAAAACCAGATGCCACAGCAGACGATATTCGCCGTTTGTGCGACGAAGCAATGAAACATAAATTTGCTTCCGTGTGCATAAACCCGATCTGGGTAGGTCTTTGCAGCGATTTATTACATGGTTCTAATGTTTCTAGTGTTAAGGTCTGTACGGTGGTGGGGTTCCCCTTTGGAGCAAATCTCTCTTGGACCAAAGCAAATGAAGCCCTTCAAGTATTTGAAGAGGGCGCTGAAGAAATAGATATGGTCATTAATATAGGTTCATTAAAAACAGGCAACTTGGGATACGTACAATCTGTTTATAATGATATACTCAACGTTCGTTCAACGGTTCCAAGCGTTACTCTGAAAGTTATCACAGAAACCTGCTTGCTAACCGTTCCCGAAAAAATTCTGGCCTGCCGGTTGGCCAAAGAAGCGGGCGCTGATTTTGTGAAGACGTCAACGGGATTTTCGACAAGCGGAGCAACGGTGGAAGACGTCGCTTTAATGCGCCGGGTGGTAGGAGAAAAAATGGGAGTAAAAGCGGCCGGAGGCATCAAGAATTTTGCCACCGCTAAAGCAATTCTTGAAGCCGGCGCTAATCGTTTGGGATGCTCCACCAGTGTTGCCATCGTTTCCGAAGCAGCTCAAGAAGAGGAGAGTTAAATAAATCGCCCCGCTAAGCGGGGTATTTAAACACCGGAGAGACGCAGGAAATATTAGTACAAAAAAACCGAGATATACTCGGTCGCTCCTTTTCAAAATACCTGAACAGAATACCACGATCATCCGTTCGAATTAATTGAATAATCTACTTACGGACTCACCGGTATGTATGCTCCTTATGGCTTCGGCAAATATCCTGGCGACAGAAATGATTTCGATTTTTTTAGATCCGACGATCTTTCTGTTATAGATTGAATCGGTTATAAATACTTTTGTCATAACGGAATCGTCAATTCTCCTAACCGCGTTCTTAGACAAAACACCGTGAGTAATCGCGGCAAAAACCTCAACCGCGCCGGCTTTTTTAACGGCCTCTGCCGCCTTAATCAGAGTTCCGCCCGTATCAAGAATATCGTCTACGAAAACTACTGTTTTACCCTCTACGTCTCCGAGAATATGCATAACATCAGACTGATTGTGCTCTTCTCTTCTTTTATCTACGATAATAAGGGGAATATCTTGATCCAAATTAAACCTGTTCCCAAGATGCTTAGCGTAAGCCCTAGCTCTCCCGGGACCCGCTCCGCTCGCATCCGGCGAGCCTATAACCAGATGTCCGTTTTCAACCGCGGTCTTAAAAATATCTCGGAATAGATCTAAAAATACGGGCCGAGCATAGATCTGATCAAGTTTCATTCTCCTTGAGGCAAAACCCTCCTCTTGGTTAGCGTGCAGATCCATGGCCAATATCCCGGAACTTCCTGAAGTTTCGATCAGATCCATAACTAATCTCGCGGTAATGGGCTCCCTTGGCGCGCTTTTTCTGTCCTGCCTCGCGTAGCCAAAATAAGGGATGACGGAAATCGCCTTTCCTCCCGCCCTACAGACCGCGTCCAAAGCAGCCAACAAGCAGAAAAGATTCCTGTCCGGTTGATTGGTCGGTTGAATAAGAAAAACCCTTCTTTCCCGCAAATTTTCATTAAACTGAACATATGTTTCTCCGTCGGCAAATCGGCTTATGGTAATACTGCCAAGCTTATTCCTCAACTCACCGGCAATTTTCTCCGCCAGCGGGTTGTTGCTGCCCAAACTGAATACCTTGAGCTCCATCTGATCTCCTAACTTTCAAAAAACATAAGAATTATAGCATGAAACCAGAATCCTTCAACCCCGCCCTCCTAAAATAAGTCCCTGTTACTTTTCCACTCGTCCACAATATTCACCACCCTCTTATTATCTGACCGTCCCAGTTTTTTGAGATGTTTTTTGTCAGCCACCCACTCACCGCCATTCCAAAATTCAATATTCTCAAACGCGGTTTTATACAACGCCTTCTCGCCATATACTGTGCCTACATAAAAATTCTTTTTACCGGCTTTTTGCGCATGCCTCGCGCTATCTAACATCAGCCACATCCCCAGCGATTGATAAATAAGAGAAATATCGTAAAAGGAATACCAAAAGTGAGTCATATTTTTGTCAGAAACCTCAAAAACATAGGCTACCGGCTTGTCATTCATGCTATACGAAATAATATCGGTTATAAGGCCATAGTTGAGTATCGTTTTCAAGCGCTCTTCGGGCATCACTAACGGTCCATGCCGTTTTAAAAAATAATCAGAGCAAAAATCAATGAAACTTTTGTCGCGTATGTCAAAATTCTTAAACGGTATTGATTCACGAACTAATTTATCGCTCGCCCCGTAGTGTGGTTTCGGTTTAGTTTTGCCAGAGACAGCCGAAATCTCTACTACGGGGTCAAATTTCTTGGCAACGCGGCGGTTCTCGCTTGAAAGAACGAATGAGCTCAACGGAAAACGCGCGCTTCGAGCCATATAGAAAATATCTTTAACCCCAGGACTACCCGAATATGGCAAATAGCCGGCAGCATAAATATCCGAGATTTTATCCTTTTTCTCTCTAACACAATAACCCGCGTAACCAAAAGAGTACGCTTTGTAATTGTGGCCGAATTCACTGTGAAACTTACGCATGCTTTAACGTGTTTTAATAATTGATTCTTAAATCTATTGATATATCAAAATATCAATAGATTTTTGGGAATTTTTGTTCAAGCCATTTCACAGCCAGATCAATGAACCCGTCAAATCCACCCGAAGAAAGCACAAGCACAACAGAATCTCTGTTGGCATCTCTTTGTAGCAACCCTACCCCCTCTTTGACTTCATCAAACCCTTCTGCATAGTATCCCGCACCCTTAACTCTGTTTACGATATCTTCCAAGGTAATCTCGCCGCCACTTGGTGGTTTATATATGAAAGTCCGCCAAGCACCCTCAAAGACATCATCATACCACCCCAAAGTATCGCGGATGCGCCAACTAAAAGCGTGCGGTTCAAATACTACAACTAATTTTTTGTCGGGAAAGTGCGCCTTTACGGCTTCTATGGCGGCCCTTGTTTTAGCATATGACGAACCGAATCCCTCGTAGAATGGTACTACCGTCTTATACGACTTTTTGTCCAGACGGCGGTTGAGCGCTTTAAAGTCAGCGATCGCCGAAGCAAATTGTCCCGGCGTTACCATTTCTAAAGACAGAAGCAAAGCAGCCGCGCCTAAAATATTTTCAAAATTATGATAGCCCAGCAAACTTGTTCTTATATTTACGATCTTCTTGCTGTCATGTAAAACATCAAATGAAGATGTCCCGCCCAAATTAACATTTGAAATATTCCAGTTCGCGTCGTTCTTCGTGCTGTAAAAAACCGTTTGTTTTTCAAGGCCGCATTTTGAGAGCGCTTCTTTTACTCCTTCCCCATCGGCGCAAGCGGCAATAAGACCGTCTTTGGGCAATAAAGATATGAGTCTAAAGAAAGGTGCTTGATATTCGTCGTGCGTCTTGAAAACATTCAGGTGATCGTGAGCCAAAGAGGTCAGCAGCAAATGTCTTGGGTTGTAGTGCAGGAACTTTGAAGAAGTATCCCAGTTTGACGATGGGTATTCATCGCCTTCCAGAACAAACGTGCTTCCGCTTCCCTTTTTCGCGCTATCAGCAGGGGTATTCGGAATAGCGCCGATAAAATAGCTCGGACTCTTGCCGGCATGTTCAAGGCACCAGGAAATAAGCGCAGCGCAAGTTGATTTGCCGTAACTGCCAGCCACTACGATATTTTCTTTGCCTCTGCTTAATTCACCCAAAACTTCGGGGAATGACCTAACGGGAACACCCAAAGAAAACGCCGCTCGAACCTCTCTATTCTCTTCCGGCCTTAGAAGAGCGTGCTTCCCCACAACAACAAACTCAGCATCAGCGGGAATGTTTTTCGAATCATATCCCTTCTTGAAAGTTATGTTGTGTTTTTTGATATACTCCGAAACAGGCGGATAAAAATTATCATCGGAACCGCTTACCTGCCAGCCGTAATCAACCAATAGTTTAGCAACCGCGCTCATCCCCGCTCCGCAGATACCAATGAAGTGTGCTTTTTTATTTGAAGAAGTCATTTGGTGGCAACAAACGCACGACGTCGTGCGTGTTTGTTAGAATTGTGGACCGTGCCGGACTCGAACCGGCGACACCCTCATTGCAAATGAGGTGCTCTACCAACTGAGCTAACGGCCCTTTATTTAATTGATACATTGCTAAATTGCTTAATTGTTGTTATATTTTACCACAGAATCTTGACATCTCAAACCCCGAAAATCCCGCCAAGGCGGGACTCGGGGCAAGGGAGGAAAAGAATGGTCACAATCACTCCCAAAGCCGCTGAAAAATTGCTGGAAGTCATGGCTGACGAAAATAAAAGCCCAGACAATACTTACTTAAGAGTTTTCGTCCAAGGCGGTGGGTGCTCCGGTTTTCAATACGGACTTGCCGTTGAAGAAGCGCTCCAAGATACCGATAAAATTTTCGAATCAAACGGAATAAAAGTTATCGTCGATCCAATCAGTGTAAGGTATCTTGATGGGGCAGAAGTTGATTTTGTTGATGGTCTCACGGGTGGATTTAAAATCAATAATCCAAACGCCAAATCAACTTGCGGCTGCGGTTCATCGTTTAATGCTTAGAAAAAAATAAAAGCCCACTTTTTAAGGGCTTTTAATATTTTAATGCCTAGAAGTCCACTCTCACAATACTCCCCGCTTGACTTAAACTTAACATTCTCAATCTTACCATCCTTAAAAGTAATCTGTTTCTTTCTGTTTCAAGGCACCCATTCGGGCAAAATGCGTCATCAACGACATTATAGTGATGACCGATACCACCCCAGCGTCCAAAAGCATCAACGTTTATTTTTTGGTCATCTATAAGCAAACATCTCTCCGGCGGCACTTTCAATTCCTTGGCGGTAGCATCAAATATTTCCCAATTTGGTTTTCGGATTTTTAAGAGAAACGACAGCGCTAAATAGTCAAATCCCATAAACACTTCCGGCCATTGTTGCCTGACATACTCAAAATGATAGCGGTTGATGTTGGAAATTACTGCCACCTTAAAACCGTTCTGTTTTAATATTTGCCGAAGCGCTATCATCCTAGGATCCGGTTTCATAACGTCGGAGAACATAGAAAAAAATTCTTCCATAGTTGCCGTCAGCCCAAGGGCGAATTTTACCGCTTCAAAAAACTTCAGCTCACCCAACTGATCAAGTTCATATTTGACAAGACAGTCAGAACGAAAAAAACTTTCTGGGCTTGGCGAACCGGGCCATTGATTAAACCTGACAAAATCATAAAATTTTTGAGTTTTAAAGCCAGCCAGCACGTTGCCATAATCAAAGTTAATCAGCTCTACCTGACGTTCCATCTAATCCCCCGAAATTGGCAAAGAACTAAAAACCTCTTACATAATAACCTTTCTACTGCAAATCTCAAATTTTGGCTATAAGATTATTGAAATTTTCTCTGAATAGTGTTCAACTATTCATCAAAAATTTCAATAACTTCTATCTCAAAATTTGAGATTTTCGCGACGAAAATTATCGTGTAAGAGGTCTTTTCCGGTATTGTGCCAGAACTTCGTCCTTAACGCAAACCCGCCCCGATTGTAATCGGGGCGGGTTTTACAATGTGGTGCGCGTGCTAGGGATCGAACCTAGGACCTTTTCATTATCAGTGAAATGCTCTACCACTGAGCTAGACGCGCGTTAGAATGTATAGATTTTACCAAACCCCGTATATCAACTTCCGATTGCCTTCTGCTTTTGCTTAATCTTAATATTTTATATCAGTTTATAGTATTTTTCAAGAATTGCTCGCTGTCTTAAATCGGCTGAAAACCTTTCGGAAGTTGTATTACGGGGCAAATTAAAAAGGGTCTCACAACCCCTTGTTTTATTTGAACAAACTCTTGGCCACAGCTAATCTCTGCATATCAGAAGTCCCTTCACCGATAATAAGCAGGATGGCATCCATAAGATCCTGCGCGATGCGATTGTCTTTAATATAAGCATTGCCTCCGAAGGTACGAGCCGCGTCCAAACAGCCAGATAAAACTTTTTCAGTAACATGAAGCTTTGTTTCCGACGCTAACTGAATAGTCAGTTCTCCTTTATCAAAAATATGGGCAGATTTTTCAACCATGGCCCAGCAAGCAGTTAAAGTAGCTGACACATCCGCAAGACGATGACTTACTGCCTGATATTCAGAGATAGGCTTACCGAAAGTTTTTCTTATTTTTCCGTAATTTACTGCTTCTTTTAATGCTGATCTTAACAGCCCGCAGGCAAGAGCTGAAATGCCCACACGCCCGCTGTTAAGAACTTTATAGGTACTCGCCCTGCCATCGCCTTCCATTTCTGCGTTAATACCAACCTCAACATTTTCAAAAATAACAGTGGAGGTATCACTCGCATCCATCCCCACCTTGTTAGTTTCAGCGCTGCATATGAAGCGACCTTCACTGGCTTTTGGCACAATAAATGCGCCATAGTTCTGTTGTCCGTGTTTGTTTGAGAATGTCTTTGCTATTACAACAAAAATATCCGCAATTGTACCGTTGGTAATAAATTGTTTGGAACCGTTAATAAGCCGGCCGGAGCCAGTCGTTGTTGCCGTTGTCTTCATTCCAATTCCAAAGGCATCGCTTCCGGCATCAGGCTCGGTTAAGCACCATGCGCCAATTGTTTCACCCTTAGCCAGTTTTGGCAAAAAGGCTTTTTTCTGTTCCTCGGTACCGGCATAAAGAATATGCGCAATCGCCAAGGAGTGATGGGCTGTCAAAGTCAACGCGATAGAACCCCCGCCGTAACAGGCCAAACTTTCCATCAAAACCACATATTGTTGCATATTCATTCCTGCCCCGCCATATTCTTCCGGGACCATCGCGCCCAGAAAACCACGCTCCCCCATTTGTTTAAACACCTCGCGGGAGAACTGTTTGGCTTTAACAAATTTTCCATAATCCTTTCTGACCACGTCTTGGCAAAATTCTTTCACTGACTGTTCTATGTGCCGACTATCCCCTTCGTGGAAGTAAGTAGCCATATTCCCTTCTTGTTAATGTCCTTAATCTGGACATAAACTAACAACATTTTTTAATTTTGTCTAGATTAAAAGACAAAACAAAAAGGGGTTAAACAACCCCTAGTAAAAATCATATCAAACGAGATGTGATAAATTCTTTTCCAAGAAATAAAACTTGAACTTCACTTGTTCCTTCAAAAACTCTGAAAACAACAATGTCGCGCTGAAGCATTTCAATCGGGAAATCCGCGATGAATCTATTCCCGCCATGAAGCTGACCTGCTCTGTCAATAACATTAAAAGCTGTCTCGGCAGCAAAATATTTGACTGCCGCGGCTTCACTACGCACATCAAGACCCCGGTCAAGTTTCCAAGCAGCATCTAAAACCATATTTTCAACCGCAAGTAGCTTGGCCCGCATCTCGCCAAATTCTCTCACGGTATTTTGGTGTTCATATAACATTTTTCCAAAAAGCCGGCGGTCTTTGGCATAATTCCACGCCTCGTCAATTGCCCGCCGCATCATACCGATACAACTTGCCGCAACAGTAATTCTGGAGTGGTTGAATATTTTCATTGTAGCCTTAAAGCCCTTCTTTTTCCCGTCGCTGCCATCCGCCAAAACATCGGCCTCTGGAACAAAAATATCGTCAAGCGCAAAACTATTCGTTCGTGAAGCATGAATACCCATTTTCTCTTCCCGCTTAGTAATGGCGAACCCCTTGGAGCCCGTATCCACGATAAATAAACTTAATGTCTTCTGTCCGCCGTCAGGATCAGTTTGGGCGGTAACAATTACAAAGTCGGCTATCTCGCCATTGGTGATAAATTGCTTGGATCCTCTAAGCCGCCAGCCGCCCTCAACTTTTTTTGCCATCGTTGAAATATTTGCGATATCCGAGCCAATCCCCGGTTCAGTAGTGGCAAAAGCACCGATCTTTTTACCTTCAATAACAGGGATCAGGTATCTTTGTTTTTGATCTTCGTTGCCAAACAAATAGACCGCTTCCCCGGCTAAACTTGAAGAAGCGCCCATAACTACCGCTGTCGCCGGATGATAATAAGCTAATTCGTCAGCCAAAACACAAACACCAACTTTGCCTAATCCAAAACCGCCAACACTCTCCGGAAAACCTGCCCCAAATAAGCCAAGTTCCGCCATTTTACCCAAAAGCTCTTTTGTCACCGTCTCGGTCTTTTCCATTTGACGAACTTTAGACCAAGTTAACTCTTGCTCGGCAAATTCCCGAATTGTTTGGCGAAGCATTTTATACTCTTCTTTTTCCCACGGCGGAACTTCGGCATTTTGGACAACAGTTTCTGTCTTTTGAGCAGAACTTTCTTGACTGCCAACAACCATACTGAAGGAAGGTTTGCGTTTTTGCAGAAACGACGAAAGTCCTTCCAGCGCATCCGAGGTAAAAAGACAGTTAAGCAGTGCCGGTAACTCCACATCTGACCATGCCTCGGGCATGGGCAATTTTAGTCCTTCGTTAACCACACTATTGATCAGATAAGCGGCAAAAGAGGGTTGCTCTTTGGCAAAAGAATTAAAATCTTCACGGCTAATACCCTTAAAGTCCGGTCTTGGGTCATTTCTGTCGGCAGACATTTTGACTTCGCTGTTCAAAACCCTATTAACAAACCCGATCACCCCTTTATTAAAATCCTCATCAGCCACAAGTTCGTCCACTAAACCAATTGAATACGCGACCTCGGCGTTTATAGCCGCCGACTTGCCGCCTAGGAGCATTTTCAGGGCCAAACGAGGTTCGATGCGCCTTGGTAACCTTTGAGTCGCGCCTAAACCCGGAATAATACCGTAGTCCACTTCGGGACAAGCAAATGAAATTGTCTGCGAGTCCGACGGCACCACAATAAAGTTGCATGCCAGAGCCAGCTCAAGGCCACCGCCAAAACAAAAACCATTAACAGCCGCAATAACCGGTTTCTCGCCGCCACTCATCAGGTCAAAATTGCCGTGAAGGGCTTTAAGCAGTTTTTCTACGGCGCTTCTGTCTCCTGATTTAGCCATGGCAGAAATAAGCTTGATATCTACGCCGGCTGAAAAAGCGAGGCCCTCGCTTTTGACAACAACGGCCTTAACCGACTCGTTGTGATAAAGCGGTTTAAAATACTTTTCAAATCCTTCAAGCATTTCTCTCGTCAAAAAATTAAACGGTGGATTTGAGAACTTAATAACTCCAATATTCCCCACAATTCCAGAAACAACTTCGGCCATTTTCGAACTCCGATTGTCAAGTTACTTGCTGTTTATATACAACAAACCGATTGGAGAGTCAACACATAGAAAATAACGCCTAAAACAAAAACGGCAAAAGCCGTTTTTTACAACAATATTTCATAGAATTTCTCACCTCTAACCGCCATATCCACAAGCATCTGTGCCGGTTTGAATCTTGGCCCATAAATTTGAACATAGCCATTCAACTGCTTGACGAGAGTTGAAGCTCCAAGCTTGCTAATATGATGCAAGGGGCCGTCCTTTGGAAAACCGATGCCGATTTTTGCCCCGGTTTCAATTTCGTTTTTAGACGTAACGCCGTCCTGAAGAGCCTGAACCGACTCGTTCAAAAATCTAGCCGTCATTCTTTCAAAAACCTTTTGGGCGGAAACTATTGGCCGCGAACCGTAAATCCTCTGAAGAAAAGCGTTCAGGGGTTCGTGGCCGCCTTTCATGTCATAAAAACCGACACCGGCTTTTTCACCCAAACGACCGGCATCAACCAACGCCTTGAACAAGGTCCCAAGCTGTATCTTCTCCGGATATGCCCGAGACAAGAATTCGGCAACAAGATACGCTGTATCCAGACCAACCACATCCAATACTCCGAACGGTCCCATCGGCCAGCCGAAATTTCTCGCTTCAGCATCAATAGCTTCAAACGAAACGTCACTCTGCTCAAGAGCCATAACGGCCTCGCCCAGATACGGTAGCAATAGACAATTGACCAGAAAACCGAACCGATCCTTGACGCGTATAGTCTTCTTTCCTAAAGTAGCTCTGGAGAATTTCTCAACCGTATCCATTGTGTCGCTGGAAGTACTGCCTCCACGAACCAATTCCACTAACATCCTCTGATTACTGGTTGGAGGATTGAAAAAATGCATACCCACAACTTTATCCGGGCGCTTTGTTGCCCTGGCAATTTCAGTAATCGGCAAAGAAGAAGTATTGGACGCGAGAATTACATGCTCCGGCATAATTCTGTCCAGTTCGAAAAACAACTCCTTTTTCCATTCCATGTTTTCGGGGATAGCTTCAATAATCAAATCGGTATTAACCAGATCCTGAATACTATAAGTTACGGTCAAATAAGATTTCTGCTGATCAAGGACACTCCGTTCCTTTGTATAGCCTAGATCAAACCATTTCTGAAAACGATCGTGAAGGCTTTTCTCTACTTTTTGGGCTAACTCCGGACTTTCTTCCTTTAGAACTACTGGCCGATTACAACGAATAGTCAAGGCTGTAATGCCGCCGCCCATCGTTCCACCGCCAACGACGCCAACTGTACGAATAGCATAACCCATTGAAATACTCCTAATTTCAAGCTACTGCCGATAACTTACAGAAAATAAAAAAGACAGTCAAATGACTGTCTTAAACAAACCTTTTTATAACAAGTGCTATCCCTTGGCCATTGCCGACACAGAGCGAGACCAAACCATAATCCTTTTTGAAATCATGAAGTATATGGATAAGGGTTGTAAGCAATTTTGCGCCGGATGTTCCGACCGGATGGCCAAGAGCAACCGCCCCGCCTCGAATGTTTAATCTATCGCCAGGAATTTGGAAATGTTTTTTTGTCGCCAAAACTACTCCGGCAAAGGCCTCATTAATTTCAAAAAAATCGATCTGACCTTCGGTCAATCCGGCCATTTTGAGGGCCTTGGGAATTGCCCAGATAGGACCTTCGCCCATATGAGACGGATCACCGGCCGCTTTACCGTAACCAAGGATTTCTGCTTCAAGTGTAACTCCCAGTTCCAGGGCTCTCTCAAGTTCCATAACCAGAAAGCTGGCCGCGCCGTCATTGACCGTACAGCTATTAGCCGGAGTGATAGTGCCGTCTTTTTTAAAATAAGATTTTAAAGTAGCCAGTTTACTAACCGTAAGAGTGGGATTTGGACCTTCGTCTTCATAAATCTCACTTTCCCTAATATCTCCCAACATTCCTTTTTCAATTGATTTAACGGGCACAATTTCTGTTTCAAATTTACCGGAAGAAATGGCCTCGTAAGCTCGCGTGTGGGATTCAACGGCAAAAAGATCTTGCTCTTCTCTCGAAACTCCATACTTCTCAACTGTATTTTCCGCAATCCGGCCCATCAATTCACCGGTTAAAGGGTCTCGCAAACCGTGAACAAGAGAATCTTCAAGCAATGAGTCTCTCATCTTAGAACCGGACCCACGCTCCAAGAGCATTGGTGAATTAGACATACTTTCCGTTCCACCAACTAGAACCACTCTGGAATCGCCTGCAACAATTTCATGGACTGCCGAGATAACCGCTTGAACGCCGGAACCACAGTTAAAACTTGGGGTAAAGGCGGTAATATTTCTTGCTCTAGATTTTTCTACAACTTCCTCCTTCAGATATTCGCCTTTGTTATAAGTATCGACCGCGTCATCGGGTAAACCAGCTAAAAGTATCGCTACCCGAGCCACATTCATCGCATTTGGAGAATGGACACAAGTACTGGCTACAACACTATCAATGTTCTCTATTTGGATTCCGGCTTTTTCAAGACTTCCCTTAAAACAAGTTCTCAATAATTCCTGAGCTTTAACGCTCTTTAGCCGGCCAGCAAACCTACCTACCGGCGTGCGGCAAGAACCAGAAATGACTATTCTTTTATTCATCTTACCCTTCCAATTTTCAAAGAAATTAACCTTAACATAGACGTGAATAAACAGGTTGTCAAGTTTCAGTTCGGGTAAGCAAACTCCCGCCAGGAAGTGAATTTTTGAGCTACGGTCTAACCGCAAAAGCAGAGTTAACTCAAAAATCTCTTGTCAAAATTTAAATAATATGGTAACATGGCAACATCATGCCTAATGCTCAAGAATTACAACATGTGCATACGGCTTTAAAGAAAAAATTCTCAAATAGAAAATTGATTTTCGGAAGGGGTTCTATTGGCTCAAAAATCGTTATCGTTACCGATCACCCCGGAGCTGAAGGAGCAAAAGAAGGAAAACCCATCGCCGGAAACAACCAAAAACTGATTAATAAATTGCTTCGTTCCGCAGGCGTAGAACCAAATAAAGTTTACATCACCAACGTCATCAAATACCACCCTGAAAACAAAAAACCCACACCGAAAGAGATCAAATCATACGTTCCATTTCTCAAGGAAGAGATAAAAACGGTGGGGCCGAAAGTAGTAGTCACTTTGGGTGACATAGCCCTCAACGGGATTGGTTTAAGGCAACCGCTTCATAACATCCACGGCAGGCCGTTCAACTTCGGCAGTTACACTCTGCTGGCCACTTTCCACCCCGAAACGGCGGCCAAAGACCCGGAAATTCATACGCTCCTGGCAACAGACATCTCGAAGATCAAAAAGATAGTAGCTGAATCGGATAAAGAACAAGCATAACAAAAATCCCCTCGGGGGATTTTTGTTATTGTTAAAATTCCCAACTACTTACTACTTTCTACTTACTACTTTCTTTACTGCTTTTTTTATACTTTCCACATCCATACCGAAATGTTTGATGAGTTCTTCGGCGTTGCCTGATTCCCCAAACCTGTTTTGAACTCCAATATACTCTTGCGGAGTCGGATAATTTCTTGATAAGACCTCGGCAACCGCCGAACCAAGCCCGCCGTTTACCTGATGCTCTTCAACCGTTACAACGGCTCCGGTTTTTTTCGCCGCTTCAATAATTGTTTTTTCGTCCAACGGTTTCACGGTATGAGAATTTATAACCAAACATTCTATCCCCTCTTTGGATAGTTCTTCGGCCGCCAAAAGCGCGTTATATAATAACATGCCACATCCGACGATAGCGCAGCTATTCGCCCCGACCGGAACTCCGACCGAAAGCGTCGGAGAAGCGTCGGGGTTAATATCTCTGAACACCTCTGCCCTCCCCACTTCGAACGGCGTATCTTCTGTCGTAAAAACAGGAGACTTTTCTCTCCCTATTCTCAAATAAGACGGCTTATCGTTAAATGCTATCGCGACAGTCGCTTTCCGGGCTTCTACCGCGTCGCAAGGCACAACGACCACCATCGGCGGCTGGACACGCATTAAAGCAATATCTTCAAGCGCTTGATGTGTCGCGCCATCCGGCCCTACAGAAATTCCGGCATGAGCCCCTACAATTTTAACCGGTACGTTGTTTATGGAAATATTAGTCCTTATCTGCTCATTGTTTCTTCCCGGGCTGAATGTGGCGTATGAGGAGATAAAAGGTATCTTGCCGTAGTTAGCCATACCGGAGGCCAAAAGAGCCAAATTCTGTTCGGCTACGCCAACTTGGACGAATCTTTCGGGAAATTTCTCCGCGAACCAATGCGACCGCGTTGACTCGGTCAGGTCAGCGCAAAGAACAACAACCCTTTCGTCTTTTTCTCCCGCTTCAACGACGCCCTTACCATAGCCGTCGCGAGTCGGCACCATCTCGGGTTTACTCAAATCGGAAATTAGTTTTGCGTTTTTGTTAAACATACTACCTACTAATTACAAATTTTAACTAATTTACAAATCTACAAATTACCAAGAGTACGAACATACAAACTTATTAGTAGATTCGTATATTCGTACAGATTCGTAATTCGTAGGGCTAGCGGCATCTATCGCAATCCCCGCACTTGCATCCTGCTTCGTGACTGCAAACTTTACCGCTTCCCCCGCTCTTCATATCGCAACTGGCGCAGTTTCCGCAACCGCTACCTCCGCAACAGCATCCGCAGTGTTTCATGCCAAATGACATTAAACTTAAAATAACCACAGACCATGCGTAGAACAATGGGTCATATCCCCAGACTGGCACCCCTTTCAGACCTGACCAAAAGAATATAACACCGGCTACCCAAACCAGTAACATCAAAATTTTCTCTCCCCAATGATGCCCGCATTTACAATTTCCTTTATACATATAACACCTCCAATCTTACCTACGAATTACTAATCTTGTACGAATTTACGAATTCGTATATTCGTAAAGGATTCGTATTTCGTAGATTATTATTCATGTTCTGATTTAATCTTTCCCCCCAGTGTCCTTAACTGCCTCAACGCTTCTTCGGCCTGTTTTTCCGGTGGTGGCGCGTCAGGGTCGTCCTTTACTTTTCCAGGCGGATTACCATGCCACAAATAATCAAATTCCATAAAATCAACGCCTTTGCCCGGTATTGTGTGGGCAATTATCATCGTCGGTTTTTCGTAAATCGCCTTCGCTTCTTCAACTGCGTCAACAAACTGCTCAATATTGTGGCCGTCAACTTCAAGTACGTGCCAATTAAACGCTTCGTATTTTGCTTTCAACGGTTCAAGGGGCATAATATTTTCCGTAAAACCGTCTATCTGGATATTGTTACGATCAATGACTGCAGTAAGACTGCTTAACTTGTTCTTACCAGCAAACATCGCCGACTCCCATGTTGCTCCCGCTTCCTGTTCCCCGTCAGACATAAAGCAATATACTCTGAATTTGTCTCCGCCGGAGGCGGACCCGCCTCTGGCGGGCATTCTCGCCGCTAAAGCTACACCCGCCGCCTGACCAAGCCCAGACCCAAGCGGACCGGAGGTTGTTTCCACTCCCGGTAATCGCTCTCTTTCGGGATGTCCCTGAAGACGAGTCCCGAATTTGCGTAATGTTTTTAACTCCTCAATAGGAAAATATCCTGCCATAGCCATAAGTACGTACCTTATGGGAGTAATGTGGCCGTTTGAAAGAATTAATCTGTCCCTTTCTTCCCATTCGGGGTTTTGGGGGTCGTGGTTAAGGACGTGAAAATACATCGCCGTAAAAATATCGGCCATCCCAAGCGGTCCGGCCGTGTGCCCACTTCCCGCCTCCACAAGCATCGAAATTAAAAATTGTCTGGCCTCATTCGCCTTGATCTCTAATTCTTTTATTTTTTCTTCAGAAATATAGTTGGACAAAATGATTTAGAATTAAAATTATAAAATCGAGGCCACAGTAAGCACATGCCGAGTCAGCATTGCGCCATATCCCCATTCGTTATCATACCACGCCAATACTTTGACCAGATCTCCGTCTATTACCCTGGTCATAGCCAGATCAACTATTGAACCGTGGGGATTGCGTAAGATATCCGAGGAAACTATCGGCTCGTCTGTAACTGTTAAAATTCCTTTCCAGTTTTCCTGTTGCGCGGCTTTTTTGAAAATCTCGTTTATTTCTTCTATAGATGTTTTTCGGGAAGCTAGAAAAGTGAAATCCATTATGGAGCCGGATATAACCGGAACCCGCAGGGCGATACCGTCAAACTTGTCTTTAAGAGGCGGGATGGCTCTTGTCGCCGCCAACGCTGCTCCGGTTGAAGTTGGCACGATATTCATGGCGGCCGCCCTGGCTCGCCTATAATCTTTATTCCTAGGATCCGGACCGTCAACCAAACCCTGGCTGGCCGTATATCCATGGACCGTATTCAGCGCGGCTTTCTCAACTCCCGGGTTGGCCATCATTACCGACATTACCGGCGTAGCGGCGTTGGTGGTGCAGGAAGCGTTGGAAGTTATTTTGTCGAGTTTTAACGCTTCAACGTTGACATTAGGTGTGACAGTCGGAGTTATTTCATCTTTGGCCGGCGCGGTAATAACCACTCTTTTCGCGCCGGCATCCAAATGAGGAGCCGCCTTATCGCGGGATTCAAACACTCCGGTTGATTCTACGACGATATCTATGCCCAGATCTTTCCAAGGAAGTTTGCCGGGGTCTTTCTCGCTCAAAAAAAGTATTTGCTTTTTTTGAGCGCCCTTCGAAGCCTCGTGCGAAGTAGGGCTTACCACAATATAACTTTTGCCGTTTTCTTCCAAAGTTTCAACAACTCTGTCGTAATTTCCGTAAACTGTGTCGTATTTAAGCAGATATGCCAGGTTTTCTGGAGAACCCAAGTCGTTAATGGCAATAATATCCAAATCAGCGCTATCAAATGCCTGCCTGAAAAATATCCTGCCGATTCGACCAAAGCCGTTTATTGCTATTTTTTTAGACATAAAATCATAATAACAAAAACATTGTAAACAAAAAAGCCCCGTAGTAGAGATTTCGGATACCTCCTCGCCTCGCCAAAGCTTCAGCGAAGCGGGCGGTAAAGATAAACCGAAATCACACTAGGGGGCACGCCCTTTATCAGAATCATTTTAATCTGTGTTTTTATTCAAAAAGCTCCACCGCGAGAGCTTTGAAATAAGAACTCATTT
Organism: Candidatus Yanofskyibacteriota bacterium; assembly: GCA_016185505.1. Classification (GTDB taxonomy): domain Bacteria; phylum Patescibacteriota; class Minisyncoccia; order 2-02-FULL-40-12; family GWA2-44-9; genus 2-01-FULL-43-22. The sequence goes on from JACPNL010000027.1 coordinate 31,634, forward strand.
ATTTTTTATCGTCCATTTTGTCTAGTTATCCTGATGTTGTGAATGCCAACCCAAGTTTGAGCCGACACCACTCCAACCGGAAGCACCCACCACCATTTTGTTTGCTTTTTAAGCTCATAAGTAGCCAGTGACATGACGCTTACCGCGGCAGCGCTAATCAAATAAGTTGCATGACGACCGTTGTTTATAAACGGCCTCATCAGCGGATTTGCTTCTACTATTGCGCCATTACCTATGTTGTAAAAAGTGGATTCTATATCAAATACTTTAGACGCGCCCATAAACGTAACGGCTGTCCAAAAAGCGCCGTCGGCAATTCTTTTGTCAGAAACCTTTGATACCGCTGTCTGGCTTTTGCTTTCAGAGCTAGTTGTCTGCACGTCAACAAATGACAATTTTATAGCGTCGTCAACAAACGATTGGGAGTATGTGAAAGACGGAAAAAACAGTACAACCGCCGCTAACAACGCAAAAATCCTTGTCACTGTCCTCATCGCCGTTCTCCTTTTTGTGAAAAAACCGTTTTATCTGTTATAATAAATAAAAGGTCAGCCGTCAATAGCAAGCCGAAACGACCTTCTATGTATTTCGCAAGGCCCAAAAGAAGCCAGTTGGGCTTTATGAAATCTAGTTCCATAACCTTTGTGTTTCTCAAAACCATATTCAGGATATTTTTTGGCATAGCGAGCCATCATTCCGTCGCGATGGACTTTGGCGATTATGGACGCGCAGGCGATGGCAAAAATTTTTCTGTCACCTTTCACGATGGACATCTGCTCTATTTTTAATCCATTGATTTTTGTTTTCCCGTCGACCAAAATTATCTGTTTCAGATAATTTTGGTCGCCCTGAGCCAGTCGAAGGGCAACAATCGCTCTTTTCATCGCCAACCTTGAAGCTTGGTATATGTTAAGTTTATCTATTGTCGTCGGAAAACATTGGGCTATCGCGTAAACTAAATCTTTTTCTTTCACTAATTCTCCAGCGAATTTTTCGCGGTCTCTGGCTGACAAAAGTTTTGAATCCCTCAACTTAAAATATTTCTTGTGGATTTTGTTGTAGAAATGATTAGTAAATCCAACCGCGCAAACGACAACCGGCCCAGCCAGACAGCCCATTCCGACTTCGTCCACGGCAAAGATTAGCGAATAGCCGTTAGCGAATAGTTTGCGCTCTAAGGTTTTGTGAGGAAGACGCATAATTCAAAAATTTTTTATTTTTAATCTGTGTTTTTGATATTTAATTTTTAATTTTTAATATCATGGCATATAGCACCACTCCCGCCGCCACCGATACATTCAACGATTCTTTTTTGCCATACATAGGAATATACACAACCTCGTCACAGTATTTTAAAATTTTCGGACTTAGTCCTCTGACCTCGTTGCCCAGAACCAGGGCAATTTTTTTATTCTTTGACACTTTATATTTGAAAATGTTTTTCTGCTGAATTTTTAGTTTGCTTGCAGTGAGCTTGTCGAACCGCTCCAGTCCTACAATTTTGACTTCTCCGACGCTTCGGTCGGAGCCCCGACCTTTCGGCGTCGGGGTTGAACTTTGATTTTTGATTTTGAGTAAACATCTCCATGTTTGCGACTGGTATTCCCAAGGCACATAATTTTCAGCACCTAGCGCTGTTTTTGATATTTTATCACTTCCCTGCCCCGTAGTGTAAATCAAGTTTTCTTTCAGCGAAGCTGCTTGATTTTCTACTACGGGGTCCGCTCCCAACGCCGTCTTGCTTATCTTATCATCAAAATTATCTACGCCAGATATCGTATTTATAATACGATCGTGGTATAAATCAGATCCTATTTTTTGATTAATATTCTCCCGACGGCAAAGCCGTCGAGGATCCTCGACAGAGTCGGGACGTACTCCATATTTCATGATTTTTGGTGTCGGCGTTATCCCGCATAAATATATCTTGGAAACTCCCGCCGCGTCCGCGGTTCTAAATATTGAACCTACATTTTCTTTACTCCTAATATTGTCCAATATTAATACCGGGCACACATTTCTCTTGACCATGTTTATCATTATAATATACTAGCAAAAGGCGCTTAATTAACACAACAAAGGACATTGACATGAATAATTTATTAAAAGGGCTTGGCGGGTTACTGATGATTTTTCTCATAGTATTTTTCGCCGTAAAAATAAATCAGATAAGCAATACCGCCGCTACAACTAACACAATTTCTTTCAACGGAGAGGGTAAGGTTTTGGCTAAACCGGATATAGCTGTTCTAGATTTATCGATCATAACCGAAGCAACCACATCGAAAGCGGCACAGGACGACAACTCCAAGAAATCCAAAGAAGTAACAGATTTTCTAAAAAAACAGGATATATCGGAAAAGGATATAAAAACAACTGGATACAATATATTGCCCCAATATAACTATCCCCGTTTTGACAAGCCGGAGATAAGAGGATATCAGGTTAGCCAGATACTGGAAATTAAGATCCGCAATTTGGACAAAACAAGCGAGATATTAGATGGCGTAGTGTCAGCCGGAGCAAATCAGGTGAACGACTTAAGTTTCCAAATAGAGAAACCCGACGAACTAAAAACCGAAGCAAGAGAGAAAGCAATTAAGAGCGCAAAAACAAAAGCTGAAGAGTTAGAAAAGCAACTCGGCGTTCACCTCGGCAAAATAGTAAATTACAGCGAAGGAGGATATTCCCCGGTTTATTTCAAGACAGAAGCTCTCGATAGTCGAGGCGGAATCGGCGGAGGCGGCCCGGAAGTCCCCGTTGGAGAAAACGAGATTGTGGTAAGTGTCACGATTACATATCAAATTAAATAATTTAACAACTCAATGGCGGTCGCCATTGAGTTGTTAAGAAAAATCCGCCCGAAGGGGCGGTCTGTTTTATTCTAGAGGAATTGGATACTCACCAGTAAAACATCCCTTACAGAAATTTTGCGGCACTTCACCGCCCTCACTCAAGACCTCTTCGAGAGCAGAGACCGGCAAGTATTTTAGCGAAGTTGCCCCCAACCATTTTCTGATTTCCTCTTCCGATTTGTCAAAAGCAACCAATTCTTCCCGAGTCGGAATATCTATTCCATAAAAACACTGTCCTATCACTCTGGGAGAACTTATCCTCAAGTGAACTTCTTTTGCTCCAGCATTAAACAACTCCGCAACTTTTCCTCTCATGGTATTACCCCTAACGATGGAGTCGTCAACAAGTACTAGGCACTTATCCTTTACTGCCCAACCTTCCAAATGGTATTTAATTCTAGAATACTCTGCCCTGCTACTGGGATTGGGATTTATAAACGTTCTTCCTGGCATATAAGAATTTCGTATATAAGTGTCTATATAAGGGATCTTTGATTCAAAAGCAAACCCTTGAGCAGCCGGCCGGCCCGACTCTGGAATACCGCTTACCAGATTGGCGTTGGGAACGGGAGACGAGTTTGCCATCTTTCGACCGAGACGAAACCTGAAACTCCCTTCTTCTTCTTGACTAAATGTCCGACTGTCGGGACGAGCAAAATATATTTTTTCAAATACACAATGAGCCTTTGGAATGTTTTGCTGTACCGCCTGATACTCCCGGACATTCACAAAACATTGAAACCCGTCGTCGACAGGAGTTATCTTAACTCTCCTGCCGGCCGACACCTCAACGATATTTGCTGAGTAGTCCTTAAGAGCGCAGGTCTCCGAAGCAAAAAATATCACTCCGTCTTTTGACGAAATAAACAACGGTCTATCTTCCCAAGGGTCCCTAAAAACAAATACGTCATGTTTAGTCATCAAAGCTGCCGAGTAACTGCCATTTATTTCTTTCATAAATTCTTGAATCGCAGTTTCTAAATCACCTGTTTTTAACGATAAATAATAAATCTTCCTCAGCATGAATTCTGTATCATTTGCCTTAGAGGAAATATCAATATGTTCTTCGGACAATTTTCTTTTTTTATCTTCTAAACCAGGAATATTTCCATTGTGCACAAGCGCAATTCTATCCCATTTTCCGGTATCCAGAAATTGAGGTTGTATATTTTTGCTGGACGTTCCCTTGCTTGTCGAGTATCGCACATGTCCTATAACAATATTCGGATTGTGATTCTGAATATCTTGAATTTTACTTTCGGTTAATACTTGTGAAACCAGCCCTTCTTCTTTATCCACATAAACCGTATCCCCGTCGCTATAAGCAACACCGACGCTTTCTTGTCCTCTGTGCTGAAGCTGAGAAAGGCCAAAATATACCCACTCGGGCAATCGCGGATCTGGTTTGGCTGATATCGCGCCAAAAATTCCGCACATTGTGATTTTCCTCAATTTTTAAGAAACAATACGGACATATTACGACTCTTAGACACAAACGTCAAAAATCAAAAACGGCACCGCCTAGGCGGTGCCGTTTTTGATTAACCTTCCCCTCTTAATATAGTCAAGGCTGACACTTGCTGTAAGCAAGGTTGGCCCCCCGACATCTGATTTTAATCTGATCGTCGGGGCCAGCTAAGTACTGTTTTAGTTCTAGTACCATCGAACCTCAATATATCTGTTGAGTTCAGAATGAGAATAAACTCATATCGACATCATTTTTGAAGATTAGAGGGACGATGTGAAAAATTAGAAATTCTTCCCACCTTTCGCCTCGCACTTCTAACCCCTTCTCTATCGTGACTCCGGCTCTCGGCTATCCGCTTTCGGCTGAAAGCTGACGGCTGATTGCTGATAGCTACGCTAGTAGAAAGGAGGTGATCCAAGAGCTGCTTCCGCAACCCTTGCCTTGTTCATGTTTCTCCACATATCGCTACATGGCACGGACTATATCATCACCCCGATTTAAATCGGGGGGTCGGCGTGTAGTCTCTGAGGGGACTAAATGTGTAACTGACTAGCTAATTGCTTAGCTTTGAGGAATCCTTCAGGCCCTATATGTTCTTTTCTTTCTTTCATTTTAGCAATTTCGACAAATTTCTCAAACGCTTTTACTTTCTTAGGAAGTTTCAATCGATATCTTTGAAAAAACGGTATTATGACTTTAAATATTGATTCGGTATCAGCCACTTGAAAACGCAATTGGTCTGAAAATTTCTCTCTTTTTTCTTTTTTTAGACTGATATTACCGCAACCAAACCAATCTCTCAAGTCATATAAGATTCTTCCATCAATAACGTTGAGATCAATTCCAAACACCATTCTTACATCGTGACAATTCCAACCTCGGGATTTATTTATTCTAGCGCTTACTGAAAAATAACCCTCTCCGTCGGCAAGACCCACAATATAATCTGGGGTTAACTTCACATTTAGTCTTCCCTGCTGATTGACTGCACTAGAAGCTTTGTTACTTAAAGACATAATCAAATTATATCATAAAAGTAGCTCTAGATACACAGTGTTTCCAGCAAACAGCCAACTTTTTTTATCAAGATTACTCTTGACAAGTCGCAACGTCTTTTTAGACCAACGACTTATCCCGTGTCACCGATCTTACCGTAGCTCCACATAAAAACGCGGATCTTTGGGTATTACCGGCTCCCCTGGATTGACGGGCAGTGAGTCCAAAATTCGAGAACGTATTCACCGCAGCATTCTGATCTGCGATTACTAGCAATTCCGGCTTCATGGAGGCAAGTTGCAGCCTCCAATCCGAACTGGGGACGCTTTTGATGGGATTAGCTCCGCCTCGCGGCTTGGCAACCCATTGTAACGTCCATTGTATCATGTGTGTAGCCCAGGGCATCAGAGGGCCACGCTGACTTAACGTCATCCCCACCTTCCTCTCCGTTACCGAAGCAGTCCTGCCTGACAAATATAACAGACGGTAGGGGTTGCGCTCGTTAATTCACTTAAGAAAACCATTCACATGACGAGCTGACGACCGTATGCTTCCACTATTACTAATGGTACGGACTATACTTTCATCCTATTAATTCTACATTCTCAATAGGAGCCAAC
>JACPNL010000026.1 GCA_016185505.1 Candidatus Yanofskyibacteriota bacterium
GGCATTCCGGAAAACGCAAAAACAAACACAATAGCGCTTGCTAATAAAATTCTTAAAAAATTAACCGGTTCGTACATAATATTTAATTCGATTAAGATCCATTATTTATGTATCTACTATCATATTATACCACATAGATGAGGGTAAAGTCAAGCGCTGTATCATAAGAAATTGTCATTTGGTGGCCATTTTGCCTGTTTTGTGCTATAATGAATGCTAGAGGTCTAAACATTTATTTCAATATGGAAAGATTAATTCAATTATGCGCAAGCCCACGAAATTTCAAGCGCTTTTTGGCGCTTAATATCGCGCTTTTAATCGTGGCCAAGGCGGCCCTGCCTTTGGCCGGACCGCAGTTGGCGACTCTTTGGGAACAAATAACTCCATTCGATTCCAGAGAAATCATAGTGGAAACGAATAAAGTCAGAGCTGCCAACAATTTAATCCCGCTTAAAGCCAACTCTAAACTTGATGTTGCCGCTTTGGAAAAGTTGAACGATATGATAGCCAAAGATTATTTCGCCCACAACAATCCCGAAGGCCTTGCTCCATGGTTTTGGATAGAGAAAAACGACTACGAATACACTCACGCGGGAGAAAATCTTGCGTTGGGTTTTTTAAGAGCAGATGAAACCGTTACCGCTTGGATGAATTCTCCCAGCCACAGAGCAAATATAATGAATACGAATTACAGCGAAATAGGAGTGGCCGCTAATAAAGCTTCTATCAACGGGGTAACCGGTATTTTGGTCGTGCAGATGTTCGGCAAGCCGAATATCCAACAAGCCGCCACCCAGCCAAGCCTTCCAACCGCGCGACAACCGATCCGGCCAACCCCGCTTCCCGCGAAAATTGTCCCGTCAGGATCGTTAGCCGGCGCCACCAATAATAACTTGGCAGAACCGGAAACATCCCCCGCGCTAAAACAAGACGCAGTTAAACTTCAATATGTTTCAACGGACGCAAATATACCAGCGGTCACAGAACCATCCGAACTATCAACCGGCTTAAACCTGCCGAGCAAGCTGAATACCATATATCAAGGATACCTAGCCCTGTTTATCGTATTTCTCGCCGTCATTATATTATTTAACGGATTAAGCAAAAAGGTTGCCTTCGCGACAGCGGTTAATCTCTCGCTGTTATTAATTTCCATACTGATTCCCCCCGCGACCGCGACAATGCGAAGTTTAATATTTTAATAAATGGACGAGTCCATCTTAAAAATAGAAGACCTAACGATATCTTTTGACGAAAACAAGGTAATAGATAACCTCGAATTTTCTGTTCATAAAAAAGATATTATCGCCATTATCGGGCCGAACGGCGCGGGCAAGACCGTACTGTTCAGGGCTCTTCTGGGATTGCTCCCTTATTCCGGAAAGATCAACTGGCGAAACGACATAAAGATCGGCTATGTCCCCCAGCGTTTTGTCGTTGAGCGGGATATGCCGTTAAGCGTCGAGGAATTCTTAAATTATAAGAAAACGAAAAAAGACCAGATAATCAACGTTCTTAAAATGGTCGGCTTTCACGTCCACGACGAACACCTCCTGGCCCATCCCATTAGAGGCAAAGACGCGCTGCTCGCGGCCTCTAGCGGGACAAGACATCTGCTTCATCAACCGCTTGGTGTTCTTTCCGGCGGAGAACTTCAAAAAATTTTGATCGCCTTCGCCCTTCTGGGAAATCCGGATGTTTTACTCTTTGACGAACCGACCACCGGCATAGATCTCGGAGGCGAAGAAACAATTTATAATCTGCTGAAAAAGTTAAGGGACCAACATGGCTTGACTATAATTTTTATTTCCCACGACATTCACGTTGTTTATCAATACGCTTCGAGGGTTCTTTGCCTTAACAAAGAAAAAATTTGTTTTGGGCCGCCGCGTGATGTTTTAGGCGCCGAGGAACTTAAAAAACTATACGGGACCGAGGTAGGAATATATGAACACAGCGGCCATCACCATTAAAATTCATGGCTTTGATTTTTGACTACAACTTAGTACTGGGACTTATCACCGCCGGCATGGTCGGAGCGACTGCCGGATATCTGGGCTCGATAATGGTCCTGCGGCGTTTAGCACTGGCGGGCGACGTTCTGTCGCATGTCGCTTTGCCCGGTATAGGCATCGCTTTACTTTACAACCTAAACCCGTTTTTGATGGCTTTCGTGTTTTTGTTCGCCGCCTCGTGGATCATCTGGTCCCTTGAAAAGAAAACCGCTCTTCCAACCGACGCTTTGATAGGAATTCTATTCGTCGCTTCTCTGGCAATAGGCGTAATGCTCATTCCCAACCTGGAAGAATTGGGAGAAGCCCTTTTGGGAGACATTTCAGAGATCGGCCTCTTTGACGCGTTTCTCGCAATATTGTTTTCGTCCATCGTATTTATCACCGGTTCTAAAATTTATAAGGGGCTCGTTCTGGGAACTATCTCGGAGGACTTGGCTATCGCCAATGGAGTAAAATTAAGAAAAATAAATTTATTATTTCTCGTCTTGGTCTCAATAGTTGTGGCTCTGGGCGTAAAAGTTGTCGGGACTTTGCTGATGGGCGCCTTGATAATCGTTTCCGCCACCGCGGCCAAAAATTTAAGCCGGAATATTTCAAGATACGCTTTTCTATCGACGTTGTTTGGTTTGATAACCGCGCCATCAGGCCTGTTACTCGCGAAAATCTATGAACTAAATCCCGGGCCGGTCATAATATTGATCGGAGTTGGGGTGTTTCTGCTCACTCTTGTTTTCAGGAGATCATAGGGAGCAGAATTCAAATTCTCGTCAGATCAACGACAACTTGAAATCTGCTCCCTTTTGGCGTAGTATCTACTCATATTCTTCCGCATCTTAACAAAGAGGGAAAATGTGGTTTAAAAACGCTAGGGGCCATCCCAAGCTTATATACTTTCTGATAATTTCCGCCTGTCTTAACTTGGTTCTATTACCTCCCGCTTTATGGAATATGAGGAACCTGAAAGAAAGCCTAATGAGCGATAAAATAATTGCCTCAATAGACACAAGCGCGGAAGACGAGGAATTCATAAGAAAGATCTCCGAAGACCTGGGACTTAAAAGCAAAATCACAATGTTCATAGACCCTTATTACGAACACAGCTTCTTTAGCCCTTATCTTGATTATGACATTAAGAAGCTTTTATCAGAACACCCTATCGCCGTAGACCCAAAGGATCCCAGCAGGATACTGATGGAAAAATCAATCTACGGCGAATTGAACGACTCGGAAAGAAAAGTTGCCATCGCTCACTCGATAGGCCATATATACATATTCATCCGCGATAACGGAATGGTGGGCCCAAGGCAGGATTTTGAACTTCAAGCCAACAGAATCATTCTAAAATACGTAAACCCCAATGACATCATCAATTTTTATCATAAATATGGAAGCCACACTCCTGGCGTACAAACATTAATAGATGACCTGGAAAGACAGACGCTAGTGAGAGAACAGGGCCAATAGCCCTGCTTTTTCTTGAAAAACTTTCCACTCTTTGCTAAAATAATTAACGCTATGTCCTTAGGCGTAAATGATTTAAAACCAAAAGTATTCTTTGTTTACGAGGGCCAGCCCTATGTTGTTTTGGCGACCCACCATTTGAAAATGCAGCAACGCCGACCGACAGTCCAGACCAAGATGAGAAATCTCATAAACGGAAAGGTCTTAGAAAGAAACTTCGCCCAATCTGATGTTTTTGAAGAAGCAGATGTCTCAAGACAGAAAGTTAAATTTCTCTACGCTCACCGCGGACAATACTGGTTCGCGAACGAGAATGATCCATCTAAAAGATTTGAGTTGGGAGACGATATTTTGGGAGAAGCGACTAAATTTTTAAAACCTAACACCGTCCTTGACGCGATTCTGTTTAATGAAAAAATAATCAACATAGAACTACCGGTTAAAATGGATTTCAAGGTTATTGAAGCGCCCCCAGCCATCAAAGGCGACACCGCCCAAGGCGGAGTCAAGCAAGTCAAATTAGAAACCGGCGCCACTATAAATGTTCCCCTCTTCATCAATCAGGACGACGTAATCCGGATAAATACAGAGACAGGAGAATATACAGAGCGAGTTGAGAAAGGCAAATAGTCGTCCCGATTTCTTTCAAATCTTTGATTTGACTAAGAAATCGAGGATCCTCGATTTTTGCTCCGACTTTTTCGAGAGTCCTCGATAGGAATCGGGATAAACAAAAATCGGGACTCAACCACTCTAAATTTTGAGATTGAACGTCCCAGCAGAGCGAAGGCACATACCCTTTCGAAATCTGCTCGGCACAATTAGGAAAATCAACGATTCTAAGGATATAAAGGTTAAATCGTTGATTTTCCTGTGCCTGCGAGAACTTTTCGATAAGGGCATGATGCCTTCGCCACAAAGCATGTAGTTAATCGATGAAGCGAGGGAAAGAATCAAACTGCTTATACTCAAAATTTAGAATGGTCTCGCTCGTTTGTAATTTGTCCTATCTGCAAAAATCCTTCACCTGTTTTACTAAACGCCCCAACCGGTTGGGGCATTTATGACTTTGCCTGTGTCTCAATTTTCCTCGTACGAGGAAAATTGAGACAACTTATTAATAGTGCTTTATTTATCAAAAAATCGGGAAATAAAATTGGAGAAACAAAAAGACCTCGCGCCGGACGAGACGCGAGGTCTTCCGTTGCGCGAGGTGATTATTTGCCGAGAGCTTGTGATGTAAGTGCGTGTAGAGTATGTAGTTGTTTGTATAAAAACTCGCTCCAAGCTATCGGTTCAGATTGTCTGTCTTTCAGAAGAGAGAGGAGTTTTTCCGTTTCTTGCTGAAGCTCATTGAGATTGACACCTTCGCCTTCCTCAACAATTTCCAACTCGGACGGATCATAGTATCCCTTGGTGCCATCGTCGTGCCTTACGTTGTAAAAAAGACCGTGAGAATCGTGATGAGCAATAATTGTTCCTCGGACTCCCCATTTTTTACTTGCCCAACCTTCATCAGTCCACTCATCACGTATTTTCAAGTTGGGTTGAGTTGTCATTACTCTGGTTCCGGGGTCAATCGGCGGCCATTTATTGGTACTCATTGCCGATGCCTCCTTTTCTTCGGGGTTTGAGAACGAACACTAGTATAACATAAATTTATTTATTATTGCAAGAGACGGCAAAAACTCCACCTTTTTGGCTGATTTTAAACAACCCAACCGGCTGGGTTGTTTAACGTTAAATGGGACAGCCGGCTAGCCCATTATTCAACTGCGTTTTTTCGTTTGCTTCTTCGCAAGAATATTAACATAAAGATAGGTACGACTATCCAAAAGAACAACGCTTCTTTTGTGGCGAAGTAAGCGGATAGATACTCGGGCATTTTTTCTATTATTTCATCGGGTATAATATTTGTTATAACCGCTATGAGAAGCCCTATTTGCGTTAAACTTATCACAGAAACCGAAATTATAGACGAGTCCTTGAGCGTGAGGCGCTTCGAAGCGAAGGATTTGTTTAAAATAGCAAAAGTGAGTAAATACATCAGCATAAACACGGCCAATCTGGTCGCGTATGTTTCCACTTCAATAGGCAGAGCATCGTGAAGTTGTTCCAAATATGGAAACGCCGCGTCAAAAGCCAAAGCCACATAAATTCCGAGAAGCGATATAAGAGCCTTTGTCTTACCCAAACTCAATCCGTAAAGTATCATAAAAACCAAAGCTAAACCGACAAACAACGTCGTCGGCCCCAAATTTAAATTTTCACTCAACTTAGAAAAGTCAATCCCTCGAATAACCGACATAAAATCCATAAGTTAAGTATAACATAATTCACCCGCTCCTTCCTATTTCCCTTCTTATTTGAGATCCACCAAGGTATAAACAAAAAGACCGACAATTAGTCGGCATAACTTATAGTGTAGAATTAAAAAAAATATTTATTTGGATAATGCCTGTCCTGAAACACAAAGCATAAGTGGGCCAGTATATCCAAGTTTCGTTAGCTTATTTAGAACGTCAACAACAGATTGGGTACTTGCTAATATTCTTCCGGCAACTTTCGCATATTCTTGCAATATAACCAGTGACTGAGGAGGAAATTGCGAGTTCATTTGCAACAGCAAGTCATCATTAGCAACTTTAAACACAAACATGGAATGTTTTGAATGCCTCTGAAATTCAACTGAAAGCCCAACAAAGATCGGAGGCAAAAAGCCAATTTCTTTCAACTTATCCCGAATTGGATCAATTTTCTTGGACCTGGCTATAACTTCTGGAACTTCTGCCGAAAGTCTTTGCAACGATTTGTTGATTTGACGCCGGCTGGACATGGCCACTCTCCTGTTGTTAACGAACCCAAAACCGTGCTTTATGATAACACGGGCATAATAATACGTCAAACTATCTAACCCTCAACCGCACTACCAAATCTCCTGCCTGTCCGTTATTTGCGCCAGCCAAGTTGGACTTGGCCGCATTTCCACCTTTTGGCACAACGATATTGTAGTCGCCTTCAATGTTTTCGGGGATGAGAATATCTAATTTTCTTTTAACCTTAGCACGCCCGTCGCCGGAGCATTTATGGCATTTCTTTTCCGGAAATCGCCCCTTGCCTCCGCATTTATGGCAAATGCCAACTCTGGTAAAATATCCAAACGCGCTTCTTGATGTTTGTTTGACCTGTCCTGCGCCTTTGCAGGTCTCACAAGTTTTCATAGAATATCCTTTCTCAATCCCGCTCCCGCTACATTCTTGGCATAGACCGAGCGCTTCAAACTCTATTGTCTTTTGCTTACCCAGGTCGCTTTTTTTAATATTAACTTCTAAATATAAATTCTCGCCTCTTGCGCTTTCTTCTTTTTCATAACCCCGCTGGAATCCTCCGCCGAACATCCCCGAGAACATATCAAAAATATCTTCCATCCCCGCCTGTCCGCCCATCCCGCCGAAAATATCCGAGTAATCAAAGCCCTGTCCGCCAAAACCCTGCCCATTGCCAAACCCGCCTTCATTATAGGCAAAACCAAAATTATCATAACTTGATTTCTTTTTAGGATCGGAAAGCACCTGATAGGCCTCGTTCACTTCCTTGAACTTCCCTTCATCCCCTCCCTTTTTATCAGGGTGATATTGATGGGCAAGTTTTCTGTAGGCCTTTTTTATCTCATCCTGTGAAGCAGTACGAGGAACTCCTAAGGTTGTATAATAGTCCTTAGACATGCAAGTAATTTTCAATTTTCAAATCCCAATTTTCAATAAATTTTCAATGACTTAATTTTCAAATGTTTAGTAAATTGGAATTTGAGATTTAATTGTAAATTGTAAATTGATAATTGTAAATTCTTATAAAATCAGCATTTTATAAGGTTATTTTACCCCTATTGACAAAACTATGCAAGATATGATATACTTAAAGCATCAGAGGTTGGGAGGGGGTATTTGCGACATGGAGCTAGTTTGACCCCTCACCCAGCTCCTCTGGCAGGCAACGTGCCTGCTAACATTAACAAAAACTGGCTCCGCCGCTCTTTTTTCAATATCGACATTCGGGACGACTGGGGGCGAAGCCCCCTCTGAGAGCGGTGACTCTCTAGTATGGTCGTCCCTCAAGATACCTGGCCAGTAAGCAAGAGCGTAGGCGGCGGATCGCGTCGTCAGGCGACGCGCGCGGGCTTACGCCGAGCAACTTACTGCGACTTTGTTGAAATCGCCGGGGGTCGCTATTCCAGGGTAGCCCTCCGGCACCGTCTTCGCACCGTCTTTCTTCGGGAAGGCGTTTTTGTTTTTGCCAATTTTGCCCAAGAATGCAAGTGATTGGTTGCAAAATTGAGCACCCCGCTCTAATTTTGCTTTTGTTATCGCGACGTTCTTTGATTATAAATTAACTTGAAAAATTATCGCAGTCCGCGTGTCCCGAACCCCGAACAAATCTCTTCGAGATTATACGGGGCAAGTAGGGACTCTTCTGTATTGGGCGCTTGCCCCGTTAATTACGAAGTAATTTTTACGGGGAAGCGGGTCGCCATAGGCTATCCCACAAAATTAGTGTGGGGTCAACCATCACTCACAACTATTCTCATATTCTTGAGAATATGAGAATAGTTTTATTTCTTAATTTCTAAATTTCTAAAATTTCCGCTTCAACATTTCTTTTCTCTATCCTCACCATATTGGTCTTTTTTAATAACCAAAATATTCCCATCCCCACCAAAACAGACAACCAGACAAAGAGCCAACTCAATCCCCACAATATCAGAAACAAACCGAAAGCCAATAACGGCGGAGCGTATTGAAAGTACGGTTTCAATATACTATTCAACCGTTGAAAAACATTGCCGGTTATTTCGTTTACAATTTTTTCTTTTTCTGTGTTTTCTGTCTTTTTCTGTGTTTCTGTGGTGCCGATAACACTATCGACTATGGATCTCGTCAGTTGTTGAGTAGCTGAAGGCAATTGTTCCGCTTCCGCAATCCCCTTCGCCACCGGACTTTGATATGCCGCGAAAGAAATAAGAACAAAGAACGCAAGGACAACTCCCGTAGCGCCGCGTCGAACTATCATTCTTGAATTTATCTTCGTCCGTTGGTCGATTTCTTCAACACCGACAAATCTCGCGTATTCAAATAACGCAACCGCGATCAACACTCCAACTAAGTTTATATACGTAAAACCGAAAAACGAAAGAAAAATCACGCCGACAATACCAGAACTTGCCAAAGCCCATCGTCTTTTCCTAAACAGTGGCAAAGCAAGAGAAACAATACTCGTTAAAATAACAAAATTTATGACCGCCGCCGGCTCAAAGTCAAAACTGAACGACTCGGGAGTAATAATATTGAGAACATAATCCACGTACCTAAAGAACTGCCACGACAGAAGAGCTATTAACGCGTTTGAAATTATTAGCTTCTTTATCATTGTGATACAATCTACAAAGCCCCGGAAATGGGCCCGTAGTATTATATAGTAAATACCCCGCTTTGGTATCGGAAGTAACGGGTGCAAGTCCCGTCGGGTCCACCGGGGCCTCTGGTTTGTCCACAGAATGTAGTTGACAAACCAGAGGCCCTATAATATACTTAAGCCATATTCGATACCAAAGCGGTTTTACTATATAAACTGCGGGTCCGTAAAAACCCGAAAGAAGCTCCCCCAAGGGGGTTTCTTTTTATTTTACCATTCTGTTTTTTTACCTAACCGCCAGAATTGACCTGATTCTTTAATCGTTGTTACTAATTGGAAAATATCATCAGCTGCCTGTTCCGGGGTACGATCAGGCCCTTCTGTTTCTGTGACACCAGAATATCCCATATCAGTTTTAACCCAGCCCGGAGCCAGCGACGAAACGATAACGCCTCGGGGTTCCAAACGAAAAGCTAAGTGGCGTGTATACATATTCAAAGCTGCTTTTGAAATTCTATATCCGGCAGATGTTTCGTCGTCAAGAATGGGAGCTGAAATAGATCCATAACCAGAGTTAAGGTTTACAATATGACTACCTTTCTGAAAAAGAGATAGTAGTTGCTCAGTTAAATCAATAATACCAACCACGTTAACCTCAAGCGTCTTTCTTACTTTAACCGAATCAGCGGTCTTATCATTCGCATCAAGGAGAATACCGGCATTGTTAATCAAGGCGTCAATATGAGGCGACGTTTCTTTAATCTGGGTCACTGCTTTAGCGATGCTTTCTGAATTGCTTTGGTCATACTGAATGGCAATTAAATTGTCGTCCTGCAACGGAATGGAGGTATTTAGATAAGTACCTATAACACACCATCCTTCGGCTAAAAATTTTTTGGCCGTTGCCAAACCAATCCCGCGACTAGCCCCAGTTATAATTATAGTTTTCATGCTTATATTTTGATAATTAGATGAAACTCCTAAAAAAATAAAGTAGAATGCCTAAAGGCATCCAGAGAGCGAAACTAGTCAGATAATTTTTTAGCGTTGACGGCTTAGCGGAAGGCTAAAAAATTATTTGGCAGTTTCGCTCTACTGCAAAAGTATGCCTCTTCTCAAAATTTATCGGGATTAAGCGACTATTTATGCGGGTCTTCTTCCGGAATTTCGTTTTCCGGGTTCGGTTGGGGTTCCTGCTTCGGCTCGCCTGCTTCGCCCGCCGTAGCCCCCGGCGAAGGCGGGCTTTGTTTATACAACTCTCCTCCAACTCTTTGCGCCGCTTTGGACAGCTCTTCCGTCGCTTTTTTAATTTCTTCCAAATTATCCCCTTTCAATTCTTCTTTTAACTTTTCGCTTTTAACTTTTAACTCCTCTTTGTCCTCTTCTTTTATCTTACCTGCCCCGGCCGGAGCGTCGGGGGCACCATTTTCTTTAACCATTTTCTCGGTTGTGTATATCAAAGTTTCACCAAGATTTTTAATTTCCACCGCTTCTTTCTTCTTTACATCTTCCGCGGCAAATTTTTCCGCGTCGGCCGTCATTCTCTTTTTCTCCTCATCGGTCAAGCCGGAAGAGCCCTCTATCCTGACCGACTGCTCTTTATTGGTGGCCTTGTCTTTCGCTTTCACGTTCAAGATGCCATTAGCATCAATGTCAAAAGACACCTCTACTTGCGGTACTCCGCGCGGCGCCGGAGGAATGCCATCAAGAATAAATTTACCCAGCGTTTTATTATCATGCGCCATCGCTCTTTCTCCCTGCAAAACATGAATTTCTACGGCCGGCTGATTATCCGCGGCAGTTGAAAATGTTTGGGTTTTTGAAGTCGGCACGGTCGTGTTCTTCTCAATCATTTTCGTGAGCACACCTCCAAGCGTTTCAATGCCCAAAGACAACGGCGTGACGTCAAGCAAGAGCACGTCCCTTATCTCGCCCTGCATTATGCCTCCCTGAATAGCCGCGCCTAAAGCAACTACCTCATCAGGATTGATGTCTTTGTGCGGTTCTTTGCCAAATAACTTTTTGACTCCCTCAACGATCAACGGCATCCTTGTTTGTCCGCCAACCATCACTACTTCATTTATATCTGACAACTTGAACCCCGATTCATCAACTGTCTTTTTCGTGAGTTCTATAGATTTGTTAATTAAATCCCCGACTAGCTCTTCCAATTTGGCTCGTGAAAAACTTATATTGAAATGCTTGGCGCCAGAAGTATCGGCGGTTAAGAAGGGAACATTCACTTCCGTCTGTAAAGTGCTAGACAATTCATGCTTGGCTTTTTCAGCCGCATCCTTTAAGCGCTGTAAAGCAAGCTGATCTTTGGCGATATCTACTCCGCTTTCTTTTTTGAATTCTTCCACAAAATAACTGATTATTTTTTGGTCGATATCATCGCCTCCCAAGTGCGTATCGCCTCCAGTTGATTTAACTTCAATCGTATCGTCCCCTATCTCAAGAACAGAAATGTCAAAAGTCCCGCCGCCAAAATCATAGACAACGATCTTTTCATCTTTCTTTTTGTCCAAGCCATAAGCAAGAGCGGCCGCTGTCGGCTCGTTTATGACTCTTTTAACATTTAGGCCCGCGATTTCTCCCGCGTCTTTGGTCGCCTTTCTTTGAGCATCGTCAAAGTATGCCGGAACAGTAATTATGGCTTCGGTAATTTTTTCGCCCAGACGGTCTTCGGCATCGTTCTTTAGTTTCTGCAATACCATGGCCGATATCTCCGCCGGTCGGTACCATTTGTCAGCCATTTTTATATCAATGCCATTATTTGGCCCTTCTTTTATTTCGTAAGGCAGAAGCTTTTTATCGTGTTGAACTTCGGTATCGGAAAACCTGCGCCCTATCAAGCGTTTAGCAGAAAAAATGGTGTCTTTCGGATTGGTAACCGCTTGGCGTTTGGCGGTAACGCCGACATAACGCTCTCCATTCTTGCCAATAGCCGCGACCGAAGGAGTGGTTCTCATCCCCTCTTTATTTTCCAATATTCTCGGCTGGCCGACCTCGACTATCGCCATCGCCGAATTAGTTGTTCCTAAGTCAATTCCTAAAATCTTACTCATAAAATTTTGTAAATTCGAAATTCGAATATCGAAATTCGAAACAAATTCCAATATTTAAGTTCCAAACAGCCCTTCGGGCATGTCCCGACTGTAGTCGGGACAGTTTGAAACATTAGAATTTAGATATTGTTTCGGATTTCGTATTTCGGATTTCGTGCTTAAAAATTATTTAATAATTTTTATCCGTGTCGGTCTTATGACTTGACCGTGCATCGTGTATCCTGCTCTAACCTCTTCTAACTTTTCTTCTTTTTCCCCCACATTTTCCGATTCATTCTGTGCTGTGCCCCGCACCGTGCTTTGCTCTGGTGCTAGGATTTCTGTGGTGACTGCTTCGTGCAGTAATGGGTCAAAAGCGTCTTTCACTTCTATTCTCTCTACGCCGTACCTTTTCAGTAAATCTTGGAACTTCTTCAACACTTGATCTAATCCTTCATTTTTTACCTCTTTTGTCGCTCTTTCCAGATCGTCAATAACCTCTATCACTTCCAGAATCACCGCTTCATTGGCAAATCTGACAAATTCTTCCAATCGCTTTACCTCATCCTTTTTGTAATTTAGAAAATCAGCCCTTTCTTTTTTCCAGTTATTTAAGTATTCCTCGCGCTCTTGCTGACACCTATCTAACTCTTCCGAATTGTTTGTAATATTTTGGTTTTGTTCTTCAGCCATATATATTGTTAAATTGTTTTATTGTTATATTGTTAACAATTTAGCAATATAACAATATAGCAATTCGGTTTCTAGGTCTGCCTCGCTATTTGATTCATCTGTTCCGTTGTATATTTTACCAGACCAATATTTCTACCGTAATCCATCCTCGTGGGCCCCACCAGAGTTAGTAGGCCTTCCAACCCTTCGGGCAAATCATATCTTGCGGTCATAACAGTTTCTTCTCTCACCCCCAGCAAGGAATTCTCCCGACCTATAAAGACATTGAATCCGGGCAGTTTCTCATCTTCAAAGTCCCCAAAAAACTCCCTCTCAATCTTTTCAAACATCCGATCAAATTCGTCAAAAAAACTTGTCAAACGAAACATCCTGTCAAATTCACGGAATTCGGGCATTTCGAACAGAGACGCCAGTCCGACTTTATAAAAATTATCCTCGTTCAGTATTTTTGTAATAACCAAGTTGTCAGAAAGCTCGGAAAGAATTCTGGCAATACCTTGATTCAAGCGATAAGGGTCATCTGAAGAACTTACGGCTGCTTTTATCTTTCTTTTTTCATTCATCGTCGGTTCAAAATCATTCTCGAGCAAATTATTCACAAAATGCCTATATGCCTTATCAGTCGGCACCCTGCCGCCGGAAGTGTGAAGGTGGCTTAAATAACCGGCTCTCTCCAATTCGCACATCTCACTTCTTAAACTGGCAGGGCCCAGATCAAAATCACCCTTTTTCGCCACTAAAGCCGAGCCCACCGGCTTGGCGGTCTTTACATATTCTTTAATTATAAAATTTAATAACTTTTCTTGTCTATCCGTAATCATAGTGACATGTTATCAAACTGGCACTTGATGTCAAGGAGTGCTAATTGGCATTATACGCGAGGACTACCTCGTGTCAATGGCAAATTCCTAAATGTATGCTAAAATTTGAATGTAATGCCTTCAAGAATCAAAAAATTCTGGAAATCGCTGGGGCCCGGTTTAATTACCGGCGCGTCGGATGACGACCCTTCGGGAATTGTCACTTACTCCGTGGCCGGCGCGCGGCTTGGACCTGCCGCTGTGTGGACGATGCTTTATATCCTGCCGTTGATGATAGCCGTCCAGAAAATGAGCGCTAAGATAGGCATTTCGTCTGCCTGCGGTTTGGCGGGAAACATCAAGCGATATTACTCCAAGTGGCTTCTTGTTTTCATATCCGCTCTTATAATCATCTCCAACACTTTCAATATTGGAGCCAATGTTTTCGGCATGGCCTCGGCGATAGAAATACTTACTCCGGGATCCACGATATTTTTGTCATGGTTAATCATAGGCCTGATACTGATTCTAACAGTCGTTCTCCCCTACAGGAAAATCGTTACTATCTTCAAATGGCTTGCGTTTTCTCTTTTTGCTTATGTAATAGCCGGCGTTCTGGTTATCAACGACTGGCCAGGAATGATATATCATCTGGCAATCCCTTCAATATCTTGGGACAAAAGCAGCTTGATGATCTTGGTAGCCATTTTCGGCACCACCATTTCTCCTTATATGGCTTTCTGGCAAGCAAGTGAAGAAGCGGAAGAAAAAAAGATTTCCGCTGGAGGAGGGTACAGTCCTGTACCCTCCGGAGGCGCTGGGCCCGCCTCTGGCCGAGGACCATCACGAGAGGGGAAAAGAGAGAAAGAAGCAGCCTGCGAATACAGAATAGTCACCAAGCATGAGCTCAAGCGCGTCACCGCTGACACCAGCGTGGGGATGTTCTTCTCCAACTTCATCGGATTTTTTATAATTGCTCTCACCGGGACGGTGCTTTTCAGCGCGGGGATTCGCGATATCAACACCATCAAAGAAGCCGCGGAAGCGCTCCGTCCGCTAGCCGGTAACTACGCGTATATTCTGTTCACTTTAGGCGTCATCAGCGCCGGTATTCTGGCAATTCCAATACTGGCGGGTTCATCGGCTTACGTGCTTTCCGAAATATTCAGCTGGGGAGGAAGTTTAGACAAACCGTTTTCTAAAGCAAAAGAGTTCTATTTGGTAATAATATTTTCCGCTATTGTCGGTATGTTCATCCCATATTTTGGGATAAATCCGGTTAAAGCTCTTCTGTGGACATCTATTATCCACGGATTAGTAGCTCCGTTCTTGATAGCCATCCTCATACATATGTCTAACAACCCGGCCATAGTCGGCCCCAACACCAACAATAAGAAAGAGAATTCCATGGCCTATTTTACGTTATTTCTGATGTCTTTAGCTGTCATAACTTTCTTATTCATTGAAACACCTGTTGAAGAAATACGATCTTTTATTTACGAATTAATATGATAAAAATCCAGAACACACTATCCGGCCAGAAAGAAGAATTCGCACCTCGAAAAGAAGGCCGAGTTAATATGTTCGTCTGCGGGCCGACGGTTTATGACTACATCCACATCGGCAACGCCAGGACTTTTGTTTTTTTTGATGTGGTTGCAAAGTATCTTCGCTATCGCGGTTATGATGTAAATTATATTCAAAACATCACCGATATTGATAATAAAATAATCGAACGGGCGCAAAAAGCAGGCGTTGATCCGTTGGAATATGCCAAAAAATACAGCGATATTTTTCGAGAAGACATGAAGGCGCTGGACGTTACATCACCGGAATACAAAAACGCCACAGATCATATTCCTGAAGTGATAAAGCAGGTCCAGACGTTATTGAACAAAGGCAACGCTTACGTTATTGAGAATGACGGCATATATTTCGACCTATCCACTTTCCCTGACTATGGCAAACTATCGGGCCGGACAGCCGGCATGGCTGATGACGCCGTTTCGCGCATAGATGACAGCGACAAGAAACGCAATCGCGGGGACTTTGCGCTTTGGAAGCATCCGAATAGCACGCCTCCGCCTAATGGCTCCGGCAATCCGAACGTGCCCATCCGAATTAACGGCGAGCCCATGTGGTGGAACAAGGACCTGGGATGGGGACGCCCCGGCTGGCACATTGAAGATACCACCATTACCGAAAAATACTTCGGCCCTCAATACGACATCCACGGCGGCGGACAGGATTTAATATTCCCCCACCACGAAGCCGAGGTAACTCAACAATGCGCAGCCGCCAATATTAAACCGAAAGATTTTGTTAAATACTGGATGCACGTTGCTTTTGTGGTAAACTCCGTAAAATCGTCAGACTATCACGGGGCAGGCAAAAAACAAAAGATGTCTAAATCGCTGGGCAATTTTGAAACCGCTAACGAACTTATTAAAAAACATCCAAAAGAGGCTTTACGATTTTATTTATTAAGCGCCCACTACCGCTCACCACTTGATTTTAGTGAAAAAGCATTAAAGCAAGCTGAAGCTGGAGTCAGCCGAATTTCAGAATTCAAACATAAATTGGAATTAGCTAAAGGAGGAAAAGAAAAAGAAACAAAGAATATTGAAAAAGCAAGGAAAGAATTTTCAAAAGCAATGGATGACGACTTTAATACACCACAAGCATTATCATCTGTATTTGATCTTATACGAAACTTGAATATTTATATTACTCGTGACTTTTTGGATAAAAGTAGTATTGAAAGTTTAAAAGTATTCTTCGCGGAGATTGACTCTGTACTAGGTATAGTTCCGACTAAACAAGAAAAAATCCCAGATGAAGTTTTGAAACTGGTTGAAACAAGAGAGAAATTAAGAGAAGAAAAGAACTGGCCGGAAGCAGACAAAATAAGAGCCCAAATCGAGGACTTGGGCTACACTATTGAGGATACCGTCTATGGGCCGCTAGTCGTTAAAAAATAATTAGATCCCGAAACTCTTCCTCATTTCAAGGCGTCTTCTCTCACGCTCTATCTCTATCTTTAAGGTCCGATAGTTGCCCCAAAAAAGGAGACAAAACAAGAAAAATAACAACAACATCAGACCGGCCGGTTTGATAAGTCCCATAAGTTGGAACATCAGAGAACCCAGCATCATCACAACGGCCAGAGAAAAAGACCACTTCACATCGTATCTCGTCCTAACGTAAAACTCCCTCTTTTCCCGATCATCCATAGCCCTGCTGCTCCAAAATCTAAACCAGATACTTTGGAGGATGTTCACCGTGGCATAAATAGTCAGAACTAAAGCCACAAAAGAAATGACCCTGATTGACCATATCAAAGCGGGGTTGAAGTTATATTCCATATACCATCCAGAATATAAAGGTACATATTAATTAAATAGGATTTTATTGACTCTGTCAAGTTTTTCTATTTTCCCACAGTTAATCCACTAAAAAACTTGATTATGTCTAAAAATAAAAGGTATACTTTATTATTGTTAAATTGCGAATTACGAATTGCGAATTTTAAAAATCCGTAATCCGTAATCCGTAATCCGTAATGGAACTAATTGATAAAAACAAGCTTCCTCCGCAAAACATCGAAGCCGAAAGATCACTGCTCGGTTCTCTTATTATAGACCGTGAAGCAATAAACAAGGTCGCTGATTTTCTGCGGCCGGAGGACTTCTATAACAGAGCTCACCAGAACATATATAAAGCGGTATTCGCCTTGTTCGAGAAAAGAGAGCCGATAGACCTTTTAAGCATCTCCAACAAACTCCAGGAGATGAAAGCAATAGATGAGATCGGGGGTATCAGTTATGTTTCGTCATTGGCCTCTTCAGTACCAACTTCGGCTCACATAGGTTCCTACGCTAAAATAGTCCAGAAGAAAAAGATGCTCCGCGACCTTATAGACACCGCCCATCACATCATCGGGCTTGGTTACCAAGAAGATGACGACGTGGATAATTTGCTTGATGAAGCGGAGAAGAAGTTGTTCGCCGTCTCCAGCAGGTCCCTAACTAAGACCTTCTTACCGCTGGATAAGCTTGTCCTTGACGAAGCGATGAGCAGGATTACCAGTCAGCACGATGAAATACGTGGCTGTCGAACCAACTTTCCCGAACTGGACGACACTCTTGGCGGACTTCAGAGATCAGACCTAATAATCCTCGCGGCCAGGCCTTCAGTCGGAAAGACCGCGTTCGCGCTTAACATGGCTCTTAATGTGGCAAAGCAAAACGTTCCCGTGGGCATATTCAGCATGGAAATGTCTTTGGATCAAATTATAGACAGGTTCTTAGCGCTAGAGTCGGGAGTTAGTTTGCATCATTTAAGAACCGGAAAACTGGGCGACGGACTTCAAGACGTGGCCGGCGCCTGCGAAACACTCCGTTCCCTACCTTTATATGTAGATGACACGCCGTCTCCGAATATTCTTCAGATGAGAGCAATGGCAAGACGATTGCAATCAGAACACGGATTGGAATTGCTAGTAGTTGATTATCTGCAATTGATGTCATCAAGAAGAAATTACGACAGTCCGGTCCAGCAAGTTACGGAAATATCGCGAGGATTGAAAGGGCTAGCCAAAGAGTTGAACATACCAATAGTAGCCGTTTCTCAACTGTCTCGCGCGGTTGAGCAGAGAGAAGGCCACAAACCGCGCCTGTCTGACCTGAGGGATTCGGGCTGTCTCACCGGTGATTCTTTGATAATGAGGGCAGACAACGGAGAATTAATTACGATCAAAGAGTTAGCCGAAAGAAAAGAACAAGAACCTATACCGGTTTTCAGTTTAGACAAAAATTTAAAAATTAAAATTCAACCGCTGATCAAGGCCTTTTATAGTGGAGATAAAAATATATACGAGCTAAAGCTTCGCAGCGGAAGAACTATCAAGGCGTCTTCCAATCATCCTTTTTATAAATTAAACGGATGGTATAATCTGGCAAATCTAAAAGTCGGCGATCGCATAGCCACTCCGAGAAATATTGAACCTTTGAAGGCACAAGGCACTCTTGGCGACAATGAATTAATTCTGTTGGCTCACTTGCTTGGTGACGGTTGTATTCTCCCCAAACAACCGTTTCATTATACAAGCGCCGATACGGAAAATATCAATGTGGTTGCAGAATCGGCAAATAGATTGTTTGCTATTAACCCGAGAATAATAAAACAAAAAAACTGGTGGCATGTGTATTTGCCCAGCCCTTATCATCTGACACACAATAAAAAACATCCCATTACAAATTGGTTTGACAAGTTGGGCATTCCTCGCGTACATTCGTATGAGAAAGTAGTCCCAAAAGAAGTATTTAAACAGCCACAAAAAATGATTGCTCTATTTCTGCATCATCTTTGGGCTACGGACGGCAATATCTCGTGGAAACTATTGAAGCAAAGAAAACCATCGTCAGCGGTATATTATTCATCCACAAGTCAAAATCTAATTTACCAAATACAACATCTTCTTTTAAGGTTCGGTATTCAGTCCACAATTCGTGTTACCCAAAAATTGTCTTACAGACCCAATTATAATTTACACATTCAAGGTTCTCAAAACCAGCTTAATTTCTTAAGAACAATAGGGTCTTTTGGCCAGCGCGGCAAAATTATTCCTTCCATTATTAAGGCCTTAGAAAAAATAGTCCCAAATACAAATCTAGACACCGTTCCCAAAGAGGCCTGGGAATTATTGATCGAAACAGAGAAAAATCAAGCTGGACTATCTTGGAGAGCGTTATCATCAGGGTTACAATTAGCGTACAACGGTACCACTCTAACAAGAAATGGAATCGGAAGAGAAAGAATGTATCGTTTAGCAAGCGTCATAAAAAGCGAACTCCTGCGCCAAATGGCGCAATCCGACATCTATTGGGAAGAGATAGTGTCGATTAAACTCCTGGGCACGGAAAAAGTATATGACGCAACCGTTCCCGGTACCCATAATTTCATCGCAAACGACGTTATCGTTCATAACAGCATCGAGCAAGATAGCGATTTGGTAATGTTTATTCATAGGGACGATAAGAACAACTACGAAAAGGCCAAAAGAGAGAATAAATTAAATCAAGCCCAAGTCATAATCGCCAAACACCGTAACGGACCAACCGGCCAGATAGATTTCTATGTTGACCCCACCAGCTTAAGATTTAAGACAAGTGATAGGTTCCATACGGATGAATATTTGATGGGGGAAGTCATTTAAATATATTAAAAATCAAATAGCAAAAATAAAAAATACAAATCAAAATTCAAAAATTTTTTATTTTTAATCTGTGTTTTTGATATTTAATTTTTAATTTTTAATTTATTTTATGAACACCAAATTCCAACAACTAGTTAAATTATTCCAAAAGCTGCCTGGTGTTGGTCCGCGTCAAGCCGCTCGTTTTGTTATTGCTCTTTTAGACCAACCCGAAGAAAATCTTAAAGAATTGGGAGAGTCAATAAATCATCTGAAAAGGGATGTTCGTTTTTGCGATGAATGTTTTAACGTTTCAAGCAATCACTCCTGTTCTATTTGCCACGATACAAAAAGAGACAGAAACAAGCTGATGATTGTTGAAAAAATAACCGACCTTGAGTCCGTAGAGAAGACCGGCCTATACAAAGGCCTCTATCACGTATTGGGCGGAGCGATAAATCCTTTGGACAAAATAAACCCCGCCAGTTTGAGAATTAAAGAACTGGAAAAACGGTTAGATACAATGTTAGCCCTTCGACAGGCTCAGGGCGACAATCTAGAATTAATTGTCGCTACCAATCCCAACACGCCGGGTGAAACAACGGCATTGTATTTAAGAGACATTCTTGCCAACAAAAAAGGCGTATCGATCACACGCCTCGGCCGCGGCCTCTCTTCCGGCTCAAATCTTGAGTATGCCGATGAAACAACTCTCAAACACGCCCTGGAATATAGGAAATAAAAATAACAAAACCCTCCGCTTAAACGGAGATTTTTGTTATTTGAACTTTAGTATATGGTTGGCGGTGGCCTTTCTTCTTATGCTGGCGGGTTTTGGATTTATATCGGAAAACCATTTTCTTTTTGCCTTTCCCCTCTTCCAAAACCTTGGCCGTTACCTTGGCTCCGGAAACGATTGGCTTGCCAACCTTAACCTCACCACCTGCAACCAGAAGCACTTCCTCAAAAACAACCTCTCTGCTTTCGTCTTTGGTCTTTAGCCATTCGACGTTTAAAACATCGCCTTCGGCGACTTTATACTGCTTACCTCCTGTTTTAATAACTGCGAATGCTGGCATAACTAAAAACTCGGTTCTTTAATGTTAATTGAAACAATAACCGATTAAGTTAAGTTAGTCAATCCTTACTTATCCTGACCTGTATATATTGAGAATGGCGGTTTATAATTTTAAACCCGTAACAAGTTTAAGAGCGCTTCTTGTAAATTCGTCATCGCGCTGACTTGCCCCTCTTTGGATTCTATCGAAAATCGCATCAGCTTCTGCTTGAATCTCTTTGTCTTTTGCCCTTACTTGATCTTCTACCCATTTGGTTTTTCTGATTTCTACCTCTTTTAGCAGGGCGCCTGCAATTGCTTCTACAAGATCATTCCTGCGTGATTCACTCAACCCTTTTGAGTATTCGAGAGATTGTTCGCCTCTAAATGACATGATGTAATTATATTAAATTGATACTTCACAAACTTGATTCGACCGGCATCAAGCATTATAAATAATAACATTTTTTTATCCTCGGTCAATTATTTGAATCGGCTTGCCCTGAATTTACTTGTACTGAATCTATTGAAGTATCAAATAGGAAAACTTTATTCCATGAAATCTATGGGTATTTTATTAAAAATCCGCACTTTGAGCCATTTGAGACTACTTATGTGGATAACTCATTGACTTTTCAGTTGTGATTTGCTATATTTAAAACCTATACGGCTTCGGCCTCGAAACACCCGCAAGGGTGTTTCTGACTATTTAGCCCCGCAGAGACCGATAAATGCCTCCGTCAATTTTTGATAATGACCCTCATCTAATACACCAATTTTCTGATACAGTCGCTTGGCGTCAACCAAACGAACTTGAGAAAGAACGGCAGTTCTCTTTACACCATCTTCGAGATTGACTGGAAACCAATATTTCCCAGTTTTCACTTTGGTAGTTAATGGAATCGCCCAAAATGTCTCATTATTAAACTTCTTAAAAATTAAAACTGGGCGAGCAAAATTAAATCCTTTACCGTCCTGCTCAAATCCTATATTTACTCCCAGCGAACACCACCATACTTCACGCTCATGAAAAAATACCCGGGAACCTTTATCGTGAAGGTGGGTTTTCTTATCGTGCCACTTTTTGAAATCTTTATTCATCAAATTATTAAAACAAAAACCGGCAGAAATTGCCAGTTTGGCCAATAGAGCCGGCTGAGCTGGCTAGAGAACATTGCCTGCCCGCCCAGCTTAGCTGGGCCCGCCTCTGGAGGGGGAAACTTTGTTCAATGAAATTTATGGGTATTTTATTAGGAATCCTTTAGATTTTGAGCTTAACCTAGCTTTAGATAATTAAAAAGCAGGATAACCATCCCGCCTAGCTCAATGCCTCTATGATTCTATACCGTTCAGGTTTATGTCCACAAACGAGCGATTCTAACTCTGGGCTCATGAAATGAGCAATAGAAAATCCGAACCAACTTTGTTGAGATTTGATTATGGCAGAGAGTAATTCTGCTCTTTCTTCATCTGTTAAAGTAATCTCAACTTTGCCTATGCCTACAAAATCTGCAGTCATCCCGCCAGTCAAAACACCGAGAGCATCTCCGAATGCTCCATCATCAGGATCCAGGTATTTGGCAAGTGCCTGCTTTGCTGCTTGGTTAGACCACATAATCCTCTCCCATTTATTGTGTTGTGCTGGGATATAAATAACATTTATTATGACATATGTCAACATAAAAACAAAAAACACCGTTTTTAGTGTCTTTTGTGTAAATAGTTTTCCATTCCCCGTGGGGGTCAAGAAAAATGGGATTTTGGAAAACTCTCAATAGCGCAGATCCCCTGATGACTACTGACTTAAAAAGTTTACCTCACTCCACTATTGCAGCCCTAACGGGGGTCGAACCCGTGTTCCAGCCTTGAGAAGGCCGTGTCTCCCGATTTGTCTGCGCAAAGCGCAGCAACAAATCGAGGATCCTCGATTTTAATCAAATTTTTTAGCACCGCCAACCGGATTTGAACCGGTGTTCTCGCGCTGAGAACGCGATGTCCTAGACCGGGCTAGACGATGGCGGCATTAAAAAATTTGTTAAAATCGGGACTAACCACTAGACGATAAGGCCTCTACTTCGCTCTTCGAGCTTCGAAGAGCAAGCATAAAACCACCTGATTTTAGCATAAAATTACATAGAGAGCCATTTTTTAGATTGACGAACCAGGAGTTCTTTCTTGCGCAAAGGCTCAGCCATTATTTCCTCAACTATTCTCTCCATCCTCATGCCCTGCGAGCCTTTTACTAATATCAAGTCGCCTTCTTTTACCAACTCTTGAACCTTACGCTTTGCCATATCTGCTGTATCAAAGGTGTAAATCCTTTTCTCTGGCATCCCCGACGCTCCGCCTGCTCCGATCGAAGCGTCGGAGGTCGGGGCTCCGACCTCTTGGCGTCGGAGTTGATTTTCCGCGCTGTCAGCTATGAATTTAGCTCTTGCGCCGACGCATATCAGTACGTCAACAAAACCATCCGTTAAATCCCCTATCGTCTGATGCGCTTGAACGGTATATTTCCCCAACTCAAGCATGTCGCCTAAAACGGCAACGCGCCGAACAGCGGGCAGTTCTCTCAACACGCTTAATGCCAGACGCGTTGAGGACGGAGAGGCATTATAAGTATCGTCAATAATCCAGGAATTCTTGATACCGGCCAGTATCTTGAGCCGGCCTTTGGGACCGTCATAGTATGACAGAGCATCGCTTATCTCAACAAGATTTAGTCCAAGCGCGACACCGACGGCGGCAGCCGCGGCGGCAGACCAGGCCTGCGACTTGCCAAGGGAACCATTTATATTAACCGGCACAAAACTATTGGAGCCGTAATGGAGTTTGAAAGTTACCCCAATTGGCATATTTCCGTCTACTTTATATTCAAAACTTGAGACCTTTATACTTGCCCCGTCGCTAAAACCATAAGTAAGCACTCTTGCTTTGGTTTTCTCTTTCATGTCTAAAACAACGTCATCGTCAGCATTCAGAATGGCATAACCGGTCGGCACCAGACCCTCTACCAACTTTGACTTTTCTCTCGCCACTGCCTCCGAACCGGAGAAAAATTCAATATGAACCGGTATTTCTCCGATAGCCGTGACAACGGCAATGTTGGGCCTTACGGCTTTAGCAAGTTTTCTAATGTCGCCAGGGCGATCAGCGCCGTATTCCAGAATATAAATTTCTGGCTTATTTAATCTAAATAACAATCCCAATAATCCAGCACAAAAGACCCTTATCCAAAGCCATGCGGATGACCCTTGTTCAAAATATTCTTGATCCCAATTCCCCAGCACCGTCAGCGCAAATCCAAGCTCATTGTTTAAACTACCCGCCGAGACACGAACTCTCTTTTGAGAACCGATAACTGCCTTGACCGCTTCCCTGGTTGATGTTTTTCCGACACTTCCTGTTATGCCAATAATAAACGGCCTATATCTTTTGATATGCGCCTTCACTAGGACCAAAAAAAATTTCTTTGAAATTTTTTCCAAAAAGATCTTCATATTTTCATATTTTAACGGCTTCTTACCTGAACCTGTGGATAAACGACTTCGCAAGTCGTTTATCCACAGGTAGCCGATTAGCGTCTAGTTGGCGGAATATTATAATAATTCAACAAATACTGCGTTATCTCTTTGAATGTGGGCGACAAGCTGTCCGCCGCGAAAGTAATCCCCTTGGGCCTGTCTATCTTTATCAATATCACAAATTTAGGATCAAAGGCAGGAGCAAAACCGACGAAATCGTGAATGTACTCATTTTCGAGATAACCGCCTTTTCCGTCCGGTATTTGGGCTGTTCCCGTCTTGCCGGCTATATCATATCCGCTTATTCTCGCTTTATCAAAGCCGTTGTCCACGACGCTCACCAGCATTGTCTTAACCCTGGTGGCGGTTTTCTCCGATATCGGTATGGTAACTATTTCCGGTTCGGTCACTGTTTCTACTCCCCCTTCTTCAATTATTTTTTCAACAACATATGGCCTCATCAATTTGCCTCCGTTTGCGATAGCAGAATAAGCATTGATGAGCTGAAGAGACGTTACCGCTATCCCTTGCCCGAACGATGCGGTCAGAAAATTTATTTGCCTGCCACTGTAAAGATTAGTTATATCGCCGTGTATTTCGCCGGGCAGATCAATGCCGGTTCCCTGCCCGAAACCAAAATTAATGACATAATCAAGAAAATTTTTATTACCAACTAAGCCCTGAACATGCATCGCTCCGGTATTAATAGACCTCTCAAGCACTTCTAACATCGTCACATTTCCGAACACTCTTTCACTAAAGTTTTTTATCTTATAGCCCGCTTCTTCTCTGAAGCCGACGTCGTTAAAAGTCGTCTGAGGGGTTATAACACCTAAATCCAGCCCCATAGCCATGGTTATCGGCTTGAAAGAAGAGCCCGGTTCAAAAATTTCCTGAATGCCTCGATTCAAAAAGTTCCTAGGTTCATACTCGCTGTAATTATTGGGGTCAAAAGTGGGCCTGTCGCCCATGGCCAGTATTTTGCCGGTGTTAGGGTCCTGAATAATTATCGTACCGCCAGCCGCTTCTAGTTTTTTCATTAGAGCGTCCAATTTATCTTCCGCGATTTGTTGGATGTTCTTATCTATGGAAAGAACAACGTCCGACGGTCTATCTATTTTATTGTCATCGGTTTCTTCAGCTTCAGAACCCTTCAATGCTTTGGATATAAAATCTATAATTCCCGAACCGGTAACATAATTGCCGATACTTCGCTTTTTTCCAAATAATTCATCATCATAGAACGCCTCTATGCCGTACTGGCCGGATTTTTTGTCACCGCTATAGCCTAGAAACCCGATAACACTCGCGGAAAAAGAGCCGCCCGGATAATATCTATCCGTTTCATAAGTGACGCCGAGCCCCTTAATGCCGAGGGTTTTGATGGCCGCGGCCTGTTCATCTTCTATCCTTCTTGAAAGAACACGAAATTTATCAGAGCCCGAATTAATCACATCTTTCACTTCGTTTTTATCGATCCCTAAGACAGAACTTATCTGGCCGGCCGCCTCTTCTGCTCTTTGCCCGTCTATTTCCGCAGGAACAATGTAAGCAAGCGGGAATTTTTTATTGGTAGCGGCCAGATGTTCTCCTAGATATATATTACCTCTGGCCAATACATTACTTATATTCTCGCGGTGAGCCCGAGCTGTCCGCGAATAAGAATGATGCTGAACGTAAGTTATGACAAAGAGGTTATAAGAAATAACGGCCGCAGCCGCCAAGATGAAAAAGAAATAAAAATTAATGCGGAGATTATCGTGTTTAGCCATACCAGTGCGATGCTAATATACTAATTCATACTAATGATACGAATAGTATTTCGTTCTTTCATTAGTATAATTAGTATGCATTCGTATATTGGTATCGCATTTAGCGGAGCGCTGCCACTTCTCCTCTCTCAAATATATGAGTCACAAATTTTGCTTCCACCATTTGATGTCCTCGGGCAAAATTGAGTATAGAAGAAGAACCCTCGATTGACAATTTTTGCGCGGTCAAAAGACCGTTGGCTCCCACAAGACCAGACAGTTCTTCGTTCAGCAGGCCTATCCTATAATTGGAAGAAGTCACAACATTTGAGACCACAACAAAATACATCATCAGAAAGATAACCGCCGCCAAAAGAAAGACATTGAGAACGCCAGTGTAAGTATAAGTTGATGTGTTTGTGTTGTGTTTTGGCATAAAACTGCTTAAAAATTATTCTAATTATTCTAATTGCTCTAATTATTCTAAATAAGGGCTAATACCTAATCTCTGAATGACCAAACCGGTTTAGTCATTCGGCCATTGTCCCGATATTCGCTTGCGAATATCGAGGATCCTCGATTTTGTTTCTGCGAAGCAGACAAAATCGGGAGGATTTTATTAAGGTCAATTAGGTTAATTAGAATAATTAGGTTAATTTAAATCTTCTCCACTATCTTCATCTTCGCCGATCTTGCTCTAGGATTATTTTTTACCTCCTCCCATTTCGGTTTAATTGTTCCTTTTATAACCCACTTCACTACTCCCTCTTTGGCTTTTTTCTTAAAGAGTTCCCTGACTATCTTGTCCTCAATGCCGTGGAACGATATCACCACCAGCCGCCCCCCCCTTCGACCCTGCTCAGGGCAAGCTGGCTCCAGTACGTTTATCGCGGCAGATACCCCCTTCTCGACATTTTCAAGTTCAGAATTCACCTCTATCCTTAACGCCTGAAATGTCTTCGTCGCAAAGTGTATCTTTTTTTTCTTATACCAATGCGGTACAGATTCGCCTATCACTTCCACCAGACCCGATGTTGTCAGTATCGGTTCTCTCCTTCTGGCGGAAATGATATTCTCGGCTATTTGTTTTGAAAATTGCTCTTCTCCGTATTCCCTAAAAATTTTTTCAAGTTCTTCTTTACTATAAGTATTCACAACCTCCGCCGCCGTTAGTGTTTGTTTGGAACTTTCAGATTTTAAATTTGGGATTTGTTTCGGATTTCGAATTTCGGGTTTCGGATTTCCCGGCCTTGCGGGGTTGTATCTCATATCAAGTGGCTCATCTCTCTTGAAAGAAAATCCTCTTCCGCTTCTCTCGTAATGCCACGAAGATAATCCCAGATCAAACAATATTCCGTTCGGTCTGAAATTATGTTCACGAACAATGTTTTCAATGTTTGTATAACTGTCGTTCACAACAATTAAATTTTTTAATTTTTCATTTTTAATTTTTAATTTAGCGGCAGAAACAAGCTCCGAATCTATCTCAATACCGAGAACTTTCCCGTCGGGTCCGACTTTTTCCAGAATTGCCGCGCTGTGCCCGCCGCCATCCAAAGTAGCATCAATAATTTTATCTCCGGGTTTCGGGTCTAAATATTCTATTACCTCTTTTAGAAGAACAGGTTTATGAACTATGTTCATAAAAAATTATTCTAATTATTCTAATTGCTCTAATTATTCTAAATAATGACTAATACCAAATCTCTGAATAGCCAAACCGGTTTAGTCATTCGGCCATTGGGATTTATTTAGGTCAATTAGGTTAATTAGAATAATTAGGTTAATTTATAATATTCCCAGCTCTCCCAACTTCTCCGCGATCGCGTCAGAATTTTTCTCAAGATTTGCCCTGTAAGTATTCCATCTCTCTTCGTCCCAGATCTCCAAACGATTGAACAGCCCGGCCACCACTATCGACTTTTTCAGGTCCGCGTATTTTTTTAAATGTTCGGGAACCAACACCCTGCCCAATGAATCGAACTCCACTTCCGTCGCTCCCGATAAGAACAGCCTGGCAAACGCCCTTGTGTCCTGTTTGGCCATTGATAATCCGGCCAGCATTTCAGCAAACGGAGCCCAGAACTTTGACGGAAATATGAATAAACAATTATCCAGTCCCCTCGTTAAGATTGCTCCCTCGCCAAGTTCCTTCCGGAATTTTGAAGGTATCGCCAGTCGCCTTTTGGCATCAAGATTGTGTTTGTATTCACCTATTAACATCTACGAATTACTAATTTGCTACGAATATACAAATCTACATAGTCCTACGAATTACGAATCTTCTCGAATGTACGCATCTACAAATCATCAATTCGTAGCCAAAACCGTAAATTAGTATATTCGTCGAGCTCAGCTCGATTCGTACATCGGTTTCGGTAAATTCGTAATTAGTAGGAGAAGTTATCAACAGATAACTTCAGTTATACCCACTTCTATCCACAATTAACCACTATGCTCTCATTATATACCGTTTGTTTTAAGAAACGCAAATCGCAAGTGTGGATAATAAAAAAACAGCATTAATGCTGTTTTTGTTTTGTGGGCCGTGTAGGAGTCGGACCTACGTCACAACTCTCGTGGTCTTCCGACCGCTCGGTCGCGACCCCACCTCACGGTCGAAAATTGCCAATTGCAATTTTCGACATCGTTCCGGCACTTGAATCGGCATCAAATGAAGCAGTTCATTTGATTTAATCCGATTCAAGCCTTCCGATGCTCCGCCCCGTTAGAAATGGGCAGTGGGCACACCCTGACTCGAACAGGG
This sequence comes from Candidatus Yanofskyibacteriota bacterium, assembly GCA_016185505.1. GTDB lineage: Bacteria > Patescibacteriota > Minisyncoccia > 2-02-FULL-40-12 > GWA2-44-9 > 2-01-FULL-43-22. The sequence continues at coordinate 28,718 of JACPNL010000026.1, forward strand.
AACCTTCGCAATGTGAATGCGACGCTCTAACCAATTGAGCTATGTGCCCATTTCTAACGGGGCGAATCGGACGTTCTACCGATGAACTAACGGCCCAAAAGTTAAAGGCCTAATTTATTGATTATCTTCTCATGGGGTCCCTCCAAGAGTACCCTGATAAATCTATCAAACATCCCGTAGCGATATTGGAATTCCTCTTTGTCCATTAGGGTGAACTTTATCTCTTTCCCCACTTCCGCTTCCAAAGCAGTGAGAAAGGCCCTCAATTTATTCTTGCTTATGTCATCTCCCACAATGAACAGGTCCGCAACCGTATCGTAAAGATCCGAACCGGTGTTCTCGGCCAAAAATATTCCGGAGGTTACAGCTA
>JACPNL010000028.1 GCA_016185505.1 Candidatus Yanofskyibacteriota bacterium
AGGCCAATTTTTTTCAACGATTGGCTCATAGAATATTTGCGTAGTATAGATAGTGCGACGACCTCGCACTTTTTAATTTCTCTTTTTCCGACTTTTCCGTGCTGTGTCCCGCACTGTGCTTCGTCAGGTGCCGTACGGTACCTGGCTTCGCTCTGGTGCCGGGGTTTCTGCGGTGTGTTTTGACATGTTGATAGCGGGTATGCTATACTGGTAGCAAGGGATGACAAATCCGCTATGAGCGAGACGTTCGTGGCTCCGAAGAGCTCCTATTTTGGGGGCTTTTCTATTTTTAATAATACTGATAATATCTGCTTCGTGGACGAGGGCCGAGTCCGAGCGATTCTCGGGAGCGGATTTGTCATCCCGCTCTTAGGGGTTTGACTCCCCCTCGGTCCACACTCAAAAAGCCGTGATTATTTTGTCAGGGCTTTTTGATTGTAAATTCAGATGCTACTTATCAACAAAATGCCGTCTTGATTTAGAAAAAATATTTTTTTAGAATGAAATCAGTAATGAGGATGAGCTTTAAAACTCAAATGCTCACTTAACTGACTCCCGCCTTTGAGCGGGTTTAAGTCAGACATTGTGCTCATTTTATCTTTTTAGCGGAGCGGATTTTAGTCAGATCCGAGGCGTGAGGACGCAGATGTAGATATTCTACTTCAAGGACGAGCAACGAAGGAGCTGGCTAAAATCAGTCCGCCCTACGGGAAGCAAACCAGCGGGCATCTCCTTTGTCACTCCTCCTCGGCGTAGACTTCTACGCCTTTGTCGTCGGTTTCGCGGATATGCCTCGCTGGTTTGCTTCTAAAATGATAAAATGAGTACAATGTCTGACTCACTTCTCTTATGGGTCAAAATACTGCCCTTGAGGGCAGTATTTTGACCCTAATATTCGTATATTAGTATTTAATTCGTAATTCGTAGATTATGAACGAAACCCAACCACAACCAAACTTACAGCCAAGTCTGGGCGAAGTTATAAATTCAAGTATCGGAATCAAGTGGCCGCGTCTTTTTGGTACAGGACATCCTTATGATTCAATCAAGTGGGAGAAAAGAACGGCCAAAATAGTCAAAGGAGACGGGACAACGGTCTTCGAACAGAAAGACGTTGAGGTTCCCTCGTTCTGGACCCAGACCGCTACCGATATAGTCGCTTCCAAATATTTTCGAGGCAAGTTGGATTCTCCCGATAGAGAGACGAGTGTGAAACAAATGATAGACAGGGTTGCCAAGACAATAGGCGAGTGGGGGATGAAAGACGGATATTTTGAGACCATCGGCGATTGCGATAATTTCACAAAAGATCTGACGTGGCTCCTAGTTAATCAGCAGACGGCGTTTAACAGTCCGGTGTGGTTTAATGTCGGGGTCTACGAAAAACCGCAGGCGAGCGCGTGTTATATCCTTGCCGTTGAAGATAATATGCAATCAATTTTGGACTGGTATCGCGATGAGGGTTGGATATTCAAATTCGGTTCGGGTTCAGGAATTAATTTATCCAAATTAAGATCTTCCAAAGAGCCGTTATCCAAAGGCGGATATTCTTCGGGGCCGGTGTCTTTTATGAAAGGCGCTGATGGCGTTGCTAATTCCATTCGCTCCGGCGGAACTACGAGACGCGCCGCCAAGATGGTGGTATTAAATGTTGATCATCCAGATGTCAGAGAATTTATTTCTTCTAAAAAAATAATTGAAGATATGACCAAAGCGCTTGCTCGGGAAGGGTTTAAGGATTCTATCGCGGCTGACTTGTTTGACCCCTATACACTTCTGCCGTATCAAAACGCAAATAATTCAGTTAGAGTTACCGACGCTTTTATGAGAGCGGTTGAGGCGGACGGATATTGGGACTTAAAAGCAATAACGAACGGCGAGACCATTGAAACAGTAAAGGCAAAAGAGTTGTTAAGACACATGGCTGACGCGGCCTGGCATTCGGCAGATCCGGGTATTCAATACGATACAACTTTTAATGAATGGCATACTTGTCCTAACGCGGGAAGAATTAATGCCACCAATCCGTGTTCAGAATATGCACATTTAGACAACTCGGCCTGTAATCTCGCATCGCTTAATTTAATGAAATTTTTAAGAGAAGGCGGTAGATTTGACGTCGAGTCATTCAAAAAAGCGGTTGATACGATGATATTGGCACAGGATATTTTAGTTGACCGCGCTTCTTATCCGACAGAGAAAATAACCGTTAACGCTCACGCCTATCGTCAGCTTGGACTGGGTTATGCCAATCTTGGTTCGCTTCTGATGACTTTGGGTATGCCATACGATTCTAACGAAGGAAGGATATTGTCCGGACAGATAACTTCTTTGATGTGCGGAGAGGCATACAGGATGTCGGCGGTGATAGCTAGCCACAAAGGGCCGTTTGCCGGTTATTATAACGATAAAGAAGGAATGCTTGGCGTTCTTGTTAAACATCGCGACGCGGGAGATAAATTACTTGAGAATTCTAAGCAGTACAACATGGGCGACAAAGAGTTAGAAACAGCCGCGCGTCTTGTGTGGCACGAAACAAAAGAATTAGCCGACGAATACGGAGTGAAGAATTCGCAAGTTACAGTTTTGGCGCCAACCGGATGTCTGGTGGGGGATAGCTTGATTCTAACCGACAGAGGGCTTGTAAGATTACAAGGGTTGGGTGACCCGGACGGAAAGAAGTGGCAACCACTTGATATAAAAGTGGCAACTGATGAAGGACCTTGCTGCGCAACAAAATTTTTTGTAAACGGTGTCGAACCGATCGTTTCTATTACAACAAGTCGAGGATATAGAATTAAGGGCACTACGACTCACAGAATTCGGGTTGTGAACAACGAAGGCAAATGGCAATGGCGAAGATTTTCTGACTTAAAAAACGGCGACCGTGTTCCCATGATGCTCGGCGGAGTAATAAGTGAACCTAAAAATGTTTCTTTACCTCCTTTGCCGGATGCCTACTGGACATCTGATCATAAGACATCTGTTCCCAGAAACATGACTCCCGATCTTGCTGAAATTGTCGGATATTTTATGGGGGACGGATCCCTCCATTCCAGAGGTTTACGTTTTTGTGTAACAAACGGAGATTATGATGTTATTGAACGATTGACAGATCTCGGCCGTAAACTTTTTGGGTTAGAGGCGAAGATTTCCTTAAGGCAAGGTTATACTGAAGTTGCTTTGCATTCGGTTCGACTTACTTTATGGTGGGAGGCTTGTGGATTTACAAAACGGCCGCCAAGAACCAATCATTGGGGTAAGGGTTATGAAGGACATATTCCCGACGCGGTTTTATATTCAAATGATCCAGTTGTTTATCGAGCATTTATCAGGGGATTATTTGAAGCCGATGGTACCGCGAATCATGGTTATGTTGCCTGGTCCACTGTTTCCGAACAATTTGCGCGGGATATTCAAACGCTTTTGTTGGCTCTTGGTTTCGTAACTACTCATAAAATCGATCCGCCCTATTTTGGTAAACTGGGAACTAATGCATCCCATGTAATTCGGCTTCTTAACGTGAATATGGGCACTCGCTTTCTTAAAGAAATAGGTTTTATATCTAATCGCAAAAAAACCGCGCTTGAAGTGGGCGGTTATCCTCAAGCCGCCAGATTTGATCTCATTCCCGTAGATAGAGCAACGGTAGACAGATTAGCGCCAAGTAACGATAATCTAAGAAAAACATTACTACTATCTCTTTCTCGGCATGGCATGGTCACTAGGCGTTCTGCTGAGGTTTTATACGAACGTACCCGTGATCCGGAATTAACTCATGTGCTGGGGTATTTTTATGATGAAATATCAGTTGTTGAACTTGGTGAGGAGGAAATGACCTACGATATTTCTGTGCCTTCTAATGTAACTTATGTCGCAAATGGTTTCGTAAGCCATAATACTATTTCATTTCTTATGGACTGCGATACAACCGGTATAGAGCCGGAACTTGCGCTGGTTAAATACAAGAAGCTGGTCGGCGGAGGAACGCTTAAATTAGTTAACAATCAAGTACCAATCGCGTTAAGGCGGCTGGGGTATCTTAATGAGGAGGTGGATGCGATATCCGAATATATACTTGAAAAAGAAACAATAGAAGGAGCGCCGTACCTGAAAGAAGAACATTTGCCGATATTTGATTGTTCGTTCAAATCAACCAACGGCGCAAGAAGCATCAGTTATATGGGTCATATCCGGATGATGGCTGCAGCCCAACCGTTTATCTCGGGAGCAATTAGCAAAACTGTCAACCTTCCCAGCGACGCGACGGTAGAAGACATTGAAGATGTATTTTTCCAGGGCTGGCGGTTGGGGCTCAAGGCGTTGGCGGTTTATCGAGACGGATGCAAGTCGATTCAGCCGCTTAATACGTCAAACAAAGACCAACAACCTACAACTGACAACCAACAACTGATTGAGAAGATTAATGGTTATACCAGGATTAAACTTCCCGACGAACGGCCGTCAGTTACCCATAAGTTCTCTGTCGGCGGATTCGAGAGCTATCTCACGGTCGGATTTTATCCTGATACGGGTAAGCCGGGCGAAACCTTCATTACCACAGCAAAAGAAGGCAGTACTATTTCGGGATTGTTTGACACTATCGCCACACTGTTTTCAATGTGTCTCCAGTCGGGCATACCGCTTAAAACCCTCGTCAGAAAGTTTAAGGACATGAGGTTCGAACCGTCGGGTTTTACGAACAACCCAGATATTCCGACAGCCAAATCGGTCGTTGATTACGTTTGCAGATATATTGGTATGAAATACTTAAGTCCCGAGGACAGGGAAGAAATATTTGGCGTCCCGTTGTCTGATATTGAACCGCAACTTGTTGACCCCGCACTTGTCGGCAAAGGCGGGGTCGAGAAGCAGTCTCACAGTGACAAAATATTAGCCGAGTTAGTTTCATCCTCGACGATAAGAACGGAGGGAATCGGGGCAAAGGAACAAAGTATTGCTCAACGCGTGGGCAATTTCGGCACTGGGACGGCGGGCAACGGAAAAGCAAAATCTTTTAACGCCGACGCTCCTCTTTGCAATAACTGCGGGACGATAATGATCCACGCCGGGTCGTGCTACTCGTGCCCTAACTGCTTCGCGACGACGGGAGTTTGTAACTAAGTAACAAAGTAACTAAGCAATTAGGTAATTGCCCTTTTTATAAATACGCACGATATTGCGCGTATTTACACAATTTATAGAAAACCGATTAACCAGTCGGCGAGATGTCCTTTTTTCGTTCGGTCTCAATTTTCTCCGTACGAGGAAAATTGAGACAACCGCGCTTGTTTTTGGGCCAAATAAAAATGCCGACCTCCTATTTGCTTTTTAACCGGATTGTGTTAAAAGGACTTTAGGTTTTTGAAAATTTGGCGGTGATGTAATGGGCTGGGTAGGAAATGTTTTTTTGATTATCGGGTTATGGTTGATTGGTTATAGAGACAGAAAAGCTTTTGTTTTTAGTGTTATAGGCGAGTTAATCTGGGTTTTTTATTCTATCCAAAGAGAGATGTATGATCTCGCGTTCATATGCGTAATTTTTGGAGTACTTGCTATGCGTAATTGGTATTTATGGGGCAAGAAATAACATGAACTGGTTCGCTTTTTTGTTTGTGACGGTTGGAAACATATTAGTTGGGAATAGAGGCAAATTTGGTTTTATACTGATAGCTTTTGGAAGCGTATTGTGGACTGTAATAGGTTTTAAGATCGAAGATTTTGCTCTTGCTTTAGTAAATATCTTTGGCATTATAATTATGACTAGAAACTGGCGTAAATGGAAAATGGAAGAAAAATACTGGCATTCCATGTTTTTGCCAGAGTATCGAATAAGATGGTGGCAAATTTGGAGATAGTCCCGAGCGCGGTCGAGGGACTTTTTTGTTTTTTAGAATTTTGATAGGGTTTTAAGCATGCATAAATCGCAAGTTTTTTTCTGGTCATTGGCCAGTTTCCTCATCGGGATTTTTGTTGCTTCTGTTTTTAGCGTCGGACAGGTTTTTATTTATGTCGGGCTGATAGCGGCTATCGGATTTATAGCGGTATTCGGTTATCAGAAAAGTTTTAATCAAAAAGGAATGTTGGCGGGGTTTCTTGGAGTTGCTTTTTTGTTCGGAATAGCGCGATTTAATTCGGTGAATTTAAGGCAAGACGTTCTGGATATTTTTGTTGACCTGAAAGCCAGTAGAAAAGGCGTTGAAGTTGTCGTTAACGGTTATGTCGACGACGAGCCGATTATTAAAGGAAGCAAGGCGGAAGTGGTTTTGCGGGCCAAAGAACTGATAGCGGGGGACAGAACTGTTAGAGTAGATGATAAGATAATGATAACTGCCAACAGTTTTCCGAGATTTAATTACGGCGACGTTGTTTCGGTAAAAGGCGATTTACGCAAACCGGAGAATCTAACTGACTTTGACTATGTTACTTATCTGAAAAAAGAAAATATAAGAACGACCATGTTTTACCCAACTATTAGAGATGAGAAGTGGGAGGTGAGAAGTGAGAACATCGGATTTTTTGAGAAAACTAAGATCAGTTTGTATAAAAAAATATTCTTAGTTAAAAAAAGTTTTGAATCGGCGGTCTCAAGATCGATATCCGAGCCGAACGCGGCATTTATAAACGGGATTTTGCTGGGCTCTAGACAAAATATACCCGATTCTTTAACGGAAGCATTTAACAAAACAGGTACGACCCATATCTTGGCGATATCGGGATATAATATCATGATCATTTCGTGGGCGGTGTTGGCGGGACTGATATATTTCTTTAAAAGACGAACAGCTTTTTGGCTCTCGGTCGCGATGATTATTTTGTTTACCATTCTGACCGGCGCCTCCTCGTCCGTGGTCAGAGCGGCGACGATGGGTCTATTGCTTTTATTTGCTAACGGTTACGGCCGGCTTTATAATCCCAAAAATTCTATAATTCTCGCCGGAGCGGCAATGGTCTGGTGGAATCCTTTTGCTCTTATTTTTGACATCGGTTTTCAGCTTTCTTTTGCGGCGGTTCTGGGGCTGATTTATTTATATCCGCGAATTGACAGCAGATTTAAAAAAATACCAAAACTGGGAAATCTGAAAGAGATTACTCTCATGACACTTTCAGCACAGATTGCGGTTGCGCCATTGCTTATCTATTATTTCAAAAATTTCTCGCCGGTTTCACTGCCGACAAACATATTGATTCTGCCGTTTATCCCGGTTGCAATGTTTTTAGGATTCATTACCGGCCTAAGCGGGACGCTTCTTCCTGTTCTGGGCCAGATAATTGGCTGGTTTGCTTGGGCGGTAACGGCATATCAGATAGCCGTGGTCAGAATATTATCCGGATTTTAGCTGTTTTATTTTTGTCCGGATCTATGGTATCACAAAACTATCCGTTCTTTTACCAAAAAGGCAAGCATGGATTCAAATGGCTTGTGGCGGTTATTTGATGTCATTTGCTGCAATTTGTTCGGTCCATCTTTTGTCGGGGCATGCGGCGTCAAAGAAGTTCTTTGGAAAGGGAAGCAATTGAGAAGGGCGGGTTTTGAAGTGACCTATAATCTCTTGGGTGAACATGTTACTAACCCGGGCGCGGTAGATGCTGCTCTTGTCGCGACAGCGGAATTAATTCACAGTATTCAGCCGGAGAATTCGGGCAATGTTTCCTGTAAACCGACGCTTTACGGTCTTTGTGTGTCAAAAGAAACCTTTCGTGAAAACATACGCAAGCTTGCCGACATTGCCATCCAAAAAGGAGTTGAGATTGAAATTGATGCGGAAAGTTCCAGATATATTCCAGACACATTTGAAATTTTTTCTTCTCTTTGCCGGACGGGGTATAGTCCGGTACTTCGTCAAGCGGTTCAATCCCACCTGAAAGATATTTTTCTCCTGATGGATGAATATAAATTGTGGGATAAGAATTTGAGGATAGTGAAAGGCACGGGTGTCTATGACGAAAACGAATCGGTAGCCGTAGAAAGCGACAAAGAATTTATCGGCGCGAAGTATCTTGAGATAATGGATCGGAATATCGGGAACGGCAAGAAACCTTTTGTTGCGACCGTCAGAGACCGCAAATTGGCCGAATTGATAATTCGCGCTGCTCAAAAAGGCCAATTCGAGTTTCAGATGCTTTACGGTCCTTTGGGGCGAAAATTGAGCAAAAATTTGGTTCGGCGAGGATATCCGGTCAGAATTTACATGCCTTTTTCCGATACCTGGTGTCCTGACGCTTGGAAGCCGTTTGGCTTGAGAAGGATGCAAATGATGCGTCGCCTGATGTTGTCAGCTATTATGGCATAATTGCCGGGCGCTTGCTCGGTTTTTGTTTTTGTGAAATTATAATACGGGATTATCGCTCGTTAACATGAAAGGACAAGCTGTGACGCGGTCTATTCTGGCTATTTTGTCGGTCGTTATTGTCTTAGCGTTGTGGAGCTGTAGAAGTATTCCGAGAACTCCAACCGTTCCTCCCACAACTCCCACGCCGGGAGGTGCCTATAATCCTCCTTCAGTTCCCGAGGGTTTATCCAGAGCTGATGTCATAAAAGAAACCAATCGCTATCGCAGAGCTAATGGGCTTAATCCTCTGATTGAAAATCAGCAGCTAAACTCTGCGGCTGACTTTAAGGTTAGAGACATGTTTGCTCGACAGTATTCTGGTCATTATGCTCCGGACGGTACTTCAAGAGTTAAAGAAGTGTTGGCAAGATTTGGCTATAGATACGCAATTGCAGGCGAAAACATAGTCAAGGGTAATTTTAGAAATTCTGCCGACGTATTATTAAGTTGGATGGGAGCCCCGGGCCATAGAGCGAATATCTTAAAAGTAAATTTTAAGGACATAGGCGTTGCTACGGGTTACAGCGCTTTAGATGGTATGGAGGTAATGCTTTCTGTTCAGATATTTGGTACTACTGTTACAGATTGGCAGAAGTTATATTTATATACCTCAATCTTAGATTACGGATTAGAACGGAGGGGACAATGGCGGGACCGCTTGAACTTCTTTGCTCGTTAATAATTATTGCTCTGGGTTTTTGGTACCTGCTTAAAAAATAAAGGGGCCTCAATTGAGACCCTTATTTTACTTAGTCAATTTTTTAAACAGCTGATCAATTAAAATGAATAGAGGGATAACAAAGACAATTAATACCAGGATTAATCCTTTCATTTGCGCCTGTCACGTCTGTGGAAAAATACTTTTTAATTATATATGAACTAGCCAGAAATGCTAGGGCTTGCTTTTTGTCAAAATTTGTGGTAAATAATTCATACTGCCACGGAAAGGAGCTGCTGATGGTCAAATGTGTTCAGCCCAACGCGCCCTGGGTGAAATGCTGTATCTGTAAAAAGAGAATCAAAACTTGTGAAAGGAAAAAACCAGTGGGCAAACTCAACGATTATACCTGTCCTGTTCATGATGAAGGTTGCCAACTTCAGAATGGCAAGTGGGTTTGTTCTTTTATGCATTGGGAAATTGCCATCAAAAAGTATTATGGCACGGTGGTCTAGGCCGAGTTTATCTCGGCCAAGCACCAGTCGGTGCCCGACTAGTCCCGTATAGAATTGTACGGGGCTTTTCTTTTACTCAACTTTTTGTTAGAAAAGTTTAATGCAATCCAAAAAATTAAAACTAATTCACCTCGGCATTCTTCTCTGTCTCTCTGTCTTCGCGTTCTCCACTCATTCCGCTGCTCAACAAAAAGACGGCCTGCTCAAAATATATTTCTTCGATGTTGGGCAGGGGGATGCGATATTTATTGAGGCGCCGAATGGGAATCAGGTTTTGATTGATGGCGGGCCAGATAATATGGTTGTTCAGAAATTGGGGGAAACAATGCCGTTTTACGATAAAGACATTGATTTGGTTGTTATGACGCATTCTGACGCGGACCATGTTACCGGATTGATAGAAGTTCTGAAAAGATACGAGGTGGAAAGTATTGTTTATTCAAATATCGTTCGCGATTCCGCTCTGTATGGCGCTTGGCAGGAAGCAGTTGGCGAAGAGGATGCAAATATCGCTGACCCCGTGTCGGGGAAAGTAATTGATTTAGGGAGTGGTGTGACGCTGACGATAGTTCACCCTGCCGAATCGCTAGCTAGCCAAAAGATGGAAAAGACAAATAACGACTCGGTTGTTTTAACGCTCAAATACGGTGAAATGGAGGTCTTGCTGGCCGGAGATATTGAGGCCAAAGCAGAAAGACAGATTATATTAAATAGCAACCTTGTGGAGGGCGCTCCTCCACAAGGCCTTAATGCTGATATTCTGAAGGTCGGTCACCATGGTTCAAAAACATCTACGACCGGAGAATTCTTGTACGAGGTTTCGCCGCAGGTTGCGATTATACAGGTTGGGGCAAAAAACAGATATGGCCACCCGACACAGGAAGTTTTGAAACGGCTGGAAGATTATGGTATAAGATATTATCGTACTGATACTGACGGCGATATCAAGGTTGTCAGCGACGGAGAAAATTATCAAATTATCACCGCCAACTCAAATCTATTGATATTTTGATATATCAATAGATTTCAGGAGTTTACATTTGGAGCCGGAGTCAATAATTACTAATTTTATGATACTATCCCTAAGCCCCGCCAAGGCGGGGCCGGGATCCCGGCCGAAGGCCTAGGGATGATATATCATAAAAAATAAAATATGCCGCATAAAATACAAAAAACATTAGTGATCTTAAAACCCGACACTATTCATCGGGGAATAGTCGGGGAGATATTGGATAGATTTGAACAGAAAGGAATTAAAATAGTCGGTACTAAAATGCTCAAGATGACCGACCTGCTTTTGGATAAACATTATGCCCAACATAAAGGAAAGCACTTCTTGCCCAATCTTAAAAAATTTATGAAATCACTGCCGGTGATTCTGGTAGTTCTTGAGGGCTTGGATGTTGTTCGCGTAGTAAGAACCATGTGCGGGCCGACTGACGGCAAAAACGCGCCACCGGGCACGATAAGAGGGGATTACAGTATGTCTACATCGGCTACAATAATTCACGCCTCCGAGGACCTGAAAGCGGCAAAAAAAGAAATAAGTATATTTTTTAAAAAATCAGAAATTTTCGGTTATAGACGTCCAGATATCCACTTCTTTTACGCCGAGGATGAGTTATAATTAAGTTAGGCCTTTCCCTTGTTTCCAAGCTTTAGGACAAATTATTTTGTTAGGGATTCTTACATGATGGCAACCCCGTGGGGTTGCCCTGCGGAAACCCACTTTGCAAAACGCTGAAGACTTTGAGATAAAGGAGGGCTTTAATAAAACATGGACACGCTGTGTCCGTGTTTTGTTGGTAAGAAGGATAATGTCTTAGCGAATGACGGAAGGGTTCTTCGTTTATGTGGATAGGTTATTGTACATGCTGGCTACGCAATGCTATAATAGACATATCAATATGGTTGTTATAAAAAGCCCAGAAATTAACGAGCGCCTGTATAGAAACGCCGTTTTATACTTTATTAAATACTGCAATAATCAGTATTTACACGAAACCAAGCTTAATAAGCTGTTATACTATCTTGATTTTATTTCCTTCCGTGATTATAAGAAACCGGTTACTGGAGATGTTTATATTCACCAGCAATATGGGCCAGTTCCATCTCGTGTAGATGAAATTCTTGCTTCTCTAAAAAAGGAAGGAATAATTGACACAAAGGCCGTTGCTTATAAGGACGGGGAACTAATTCAGTTTGAACTTAAGAATGGGGACAATGTTGATGAAAATGTCTTCTCGACAGAACAGAAAGAACTCCTAAAAAAGATTTGTGACGAATTTGGCAACTGGCCAACAGAGAAAATTGTAGCCCAAACGCATCTTGAAGCTCCTTGGTTCTATTCAAAGCCTTACGAAATCGTTGACTACGCGTATTCACGCGATATAGATTTATTCCAGAAATAATTTCTCGTTTATGGCTTGGATATACGTTGAACGAGAAAATTTTATACGCATGTGTGATAAGATTGATGTCTCGGAAATTGTTCACGAAGCCATCAAGGTCTGGGCTCCTGGAGTAAGTCGGTTTGAGCTTTCTCGTCAGAAACTTGTATATCGTTCGCCCCAAAATAGATATGAAGCATGGGCTGCTGGTATTCCAAATCCTGACAGTAATAAGGGGAAGAGCGGGGGTTATAGGGTGGTTTACTTCCTTGATTTAACAGAGAAAACTATAAATTTAGATTTTATAGAGGAGCGTAAGAACCTAGGATTTAAGGATGATGGCTCCAAAGACAAGCAAAGATATAATGAATATGTAACAGAGCTTAAGAAATACTTAAAGAAGTTGGATGAACAAATTTATTAAAAACACGCCAGTCAACTGGCGTGTTTTTACTCATACCGGCGGAACTGATGTGTTACTTAAATCTTAATCTAAGTATTGCTCAAATGGAAAGGTGTGTTTGTACTCCTTTTTAAAAAATGCGAATTTCGGGTGCATTCGATATTTTTTAGCCAGAATGGAATAAAAATAAATGGACGGTTCAACAATTGCTAACAAACCAAAGGGAGCAACAAGGGAAATAGTTGCCAACACAATCACGCCCTTGAAAAAGAGAAAGACTGCTGTACCAAAACCGACCAAATACAAAGTCCAGCTATGCAGGACGGTAAGATAAAGTATATATACTAAATTCTTTTTATAAAAATACCAATTAAGCAAACCAATCGCTACGTTAACTCCAAGGGGAATGCCGATGATCAGGTTCCAAGATAATGGTACGACCACAACAGACCATATTGCTGTAATTACGAAAGCGTAGAGCATTACATTCCCTGGAAGCTGAAACCAAAGTTCAACTTCCTGTTTTTCTTCCGCCGTTAGATAAGAGTTATTGAGCGAATATACATTTGCATTTGCGCGAGCGGCGGCTTTTCTCATGATCTCTTGCTTAATTTCTTCCGTTGTTTGAGTCTTGGACATAAAGTTATTTTTCTTGTCTACCTTCTTTTTTGTTCTCCTCAAACATGTCGGGATGCCGGGGCTTGAACCCGGTTTGCCGGACCCCCAGCCCGGCGTAATACCCATATACTACATCCCGGGGCTACTTTACTTTGTGAAGAGTTTTTATACAGTCGGTACAAATTTTGATCCTCCGCCAGCCGGCGGATGCCGTCTTGTCAGGAATTTTAGCCCACTGAAGATTGGGTTTCTGGCGGTAAACTTTTGTCGGATTATAATGGCCTCGCAATAATTTGCGCTTTACCGCTCTCACTGGTTTTTTACCGCATTGGGGACAACGAGTCATAAATATATTAAAAATTAAATATTAAATATCAAAAACACAAATCAAATATTAAAGATTTTCTTGAATTCTTGCCTTACCTTTGCTGTTATTTTTGATTTTTAATATGTATCTTTGATTTTTGATGTTTGATTTTTTATTTGTCATTATATCCTATCCTTGTTATTATTTCAAGCAGTAATGGAATTCCGACTCTTTCTATATTTCATAATCATCCTTTCCGCCGTGTTTCATGAGTTTCTTCACGCTTGGACGGCTGACCAACTGGGGGATCCGACCGCAAAGCTACTGGGGCGGTTGACCCTGAATCCGTTAAAGCATATGGACTTGTTTGGAACGGTACTGTTGCCTTTGTTTTTGCTTTTCACGGTGGGAGGGTTTATCGGATATGCCAAACCGGTGCCATATAATCCTCTTAATTTAAGAGATAGGAAATATGGCGATACGAAAGTTGCTTTCGCGGGTCCGGCCGGGAATTTCTTGCTGGCCGTATTATTTGCTCCGCTTGTCAGGTTCGCGCCGCTTGAGGGGGCGTTTGTGCTGGCGATAACTTGGATAATATACATAAACATATTTCTTGGACTGTTCAATCTTATTCCTATTCCTCCGTTGGACGGTTCTAAATTACTGATGAATTTATTTCCGCGTTCCCGTTTCGCGCTCATGCAGTTTTCTTTTGTAGGCGTGTTTCTCGCCATTATGTTTGCGATAATATTCCTGCCCGGCCTTGCTTCTCTCATATATTACGGCCTAACCGGCCAAGCGTTCCTGCCGGTGAGATTCTAAGCGCGGCAATTTCTAAACTTGAAAGTAAATTTGGTCTTTGTTAAAATTAAAGCACAATTATGGCTAAGAAAATTTTGGAAATAAAAACAATATGTGGCTCATTTAAGTGCGTCTTTGAGCCGGAGCCGGATATGGGAGGATATATGATCACTGTTCCTCAAAGACCAGATGTCGTTTCTTGGGGCAAAACAATGGCTCACGCCAAAAAGATGGCCAAGGAAGCTATCGAGTGTTCAATTGAAGGAGATATAATTATCGCCGCCGAAAAAAGAGGAGAGATTTCTATCATAAGATCGCGGGCTGTTTTATGAGCATTCTCCCGATACCCTCTGCTCGCGAAGTGCTTCGTCGGTTGATTCGTTTTGGTTTTCGGATCGTCAATTATAAAGGTAGTCACGTAAAACTCTTTAATTCTGTTAGCGGTAGGCGCACAGAAGTTCCGATGCACCCGGGTGATTTGGGGCGGAAGTTAACTGGTAAAATTCTCAAACAAGCCGGAATTAAAATTGGCGACTTTTTAAAGTTATAGTAAAATGGCAAGCATTGTTTATGTATTTCTGGGACTGTTTGTCGGAGTGGGACTGGTTTTGATTTTTTCGCATTCGGCCCGCGAGAAGGTTGTCGGCATCTGTGAAGTCGCTTTTAGCCGGTCGGCGAAAAAGAACGCTAACAAAGAAAAAATTCTCGAACTTTTGAAAGAAAAGGACGAAATGAGTAATTCAGAGATACGCGAGGCGCTGGGGGTTTCCAGAAATACAGTTGGGCGATATCTAGATGAGTTAGAACGAGAGAGTAAGGTCGAACAAGTCGGCGTTGTTGGTCAAAATGTCCGCTACCGGCTTATACAATGAATGCCCCAATCGACTGGTGCATTCATAAATTCATTCTCATATTCTCAAGAATATGAGAATGAATTTATTGACGATTTTTTTGAAGATTTATATAATTATAAAATAAAGATGGCAGAAACTTTAGAACAAAGCAGACAGGAGGCGTTTATTGAAACATCCCCTAAAAGAAGGCTAGAATCGCCGCCTGAAATAAGAAGTCCCAAGGAGGAGGTTTTGGCTTCCCGTGAAAAACTTTCATCCAAAAAGATCGGCCGAGGGGTTACGGATTCTTCTTTCGTTGAACTTAAAGACGACGGCAAAGGGGTCTTTAAAACATCGGGGTATCCAAACGAGCGGGCGGCTTATCTGATTGACCGTTTTTTGGGGATTAACCTGACCCCCCCACAACTATTAGGGACTTAGACGGGGAGATTGGCAGTATGCAGGAGTTTATACCTGACGCAGAGATGTTTTATGAAATAGAGGATCGGGTGGCGGGAGGTAGTTTTAGGGAAAAGTACAGAGAAGAATTTATGAAAATGTGGGTGTTTGACCTTATAATCGGCAATGTAGACAGGCACGGAGGCAACTTTTTGTTTAGCGGCGATGTTTTGTACGCGATTGATCACGGCCACAGTTTAAGCTATAACGACAAGGAATTTTTTAAAGCGATAAGTATCCGTACTGGTCAGCGTGGTTTTTTTGGAGAAGAAATACCAGCTGGTTTAGTTCAGAGCATTCAAAAATTTTTAGAAAATCTTGAATATCAGCAAATTCTGGAGGACTTGCTGGAAGAAATAATCGACAAAGAATTTGCGGTTGCTTGCCTGAAAAGGATCAGGTTCATAGGAGACATGATAGTTAAAAATGGTAAAATAGACAGACCCACCGGTTCGAGTTTTCATTATGAAATACGTTAATATTTACAAACTTCAAAATGACGGGGAGCAGAGAATTATCGCAACTTGTCGCTTGGACGATAGCGGTATGGTAATTTGCGAAGGCGATAAAGCGTTTACGGAAAATCTCGTGAAAGACGGTATTCTTGACTATGGCAACCTTGGAACAAGAAACAAACTTTTCCCAAGGGACGGGATCAAGTTTCTGGAGAATTTGAAGCACGCTTTTAAGTCGGGTTATTTGGTGGCTACGGATGTTCAAGAGTAAACCCAGCTCTTTGACCGCGGGGCATTCCAAGGGGCTGGGTAAAAATTGACACAACACTTGTTTTTTTGCTACACTACACAAGACCTGCGAGGTCTTGTTTTGTTGCCCAATGACTAACGTCTAACGACTAATGTCTAATGTTTATAACCTTAGACCTTAGACTTTCGACTTTCGACTAACATTCCCACGTTTCGTCAATTATTAAAAAATCCAAGAAAAACCGCCAGGGCGAAAACAAAGTCGCCGGCTTTGGCTCGAGGATTTAATGTGTTAAAGAACAAGCCGTCTTATTATTCGGCTCCTTTCAAAAGAGGCGTTGCAATAAGGGTTGGAACGATGACTCCGAAAAAACCAAATTCGGCTTTGAGAAAATTTGCTCGCGTCCGGCTTACTAACGGCATGGAAGTAACTGCTTATATACCCGGCATTGGACACAATCTCCAAGAACACTCCGTAGTTGTTCTACGGGGAGGAAGGGTCAAGGATTTGCCGGGAGTCAGATATCATATAGTGCGGGGAGTGCTTGATTCCGGGGGAGTGGAAGGAAGGCGGCAACAAAGGTCAAAATATGGCGCCAAACGTCCTAAATAAAAAATCAAACATAAAAAATCAAAAATACATATTAAAAATCAAAGATGACAACGAAGGTAAGGCAAGAATTCAAGAAACTTTTTAATCTTTGATTTGTGTTTTTGATATTTGATATTTAATTTTTGATATAACCATGCGTAGGCCTGTAAAAAAACGAGCAGTTATTGATCCGGATGTTAAATATTCGGATGTTTTGGTTGCTAAATTTATAAATAAAATAATGAGAGACGGAAAACAGTCAATCGCGAGAAAAATAGTATATACAGCTCTTGAACTTTCGGAAAAACAAACCAAAAAACCGGCGCTGGAAGTATTTAAGAAAGCGATGGATAATGTTTCTCCGGCGGTTGAGTTGCGGTCAAAGAGAGTCGGTGGGGCCAACTATCAGGTTCCGGTAGAAGTCAGGCCGGAAAGGCGAATCGCGCTTGCCATTAGATGGATAGTGGATTCAGCGAGGTCTCAAAAAGGTAAACCGATGGCTGAAAAATTAGCCGGGGAATTTGTGAATGCATTTAACAATACCGGAGGCGCGATTAAGAAGAGGCAGGATGTGCAGAGAATGGCAGAGGCCAATAAGGCCTTCGCCCATTTTTCGTGGTAACGAAAAATGGGCAATTGACCTAATTTCTAATTGCTCTAATTATTCTAAATAAATCACAATGTCTAATACTCAAATGACCAAAGAATACTTTTAGGCATTAGGTTATTAGGATTTCTTTAGGTCAACTCCGACGTTATCAGTCGGAGGGCCGACTGATAACGTCGGCCTTAGGTCAATTAGAATAATTAGGTTAATTTTTCATGTCCGACTATCCTATCCAAAAAATTAGAAACTTCGGAGTAATAGCCCACATTGACGTCCCGATTTTCTTCGCGCAAAGCGCGACTAGAAAATCGAGGATCCTCGATTTTGTAACCAAATCAGAGATTTGGACAAAATCGGGACGGGAAAGACAAATATTATGGCAGATTATCCGATAAACAAAATCAGGAATTTTGGAGTGATTGCCCATATCGACGCAGGCAAAACGACAACCTCGGAGAGGATTCTTTTTTATACCGGAATTTCTCATAAAATAGGCGAAGTTCATGAAGGCGAGGCGATAATGGACTGGATGGAGCAGGAGAGGGAGAGGGGTATTACCATTACCGCAGCGGCAACGACTGCTTACTGGGCTCCAGGCGATTCCAAAGAAGATAAATACAAACTCAACATAATAGACACTCCCGGACATATTGATTTTACCATTGAGGTCAAACGTTCTCTACGTGTTTTGGACGGAGCAGTTGTTGTCTTTGACGGCGTTGCCGGCGTGGAACCGCAATCGGAGACAAATTGGCGATATGCCGATGACTATAAAGTGCCCAGAATTTGTTTCATAAGTAAGCTTGACCGTTTGGGCGCCTCTTTTGAGCGTTCTTTTCAGTCAATTCTCGGACGGCTTTCGCCCTTTGCCGTTAAATTGCAAATACCGGACGGCCATGAGGACCAATTTAAGGGTATTGTTGATCTTTTAACCATGGAATATGTAACTTTTGAAGGCGCCAAAGGAGAGAAAGTTGTAAAAGGACCGCTCCCGGAGCATATGAAAGCTGAAGCCGAAAAAGAAAGGGCAATTACTATTGAAAAAATAGTGGAACAAGACGACCGGGCAATGGCGGAATATCTTGAAGGAAAAGAGATTGGCGTGGATAAACTTCGAGATATCTTAAGGAAAGCAACCATAGAAAATAAAATTTTCCCTGTTTTCTGCGGTTCCGCTTTGAAAAATAAAGGCGTTCAGCTTGTTTTAGATGCTGTAGTGTATTATCTGCCGTCGCCTTTGGATATTCCGCCTGCCATGGGGATTTTTACCAAAACAGGAGAAGAAAAACCGGTTCCGGCAGATGAAAACGCTCCTTTTGCCGCTTTAGCGTTCAAGACCGCGACTGATCCTTTTGTCGGCTCTTTAACTTTCTTCAGAGTTTATTCAGGCAAGATTGCTTCAGGTTCTTATGTTTTGAATACAAGAAGCGGCCAGCAAGAACGGATAAGCCGTATTGTCCGACTTCACGCCAACCAAAGAGAAGAGGTCAAGGAAATATACGCGGGCAATATTGCCGCGACTGTCGGTTTGAAAGACACTAAAACAGGGGATACGCTGTGTGATCCTGCTAATCCGGTGATTTTAGAAGGCATTGAAGTTCCGGAGCCGGTCATTTCCTTGAGAGTTGAACCGAAGACCAAAGCCGATCAGGAGAAAATGGGCATTGCTTTGAGGAAACTCTCTGACGAAGATCCGACTTTCAGAATTAAAACTGACACAGAAACTGCAGAGATGATCATATCCGGAATGGGAGAACTCCACTTGGAAATTATCGTTGACAGAATGAGAAGAGAATTCGGGGTTGGCGTGAATGTCGGCCGCCCTCAAGTTGCCTATAAAGAAACCATCACCAACACAGCAGAAGCCGAAGGTAAATATATCCGCCAGTCAGGGGGCCGTGGCCAGTACGGCCATGTCTGGATTAGGGTTGAACCGCTTGAGCGCAGCGCCGGTTTTGAATTTGTTAATGCTATCAGAGGGGGCGTGATCCCTGAAGAGTTTATTAACCCTTCCGAAAAAGGCGTACGCGAGGCCTTGGACAAAGGAGTTGTTGCCGGTTTTCCTATAGTTGATATAAAAGCCACGCTTTACGATGGTTCTTATCACGAAGTTGATTCTTCAGAGATCGCTTTTAAAATAGCCGCGTCAACCGCAATGCAAGAAGCCACCAGACGAGCAAAACCGATACTGCTTGAACCGATAATGAAGGTGGAGATAATAATGCCTGATAATTTTCTGGGAGAAGTCACCGGTGACTTGGCATCAAGGCGCGGTCAGATATTAAGCATAAATGACAGGAGCCCCTTGAATTTGAAGGTTGTTGACTCGCGTGTGCCGCTGTCGGAAATGTTTGGATATGCCACATCTGTGCGGTCCTTGACCGAAGGCCGGGGGACGTTTAATATGGAGTTCAGCAGATATGAAGTTGTGCCGCAGAATATTGCGGAATTGATAAAAGAGGGTAAGAAATAAGGTTTGTTCGAAATGATGGAAATGTTGGAGATGATGAAAATGATCAATTCCAACAACTCGAACAAGCGAAGCCAAGTCTGACTTGGCGAAGCGATCCATCAATTCCAACAACTATTAATGTGGATACCAACGAACTAAAAAAACTACTGAAAGGTTCAACCGCCGTTTTGATATTGGAAGATGGCGAACCGTCGTTCGTAATACTCGGCTATGACGCGTACAAAAGCCTTTTATCCGACCAAGAAAAGGAAATTAAAATTAATCATCCCGCTGAAGCTCAACCGAGACCGGCCGAGAACGAGAGACAAATTTCTAACGGTGTAGAGAATAAATTCCAACATCGCATAGGCGAGAAAGAGGCGGAGATGTTGGAGAAGATAAACAAACAGATACTTGCCCTTAAAGGTGATATAGAGAAGGAAGAAAAGGGCGCAGAGATATCCGCAGTTGACTAAAATAGCGGTTTGGATTAGAATAGATATTACTATAAAAATTAAATAAGCGACCAAGAAACAAGCGACAAGCGACCAAGAAAACTACTTGATCCCCGTTCCTTGTTGCTTGTCTCTAGATCAAAAAATGGCGGGAAAATTTGAAAGAACAAAGCCGCACATGAATGTCGGCACAATCGGTCACGTTGACCACGGTAAAACCACTCTAACAGCGGCTATTTTACATACAGCCAACCTGTTTTCTGACGAGGGTTACAGCGCTAGGGTTGAAGCAGTCGATCAGATTGACAATGCTCCAGAGGAGAAAGCGAGAGGAATCACTATCGCTCTGCACCACTCCGAATACGAGACGCCAAAAAGGCATTATGCTCACGTTGACGCTCCCGGTCACCAGGATTATATCAAAAATATGATTACCGGCGCCGCGCAGAGGGACGGAGCCGTATTGGTTGTTGCCGCTACCGACGGTCCAATGCCCCAGACAAGAGAGCACATTCTTTTGGCGAGGCAAGTGGGTTTGCCATCGTTGATAGTATTTTTGAACAAGGTTGACCAGGTTGATGATCCTGAAATGCTGGACTTGGTTGAGGCGGAAATAAGAGAACTCTTGAGCAAGTATCAATACGACGGAGAAAAAACACCCGTTATACGCGGTTCAGGACTAAAGACCTTAGAAGCGAAGACAAAGGATGACGCGGCCGCTAAACCGGTCAAAGAACTGCTTGATGCTCTCGATACTTATTTTGCCGACCCGGTTCGCGAGACCGACAAGCCATTTCTTATGCCTATCGAGGATATCTTCTCTATTGAAGGACGAGGGACTGTTGTCACAGGAAGGATTGAAAGAGGAAAAGTTAAATTAAATGAAGAAGTTGAGATAGTTGGCATCAAACCGACGTCTAAGACAGTTGTTACCGGCATAGAAATGTTCAATAAACAGCTTGATGAAGGTATGGCTGGGGATAATGCCGGTCTCTTGCTTAGAGGTACTAAAAAAGAGGATATCGAGCGAGGGCAGGTTCTTGCCAAACCCGGCTCCATAACTCCTCATACCGAATTTGAAGCCGAGATATATGTTTTGACTAAAGAAGAGGGCGGCAGACACACCCCGTTCTTCAAGGGCTATAAACCGCAGTTCTATTTCCGAACAACGGACGTAACCGGAGAGGTAATGCTACCGGAGGGCACGGAGATGGTAATGCCCGGCGACACCATTAATTTGAAAGTTAAGCTTATTGCTCCTATTGCTATGGAAGAAAAGCAGAGGTTTGCTATCCGAGAGGGAGGTAAAACCGTCGGCGCAGGGGTAGTAACGAAGGTGACGGCTTAAACAGTTTGAAATGTTGGAAGTGTTCGAAATGTTCGAAATGATCAACTCCAACAACTCGAACAAGCGAAGCCAAGTCTGACTTGGCGAAGCGATCCATCAATTCCAACAGTTTTACAAATAGTTCTTTACTAAGAAAATGGCCAAGAAAACAGAACAAAATAATCAAAAAATAAGAATAAAGTTGCGGGCTTACGATAACAAGATAATTGACAAGTCAGCCCAGCAGATAGTCGATACTATTGAAAGATATGGAGGAAAGCCCGTTGGGCCGGTGCCTTTGCCTACGGAGATACATAAGTATACGGTCAATAGGTCTGCCTTTATAGATAAGACCTCCCGCGAGCAATTCGAAATGCGAACCCACAAAAGGATAATCGACATAACATCGCCAACGCCTAAAATAATAGACGCTTTGATGAATCTGAATTTACCATCCGGAGTGGATATTGAGGTGAAGATGTGATAATATAAGATTATTATGGATACGATAACTATTCCCAAAAGAATAACTAAAAATGACGATTTGGTGGTTGTGCCTCGCAGAGAATACGAGAGGGTGTTGCGTTTTTGGGAGTCGGCCGAAAGAATTACAGCACGACAAAAAAAGGCGATACACAAGGGTTTTCACGAAATAACGCAAGGTAAATTTTTTACCTCAAAGCAAGTAAAGCATGAGTTGGGAATATAAGTTGTCGCATAAAGCGCTAAAGAATCTGAAGAGATTTCCAAGAAAAGATCAGGTACGAATTTATGAAGTACTTGGGGCGATGAAAGAAAATCCTTTTTCTGGCGATTTGAAACCAATTCAAGACGAGGAAAATCTTTGGCGGCGGAGAGTCGGAGCGTATAGAATATATTTCCAGCCGTTGTATAAAAAACAAATGTTGGATATTCCAGAAATTGAGCGCAGACAAAGTCATTAAAATCGAACAGGCGTTAAATATAAAAAGTTAACTTAAAACCATGGAACAAGAACCAAAAATTGAAAGCAAGTTAAGTTTGAAACTACAAGAAGTTCATAATTACATTGAGCAATTGATTCGAGAAAATAATGCCCAAATTTCAGTAGGAAGAGTAACAGAGGAGCAAACACAAAATAAAGAACTAAAGTATTTAAAAACCTTAGTAGAACAGAGTCAGGAGTTAACAAAATAAATTACCCCCTTACTTCTCGCCTTAGTTCGGTCGAGCTTACTAGGACGAGAGATTAAGGTAGTAATTCTGTAGTAGAGATTCCGAATGCCTTTGGCATAAAGAAATCGAAATTACACTACGGGACAAGTGCCGAGATGGAATTAATCCAGCAACGAGTAGCTACTAAGCTGCTTGTCTGGTTTCTAAAAATTCATTATCGGTATGATGCCTTAATTATTTAGCAAGTGGTTTTAATTCATATTAAACCCAATCAGTAACAAGCAGAAAGTTTTAGCGTGAGTTAAATCCAGCTAGAACTGGGTTTTTTGTTGGAATTTACTACAAATTACAAATTTACCAAATATACAAATCTACAAATAAATAAAATTCGTAGATTCGTACATTCGAGAAGATTCGTAATTAGTAGGAGGATATGAAGTTTATCCTAGGAAAAAAATTAGGAATGTCCCAGATATTTAACGAGGATGGCGCCGTAATACCTGTTACGGTCATTGAAGCGGAGCCGAATGTTGTTACCCAGGTAAAGACGAAGGACAAAGACGGGTACGAAGCAGTGCAAGTCAAAAGTCAAAAGTCAAAAGGTAAAAATCAGAAGAAAGAATTCAAAATCGACCAACAACCAACAACCAACAACCAACAACCAAATGTTGGGGACAAAATTGACGTATCAGTTTTTTCTGAAGGCGATATTGTAAAAGTCAGCGGAGTGTCGAAAGGAAAGGGTTTTGCCGGCGTGATGAAGAGGCATAATTTTTCAGGGATGCCTTTTAGCCACGGACATCATCATGTTGCCAGACACGGCGGTTCTATCGGGCAGAGATTTCCCCAGCATACTTTGAAAGGCATGAGAATGGCGGGGCGTATGGGCGGCGTGAAAGCAACTACGCGAGGATTGAAAGTTGTAAAAGTCGACGCGGAGAATAATCTGATCGCGGTTAAGGGCGCAGTGCCGGGGAATAAGGGAGGACTGCTTGCGATACAATCACAAGATAAATCAAATATTAAAAATCAAAAATCAAAATGACAAATCAAAATTCAAAAATTTTTTATTTTTAATCTGTGTTTTTGGTATTTGATATTTAATTTTTAATATGGAAGTTGTTTTATACAATCAAAGCGCCGAGAACATAGGAAATGTCGAACTGCCTGACTCTGTGTTTGCCGTTCCTTCAAACAACGACCTGCTCCATCAGGTTGTCTCATCGTTGATGGCCAACAAGAGACAGGTCATAGCTCATGCCAAAACAAGGTCGGAGGTTCGAGGCGGCGGCAAAAAGCCCTGGCGGCAAAAGGGCACAGGCAGGTCAAGACACGGGTCCATACGGTCACCCATATGGAAAGGCGGAGGAGTGACATTCGGTCCGACAAAAGAAGTTAATTTTAAGAAAAAGATCGGAAAAAAGACGGCACGCAAAGCGCTACTTGTCGCATTGAGCGAGAAGGCAAGAAGCAACGGTATTGTTGTTGTTGATGAAATAAAATTGAACGGCCCCAAAACAAAAGAAGCTGCCAACATCCTTAAATCATTTAATAATAATTTAAACAGAACGGGGAGTATGCTAATAATAACTCCCTCAACGGATAAGGACTTGTACAGAGCAACAAAGAATATACAGAAAGTAGGAGTGATCGAGGCGAGGAACCTGAATACTTTGGAGATTCTTTCGCACAAAAATATAATGATTTTCAAGGATGTTTTGGGCGTATTGGTTAATAAATAAAAAACCAAAAATCAAAATGCAAAAATACATATTAAAAATCAAAGATGACAGCGAAGATAGGGCAAGAATCCAAGAAACTTTTTAATCTTTGATTTGTGTTTTTGATATTTGATATTTAATTTTTAATATAAACATGAAATTGGGGATTTTTAGAAAAGACAATAAAAAAGAAAAGAGTGAGACTCCGAAAGAATTCGGTGAGGTTGGCGCGGAGAAAACTGGTGAAGACAACTCTCAACATATCGATATGTCGAAATTTCGAAATTTCGAGTATGGTGTTTTGAAGGGTTTTTATGTAAGTGAAAAGGCCTCGGGACTTGCTTCATTCAACCAGTATGTTTTTAAGGTGTTTGATAACGCGACAAAGAATGAGGTCAAAAAAGAGGTTGAAAAAAATTTTAGTGTTAAGGTCAAGGGAATCAAAGTAGTAAATTTACCGAGGAAAAGCAGGACCGTGGGCCGCCATAAGGGTTTTAAGCGGGGGGTTAAGAAAGCAGTCGTAGTATTAGAGAAAGGATACGACATAAAACAATGAAATTATTCTAATTATACTAATTAACCTAATTATTCTAAATAATGTCCAATGTCCAATTCCCGAATGTTCCAAAAAATTTAGTCATTAGGTTATTGGGATTTATTTAGGTCAATTAGAATAATTAGAGCAATTAGGTTAATTTATGAAAAACTATAGCCCCACAACTCCATCCAGGAGACATATGACGGGATACGATTTTAGTCGGTTATCAAAAACCGGGCTGTTAAAGTCGGCCACGAAAGGGCTCAAAAGATCTTGGGGGAGGAACAATAAGGGCAGAGTAACTGCTAAATACCGGGGCGGAGGCGCCAAGAGATCATATAGAGAGATTGATTTCAAGCAGAACAAGTTGAATGTTCCCGGCGGGGTATTTTCAATAGAATATGATCCGAACAGAACGACCAGAATAGCAAGAATAAACTATGCCGACGGCGAAAGAAGGTATGTTTTGGCTCCCCAAGACCTGAAAGTTGGAGATGAGATAATTACAGCCGAAAAGTCGCCGTTGCGGCCCGGAAACAGAATGAAGTTAAAGAACATACCCCAAGGTTCAATTGTCCACAATGTTGAGTTACGACCTGGTCAGGGCGGCAAGCTAATAAGATCTGCTGGCAGCGGGGCGACGGTGCTTGCTAGCGAGGGTGGTTATGTCCAGTTAGTTAT
This sequence comes from Candidatus Yanofskyibacteriota bacterium, assembly GCA_016185505.1. Lineage (GTDB taxonomy): Bacteria > Patescibacteriota > Minisyncoccia > 2-02-FULL-40-12 > GWA2-44-9 > 2-01-FULL-43-22. The sequence continues at coordinate 25,550 of JACPNL010000028.1, forward strand.
GCCTTCATCGGAGACGAGGATAATATCTGGAGAAAGTTATGCTTCAATAGGGCAACTGTCCAATATGGAGCACAGCTCGATTGTATTAGGTAAGGCCGGGAGGACAAGATGGTTGGGCAGGAGACCTAAAGTCAGAGGCACGGCGATGAATCCGGTAGACCATCCCTACGGCGGAGGAGAAGGCCGGCAGGGCCGGGGAACAAGAAGGCCCAAGACGGCCCAGGGTAAGATAACCGGCGGACGGAAGACAAGGAACAAGAAAAAGAAATCGAATAAATTCATTGTGCGCAGACGAACAAAATAAAACTACAAATTACAAATTTACCAAATATACAAATCTACAAATAAATAAAATTCGTAGATTCGTACATTCGAGAAGATTCGTAATTTGTAGGAAAACGAGCGATATGTCGCGAAGTTTAAAAAAAGGTCCATATGTTGACGAAAGATTGCTGAAAAAGATCAGCAACTTAAAGGCGGGCGATAAAACCATAATCAAGACCTGGTCGCGAGCTTGTACGATAGTTCCGGAGATGATAGGTTTTACGTTCGGCGTACACAACGGCAGAGTGCATATTCCAGTGTTCATTACTGAAGACATGGTCGGACATAAGCTGGGAGAGTTCGCTTCTACCAGGAAATTCGTAAGGCACGGAGGCAAAATGCAGAAAGAGCAGGAAGCGGCGCAAAGACAGAAAGAGATAGATGCGGCACAAGCAGCGAAGGCAGCACCAGAGGAAGCCAAGAAATAAAAAATTAAAAATCAAAATGCAAAAATACATATTAAAAATCAAAGATGACAGAAAAGATAGAGCAAAAATTTAAAAAGCTTTTTAATCTTTGGTTTGTATTTTTAATGTTTGATATTTAATTTTTGATATAAGATATGGCACAAGTCACGGCAAAACTGAATAACTTGCGATTAGCTCCTCGAAAAGTTAGGGCTGTGGTTAATTTGATAAAAGGCAAGAACGTCCTTGATGCTCTCGCCCAGCTGGAAGCGCTGGTTAAGCGTTCCGGTTCGTCTGTTGCCAAACTATTGAGGTCGGCCATAGCCAATGCCGAAAATAACAATAATATGGTAAAGGAGAACTTGTATGTCAAAAGCATTAATGTTGACGAAGGTGTTAAATTAAAAAGATTCAAACCGAAGGGTTTCGGGAGGGTCTCACCGATAGAAAAGAAAACAAGCCGCATAAGATTGGTACTGGCGGAAAAGGTGGCCGGACTAAAGAGAACGCCGGCTGAAAAAAAGATCAAAGAAAAGACGATTGAACAAACACAGACGCCAGACAGACAAGAGGTAAAAAAGCCCCTTGACTTGGCTCGGGGCAAGCCGGAAGTTAAGACAGAGTTAGGTCGGAAAGAAGGAGTATTAAAGGGATTAGGCAGAAGAATGTTTCAAAGGAAATCAATTTAAGACCGCCGATAAGTCGCTGATAGGTACGCCGATACGACGCTGAAAATTCAGCGATAGGTCAGCGTAATAATCAGCGTTAATTCAGCGGTAGTGAGCGTAGCGAAACATGGGGCAGAAAATATCACCAACATCATTGAGAGTAGGTATAAATAAGGATTGGGCATCCCGCTGGTTTGGGCACAAGAAATATGTGGGTTATTTGAAGGACGATGTTGCTGTGAGGGATTTTCTTAATAAGAAATTAAAGAATATGGCTGTTGACAGAATAGAGATTGAAAGAGGGACTGATGCGTTGAACGTATTAATATTTACCGCAAGGCCGGGTTTGATAATCGGAAGAGGCGGCACTGGAGCGGAAGACCTGAAACTATCGCTCCGTAATCTTCTTAAGAGAAAAGTAGGGATTAGGATAGAGATACAGGAAATAAAGAGTCCGGAGGCATCGGCATCCATAATGGCCGAATCGATAGTTGATCAGATAGAGAAAAGAATACCCTTCAGAAGAGTGATAAAACAGACGCTTTCAAAAATCATGGCAAACAAAGACGTAAAGGGAGCTAAGATACAAATCGGTGGTCGTTTGGATGGAGCCGAGATTGCAAGATCAGAACATCTTGAAGAAGGGAGTTTACCCCTCCAGACGTTAAGAGCTGACATTGATTTTGCGAGAGCAACCGCGACAACGACTTATGGCACGATCGGGATTAAGGTTTGGATATATAAGGGAGAAAAATTTGATTAACTACGAATTACAAATAATCACAAATATACAAATCTACAAATAAATAAAATTCGTAGATTAGTACATTCGTAAAGATTCGTAATTTGTAGTAGATAATGTTGCAACCATCACGAGTAAAACATACGAAAGTCCACAAGGGCAAATTAAAGGGGCGTACTTCCAGGGGCGCGGAGTTAAGTTTTGGAACTTTTGGATTGAAGGCCGAAGAGTCGTCATGGCTTAAGTCAAATCAGCTTGAATCAGCCCGAAAGGTTATGGCCAGATTCATTCAAAGAGGAGGCAAGATATGGATCAGAGTTTTTCCGGATAAACCTCGAACTGCCAAAAGCGCCGAAGTTGGGATGGGCGGAGGCAGAGGCGCCTTATCGCATTTTGTGGTTCCGGTCGAAGCGGGGAGAGTGGTATTCGAAATAGATGGTTTGTTGGAAGACCAGGCCAGGGAAGCGTTGCGTTTGGCCGCGCACAAATTGCCGATAAAGACACGCATCGTAAAACGATAAATCAAATATCAAACATCAAAAATCAAAATGACAAATCAAAATTCAAAAATTTTTAATCTCTGATCTGTATTTTTGATTTATATTATGAAACCAGCCGATTTACAAAACAAAACCCCGAACGAATTGACGAATTTGCTTCAAGAGCATAAAACAAAACTGGCCAAGTTGAGTTTTGAGCTGGAAGCCAATACATTAAAGGATACGAGCCAAGTTAAAAAAACCAAGAAAGAGATAGCAAGGATTTTAACTGTTTTAAGAAAAAGTGAGAGTAGAGTGTAGAAAGTAGAATGTAGTTAAAACAAAAACAACATTCCACATTCCACATTCCACATTCAAATTGTCTCGAATATTAAAAGGAACGGTCGTATCAGACAAAATGCAGAAAACTGTGGTAGTTGAGGTTTCGCGGATGCAAAAACACTCGAAGTATAAAAAATATTATAGTGTGACCCAGAAGTTCAAAGCGCATGACGAAGAAGGCCGGTACCACACGGGAGACAAGGTTTTAATAAAGGAAACAAAACCGATATCGAAAGAAAAAAGATGGATAGTGATTGGCAAGAGCCAATAAATTGACCTAATTATACTAATTAACCTAATTATTCTAAACAAATCCCAATGCCCAAAATCATCAAAACACAAAACACAGGAACCAAAGCACAAATAAAACACAAACTACCGAAAACACAAAACCCAAACCCGTCGTTTCGTTGTTTGTGCTTTAAAGATGTTTGTGTTTTTGGCCTTTATTTGTGTTTTGTGTAATTTGTGCTTTTCAAGCTATTGGGATTTATTTAGGTCAATTAGAGCAATTAGAATAATTAGAAATTTATAAAATATGCTTCAATTAAGGTCAATAGTAAGTGTGGCAGATAACAGCGGGGCTAAAAAGGTTGGCGTGTTTAAGGTACTTGGAGGGTCAAAGAAAAGGTATGCTCGCATAGGAGACATTGTTGTTGTGTCGGTAAAAGTTGCCGAACCGAGAAAAGCCGTTAAGAAAAAAGAAGTGTTAAGAGCGGTTGTAGTCAGACAGAGACAGCCGTTCAGGAGAAAAGACGGTACTTATATTAGATTTGACGAGAATGCGGTTGTTATATTGGATGGCACTGAACCCAAAGGCGGAAGAATATTTGGGCCGATACCAAGAGAGATTAAGGAACGCGGTTTCAGCACGATTGCCTCACTAGCTGAAGAGGTAGTGTAAAAATATATTATTTAATAGATAATCATGCTTAAAAATTATTCTAATTTCTAATTAACCTAATTATTCTAAATAACCCCCCCAATTCTTTAAATTTCCAATTTCCAAGTAAACAATTTACAAACAAATTTAAATTTCCAAATATTTAATTTCTAGACCTGTTTAAAAATTTGAATAATTTGAAAATTGTTTGGAAATTAAGAAGTTTGGAACTTGGAAATTAAACAGTAAGTCATTGGGATTTATTTAGGTCAATTAGAATAATTAGAGCAATTAGGTTAATTTATATAACGAACAAACTAAGATAACCAAAATATTTCACTTTTATGAAAATTAAGAAAAATGACCAAGTTCAGATGTTGTCTGGTAAAGACCGTGGGAAGGCCGGGAAGGTTTCGGTTGTTTTACCTGCCCGCCGAAGTCTTGACGAAGGCGGGCCGGGCGTCGGAAAAGTCGTTGTGGAGGGTCTGAATCTTATAAAGAGACATGTTCGCGCCCGAAAGCAAGGGCAAAAGGGCCAGATTATTTCAAAAGAAAGACCGGTTTCCGCTTCAAGCGTTGCTTTAGTATGCAAATCCTGCGGAAAGCCGACGAGGATAGGATATAGGGTTGACCCCGACGCTTCTGTCGGGGCGGGTGGAAAAAACAAAGTTAGAGTGTGTAAGAAATGCAAGAGGGAAATATAGAAATTAAGAAATTGAGTAATTGAGAGATTTGAAACATAAAAGCCACTATGAAGAGTGGCGAGGTTTGCGGATAATCCAATATGTGGCCAGTAAAAGGGCACAAAGCCAAGAAAACAATAAAAGAAAAGCAGGATAGCCCACTATCGGATCTGGCAGAATATCAGCCGAGATCAAAACACTTCCGGTTAGGATCATTGGCCAGGTAAGATAAAAAACAATTATTTTATCAAGCGAATTCAGTCTGGTTAAGTCAGTAGCATGCATGACAAGGACGGGAAGCCAAGAATAAACAGCAATGAATATCACAAACTTTTTAAGGCGACCCATGCTTATTTCCTTTGTCAAAAAACAAATCTTGTGATAGAATAACAAACCGTTCATATATGTCAAGGTTATTAGAACAATATAGAAAGAAAGTCATTCCTGCCCTGCAGAAAGAGTTTGGCATTAAGAACGTAATGGCTGTTCCGAAAGTTGAAAAAGTTGTGGTCAATGTCGGGATAGGGAAAATAGCAAAAGAGGATAAGGTTGTAGAAAGAATAGCAAAAGACCTAGCCAAACTTACTGGCCAGAAGCCGGTATTTCGAAAAGCCAAGAGATCCATAGCCAGTTTTAAGGTAAGAGAAGGGGTGAATATTGGTTTGATGGCAACTTTGCGGGGGAAAAGAATGTATGATTTTATGGACAGGTTAATATCCATCGCTCTGCCACGATCCAAAGATTTCAGGGGGATAGATACAAAAAACTTTGACAAGAACGGCAACCTGAATTTAGGGATAAGGGAGTCAAGTATTTTCCCGGAAATTACCTATGAGACGTTGAAAGATGTATTCAGCTTAGAGGTGACAGTGGTGACCACGGCGAAAGACCCCGCAAAATCACCTTTAGGTGATCGCGGGGCAGGCAAACAAAAAGGGATAGCGTTATTGCGCTTGATGGGATTCCCCATTAAGAAAATGTAAAATGCAAATATCAAAATGAAAAATGACAATTCAAAATGTAAAAATAATCAGAAATCAGAAAATTTTAAATTTTACATTGTAATTTTACACTTTGATTTTTAAATTTTAAATTTGAAACGTGGCTAAACAAAGCACAATCGCCCGATCAAGAAAGAAACCAAAATTTTCCACACGCGTCGTGTTAAGATGTTTTATGTGCGGAAGAAAAGGCGGATATATGAGGGAGTTCGGTCTTTGCAGAATTCACTTTAGAGAACTGGCTAGTAAAGGAGAATTGCCGGGAGTCAAAAAAAGCAGCTGGTAAATTAAATATTAAATACCAAAAATCAAAATGACAAATCAAAATTCAAAAATTTTTAATCTTTAATCTGTGTTTTTGATATTTAATTTTTAATTTTTGATTTAATTCTTATGTATCCAATAGGTGATATGTTAACAATGATAACGAATGCCCAAGCGGTGAACAAAGAGTCCGTTACTTTGCTGTTCTCTAAAATGAAGTTTGATATTGCTAACGTTTTGAAAACTAGCGGTTATTTGGCCGGAGTGGAAAGAAAAAAAAGAAAAGCGAAAAAATCCGAGCAGGAATTCATATTCGCCACCCTAAAATACGATGAGCACGGACCGGCTATAAATGGCGTCAAACTGATAAGCCGCCCGTCGAGAAAGATGTATGTCAAAGCCAACCAGATCAAGCCGGTGAGGTCGGGACACGGGATGTCGGTCATCTCAACACCTAAAGGGGTAATGAGTTCTAAAGAAGCCAGGAAACAGAAGTTGGGAGGGGAGATACTTTTCGAGGTGTGGTAAATTAAAAATCAAAAATCAAAATGCAAAAATACATATTAAAAATCAAAAATGACAGCGAAAGCAAAACGGTCATTCAAAAAATTTTTAATCTTTGATTTGTGTTTTTAATATTTGATATTTAATTTTTGATATAAAATATGTCCAAGATAGGCAAAAAACCAATTGAAATTCCTGCGGGCGTTGATGTAAAGATAGAAGCCGGCGCCATATTCGTTAAAGGCCCGAAAGGAGAGCTGAAAAAACCCCTGACGGAAGGGGTGAATGTCATTGTTGACGGCAATTTTGTTAAACTAACCCCTGTGGAGGGCAATAAAGACAATATTGCCAAGTGGGGTTTGCAGAGAGCGTTAATAGCGAATATGATCATTGGAATTACCGAGGGTTTTGAGAAGGTGTTGGAATTCCAGGGGGTCGGTTATAAAGCGAATGTTAAGGGCAAGGATCTTGAGCTGAACTTGGGATATTCGCACTCCGTAATCATTCCGGGCGTTGAGGGGATAACTTTTGGCGTAGAAAAGAACTCGATTAAGATAGCGGGACCAGACAACGAATTAGTCGGCAAGATAGCGGCAGACACAAGAAGAAAGCGCCTTCCCGAACCCTACAAAGGCAGCGGCATACGGTACAAAGACGAAATTATTAAAAGAAAAGCCGGCAAAAAAGCAGTAGCGGCCGGATAAAGATAAATAAAAAATCAAAAATCAAAAATGACAGCGAAAGCAAAACGGTCATTCAAAAAATTTTTAATCTTTGATTTGTGTTTTTAATATTTGATATTTAATTTTTGATATGAATATCAACAAAAACAAAAAGTTGCATAGAATTTCAAGACATAAACGCGTACGCGCCAATATAATGGGCACTAAAGAGAGGCCTCGTGTTTCTGTTTTCAAAAGCAACAGACATGTTTTTGTTCAATTCATAGACGATAATTCAAGGCAAACTGTCGTTAGTGGCAAGGTTGTGTCTAGTGGTAAAAGCAAGATCAAAGGAGGGTACGGGTCTGTACCCTCCAAAGGATCAAAAACAGAAAAAGCAATGAAGATAGGAGAAATGCTTGCCGAGAAAGCAAAAGAAGCGGGGATTAAAGAAGTTATTTTTGATCGAGGCGGTTTCAAGTATCATGGCCGGATCAAAGCTGTCGCGGATGGTTTAAGAAAAGGCGGGATTAAACTCTAAATAAAAAATCAAAAATCAAAATGCAAAAATACGTATTAAAAATCAAAAATGACAGCGAAAGCAAAACGGTCATTCAAAAAATTTTTAATCTTTGATTTGTGTTTTTGATATTTGATATTTAATTTTTGATATGGATTTTAGTAATAACAAACCAAACCAAAAAGACAATCGTGGCGGTAATGAAAACCGTGGAAGTTTCCGCGGGCCTAGAAGGGGCGGTGGTTTTGGCGCGGACAAAAAATCCGAGTACGAACAAAAAGTTTTAGACATAGCAAGAGTGACTAGGGTGACCAAAGGCGGGAAGAGATTCAGTTTTAGGGCGACCATTGCCATAGGCGACGGCAAGGGCAAGATCGGACTTGGTATGGCAAAAGGAAAGGATGTCGCCCAGTCCATACAGAAAGCGTTTAATAAAGCCAAGAAGCATATGCTCACGGTGCCTTTGGTAGGCGGCACCATTCCTTATCACGTTGAGGCCAAATTCAATAGCGCGAAAGTCATATTGAAACCGTCCAAGGGCGGAGTTAAAGCCGGTGGGCCGGTCAGGGTAGTGGCAAAACTTGCAGGCATCACCAGCTTGACGGGGAAGCTTATTAGCAGAACGAATAATAAGATAAATATAGCGAAAGCAACCCTTGAAGCCCTCTCTAAATTAAAAATTAAAAATCAAAATGCAAAAATACATATTAAAAATCAAAAAGAGACGGGGTCAGAAAATCTTTAATCTTTGATTTGTGTTTTTGATATTTGATATTTAATTTTTGATATGAATCTAAGTAATCTACAACCAAATACTCCCCGCAAATCTGGCAAACGTGTTGGTCGTGGAGGCAAACGCGGTACATACTCCGGCAAAGGCCAGAAGGGTCAAAAATCCAGGGCCGGAGCCGGTATCAAGCCGGGTTTTCGGGGTGGAGACAATAGGATTTGGCAATTGTTCCCGAAACAGAGAGGCGCTTCTAAAAAACCGGGCGGTAAGGGCAAATATCCCAAGCATAGATTCTATCAGTTAAGGCACGACAAGCCTCCAGTTGTTAACATAAAAGAGTTCAATAGGTTCAACGATGGGGAAACGGTGAATTCCAAGATGCTTTTTGAAAAAGGGATACTGAATAGAGCAGAAAAGGAAGTCAAGATACTTGGAGATGGAGAACTGGACAGGAAGCTTGTGTTTGAAGGGTTTAGCTTGTCAAAGTCGGCGAGAGATAAGATAATAAAAGCCGGCGGAACCGTAAAATAATCTACGAAATACGAATCTTTTACGAATATACGAATTCGTAAATTAGTAAGCAATTCGTAATTAGCAGATGGTATGAATAAGTTATTACAAATCTTCAAACGTCCTGACTTACGCAACCGCGTACTATTTATATTGGCCATTTTGGTTGTCTTCCGTTTGGTTTCCAATATTCCTATTCCTGCTGTCGATGCTTCTCAACTTAAAGAGTTCTTCGCTCAGAACCAGTTCTTCGGACTGATAAGTACTTTCACCGGCGGTTCTCTGGCGGCGCTTTCTATCGGCATGCTCGGACTCGGACCCTACATCACTGCTTCAATAATAATGCAGCTTCTCACGATGATATTCCCGTCACTGGAGCAGATGTACAAATACGAAGGCGAAATGGGGAGAATGAAATTTAATCAATATTCTCGTTTACTGACCGTACCGTTGGCCGCTTTGCAGGGATATGGATTCTTGGTTCTCTTGTCTCGGCAGGGAGTTATAGGCAGTTTAACTATGATGGAGTGGGTAAGCGCGATATCAGTAATTATTGCCGGCAGCGTGTTTTTAATGTGGCTCGGAGAACTGATAACAGAAAAAAATCTTGGCAACGGTGTCTCCCTTCTTATATTGGCGGGCATAGTTGCCGGTTTTCCAAACGCGTTAAGGCAGACACTCTTCACCTATGATTCTTCTCAGATTTTTACTTACGCGGGTTTCGTTATCGTATCCCTTGCCGTTATAGTAGGCGTTGTTTATATCACCGAAGCCCAGAGGAATATTCCGATAAATTATGCCAGGCGCGTCAGGGGGATGAAAGTATACGGCGGTGTTTCCACTTATCTTCCGATGAGAGTAAATAACGCCGGGGTTATTCCTATAATTTTCGCGTTATCAATTTTGTTGTTCCCGGGAATGATAGCGAATTTCTTGTCTAGTTCTAACGTCGCTTTTATCGCGAATATGGCAACATTTGTGAATAGTTTCCTGCAATCTCATGGCTGGTACTCTTTCTTTTATTTCACTCTGGTTATTTTGTTCACCTATTTCTATACTGCCGTGACTTTTGATCCCAAATCAATATCGGAGAACATACAAAAGCAGGGAGGATATATTCCGGGTATAAGGCCAGGGCCGATGACAGCGCAATTTCTTGGCTATCTTTTGAACAGAGTCACGTTGGTTGGCGCGTTATTTTTAGGCATTATCGCCATAATGCCCAACATTGTTCAGGGTTTTACTGGTATCACCGCGTTTACCGTCGGCGGCACATCCATACTTATCGTTGTGTCGGTGGCGCTGGAAATTATGAAGCAGGTGGACGCGCAACTAAGTATGTATGAGTATTAGTCGCTCAACCCCACCCCCCATTTGCCGGCCTGTTGTCCTTGTTCTCTTGGCCGACTTCAACTAACCGTCTTTTAGGAACCAGAATATTTTTGCTCCGGCGGCAAAAATTTCTTCTCCCTCGTCCCGATTGCTCCCGCCAAGGCGGGAGACCAAGCCAATCGGGACTGCGGGTCGTTCCCAAAAGACAGATTAGTTAAAGCCGACCTACATCCGTGATATCTGCCAAAAACAGAAGGCGACTTGTTTTAGTTGCGAGGACGGGGTCTCGCTCCTCGTTGTTTATTACTCCTGCTTTACTTGAATGCGCCAGTCGGATGGCGTATTCAGAGGGGCTTTAAATGGCCATTTTTGAAACCTTGCATTTTTGTGTGGATGTGACATAATTAATTATACGAATTTTCAAGAAACGGCTACTTCACAAGGAGGTTGAATGCGTATTGGAGTGGTTGCTCTGTCGTTTGCGTTGCGGGCTAGACAGGAACCCAATCCCTGCAACGTGAAACTCGCCCGGGAAACCGAGCGGGTTGTGGCTCTACTACGAGCCGAGGACCACTATGTTTCGGTGGTCTCGCAATGGGAGATTGCGTTGGCTCTGAAGTGCCGCGTGGGTCATGTGGTGCGGAGACATCGGGATGGCCTGAGTTATCTCGATTCAAACGAAGTCATGATTCAGGCGAAAGAATACTTCGATCGTTTTATCAAAGTGGACGAGGTGGTCATCGTGGCCAATCCATTCATTCATCTCCAGGGTGCACGCTCCAAGGCCAAGAGGTTTGGCCTGAAGGTTCGAAAGATGCTCATCCGCCGGATCGGCTTCGACAAGAAGTCGGATCAGTGGCAGACGAGGGGACCTGTGCGAGCATTCGTCTACACAGTTGGCAGGGTGCTTTTCGGCCTATTCGGCCAGAAGCGCGTCGCAAGCTAATGCGCTGGAGCTAAGTCGTTGGTGTCTCATCGCGAGACACCAACGGCTTGCCCTGAGTCCATCGAAGGGCTTTTTGTTTTTAAAAAATTTTGATATCGTTTAATCAATGAACAATAACAAACCGGTTAACTTAATATTTTTTGGTAGGTCGGGGTCAGGAAAGGGAACACAGGCGGAACTTTTAGCCAAGCATCTTGGCAATACGCTCCACGTTGCTACGGGAGATTTAATGCGTGATTTGTCAAAACAAGACACAGACGCCGGAAGAAGGATTAAAAAAGTTCTGGATGAAGGTGGACTGCCTTTTGATGCAATGGCCACAACGCTTTGGATGCACAAAATGGCCTATACACTTAAAGATGACCAAAATCTTATTTGCGACGGATTTCCCAGAAGGTCGGATGAGGCGCGGGATTTATTTGAGTTTTTAACGTGGCTTGAAAGGATAGACAACGCCAAGGCCTTGGTTATAGAAATAAGCCGAGAAGAAGCAATGAAACGTTTGTTATTAAGAGCCAGACATGATGACGATAAAGATGCCATAAGCAAACGGCTTGACTGGTATGAGGACAGAGTCGTGCCGGCGATAAATTTTTTTAAGGGAAAAGGTCTCGTTGTTGAAATTAACGGCGAACAGCCAATAGAAAAAGTGTTTGAGGATATTCTAGAAAAATTAAATGAGCAAAATTAAAACAGAAAAAGAAATAGAGACAATGAAAGAGGGCGGTAAAGTCCTGGCGGAGATACTGAAAAAGTTAGCCGAGTCGGTAAAGCCGGGGATTACTACTAACGATTTAGAGAAGCTCGCGAGGGAGCTTGTTTTGTCTTTTGGGGTTAAGCCATCGTTTTTGGGATATGACGGATATCCGGCGGCTTTGTGTACTTCGGTCAATGATGAGATAGTTCACGGTGTGCCGTCGGACAGGGTCTTGAAAGACGGTGATGTTTTGAAGTTGGATATGGGCGTTCTGCATAAAGGTTTTCACACTGATTCGGCGATAACCGTTATTGTTGGAAATGTGGAGGGCGCTCCTCCACAAGCTGTGAAACTTATCAACGTGACGAAAGAAGTGTTGAAAATTGGCATATCAAAAGCAAGAATTGGAAATACTTTGGGCGATATCGGTTCGGCGATACAGGAGTATGTGGAAAGTAGTGGGTTGAATGTGGTAAGGGATTTAGTTGGACACGGTATTGGGCGGGAACTTCACGAACCACCGCAGGTTTTGAATTATTTACCCCGACCGCAGCGTCGGGGCGGCCATTATGAGGGAGAAGAACTTAAAGCCGGGATGGTCATAGCCATTGAGCCGATGGTTGTCGCCGGCGATTGGAAAATTAAGAACAGCAAGGACGGTTTTGGCTTTGTTACAAAAGATGGCGGCCTCGCTGCCCATTTTGAGCATACGGTGGCTATCACTGGTAAAGGACCTATTATATTGACGGAATAAATGATATAATGACCATTAGACCTGTTGCTTATTAATTTTCGTAACGAAAGTCCCAAATTTTGAGACGCTCGGAGAAGGTTCACGGTGCTTTAGCCCGGGAATCTCTGTAGAAGTTATTGAAATTTTTAAGGAATAGTTGATGCTATTTCGAGAAAATTTCAATAATCTTATGGCCAAAATTTGGGACTTGTCCCGATTGCGAAGCAACCGAGGATCCTCGATATTTGCATAGCAAATATCGGGACAGTAGAAAGGTTATTAAGCAACAGGTCTAATAATATGGTTTGGGATTATGATAAAACTGAATACGATAAACAAGCTCAAGCTGACCCGAAATGGTATTTAGAACGACTTATTAACTACGGTTTGGGGGAAGTAAAAATTGATCGCGAGTTATTAAAAAAATACTTAGCCGAGCTTAATATTCCCGACGACCGACGGGCGTTTTTAGAGCTTTTAATATGGAACAAGAAGTATTAAAAGAATGGCAGAAGAAGTCCATTAACCATAGGCAGTTCTTTTTCCAAAGCAAGAAAAATAGAGGCATTGCCCAAAATGATAAAACCCCTCATCGTAGAGGAGCTAAAGGACTTTTTTGACGTGGAGTCCAAAAAGTTATCATCGAAGATATTTAATTAAAATAAATTGGTATAATAAAATCATGACCGAAGCCAACAAAAAAGCTCAAAGAAAGCAAGACGAGATTTTTAGAGAGATGTCGGCTGACAAAAAACTAGAGCTCGGCTCTAAATTATGGTTATTAGCCAAAGAGCTTACTAAGGGGAGGAGGATTCGAACTCTCGTTAGATTTAGAAGCCAAAAAATGAGATGACTCCTCAAATATAATGCTATTGGCATTATATTTGAGGAGCTTGCTTTGCGAGATTTTAGAGGAAGCTTATCAGTGAGAAACGATAAGTTGACGATAAAATCTCGCAAAGGCATCCATTTTTTGGCTTCCCTGCGGGCGGGGCAATTTGGCTTATTTTCAGCGTTGTTTGTCGTCAACGATACTGTTTCAACCGTATCGCTTCCTCCTCTCGCCTTGAAAATAAGCCAAATTGCCTCCGCTAAATCAACGATAGTTCGAATTCTCCTCCCCAAGAATAAACCGAACCATGGAATTAATAGACCCGAGACAATTACTGGTAAAAGTCGCTAAGGTTTTGGACGATCTGAATATTCCATATGTTGTTACCGGAGGAATGGCCGTCACGATTTGGGGGCGTGTCAGGTTTACGGCTGATATTGACATGGTAATAGAACTTAAGACAAATGATATTGATATTTTGGCCTCGGAACTTTTGAAGCTAAGCGAATTTGGGTATGTGGACAAAGACGCAATGCGAGAAGCGTTGGCAAACCAGGGAGAATTTAATTTTATAGAAGGTAATTCTGGGATCAAGGTTGATTTTTGGGCTAAATCCCAAATCCCCGAATTAAATAGACGTGTAGCCAAAGACGTCTTGGAGCAAAGAGTTTATTTCATTTCTCCCGAAGACTTGATTTTAAGCAAATTGAGATGGTATAAAATCAGTCCTTCAAGTCGGCATATTGAAGATGTAGCGTCGGTGTTAAAAATCTCCGGCGAAATTCTAGATAGAAAATATTTATCAGAACAATCCCGGAGACAAGAAACGTGGGACGAGCTGGACAAATTATTAAATTAAAATTGATTAATGGATAACCAACAATCACAGCAACTGAATAATCAGGAACAAGAATTTCAGTCCGCTTCGCCTCAAGGCGGGCCATTGCAAGCACACCAACCTGACAAAAAGATTTGGATTTATGTTTTAGTAGGCCTTGTCATCGCCGGCGGAGCATATGGGTTTTATGTCTGGCAAAAAGGAGGATTATTTCCAGCTTTGCCAACGCCGGATTCGACAAGCTCACCGCAAGCGACCGCCAACCCTACCCTGAACGAAGTCGAAGGGTGGCAAACCTATCGTAATGAAGAGTATGGGTTTGAGCTTAGGTATCCGGGGGATTTTTCTTACCGAGAATCATCTCCAGAATTTACCTCTTTTGATAAAAGCGAGAAGATTTCTGGTCAATGTGATTCGGGGATAGGATATCCAAGATGCGGTATTAACGATGGGATATTAAAGAGGACAGACTACCCTGATGTAAATAAAATAGTAGAGATTATACCATTAAGTTCAGATGCCAAACTCTCAGAAACAGAGAAGGTTTTACTTGGAAATAATTATTTTACAAAAGTTAAACGAATTTCTTCCTGGGGTACTGACCTATTTTATTTCCTTGATGATAAAGGTGATAAAGGATTAATTTATAGTTTTTTTGTATTAGATAGCTATGAAACAATAGCAGATCAAATCCTCTCCACGTTTAGGTTTTTGGAACCGGAGGTTTGTATACAAGTCATCACACCGGCCCGCAATCCGCAAACCGGCGAAGTGCGTGATTTTCCAACTCCCTGCGATGTGCCGGAAGGGTGGTCCCGATTATCCCCATAGGAACTATGGTTGGATAATCGAGGATCCTCGATTTTGCTCCGATTGCTTTGCAATCGAGAGTCCTTGATTCCTTTGGAATCGGGATACAAAATCGGGAGAAACGATATAAAACCAACCTTTTGACCCTGAACGGCTCAATAGGAATTCCCATTGAGCCGTTGATTTCTCTATGTTTAAAATTTATGACCCCTGTGGATAAACGACTTCGCAAGTCGTTTATCCACAGGCATATTAACGGGGGGTTTGACAGCAAATAAGCCTTCTGATAAACTTACGAACACATGATTAAGTTAATACAAACATATCCAACAAGCGGCTAAAACGTCTATTTTTTGTGCGTATCGACA
>JACPNL010000031.1 GCA_016185505.1 Candidatus Yanofskyibacteriota bacterium
ACTTTGATTTTTAAATTTTAAATTAAGTTCATGCCAAAGCAAGTAACAACTGGAGAAAAACAATGGTACGCTATCCATACCTATTCCGGATACGAGGATAACGTCGCCAGAAACCTTACGCAGCGAGTTGAATCGCTTGGTTTTGAGGACAAAATATTCAGCGTCTTGGTGCCCAAAGAAAAGAAGATTAGAATAAGGGGCGGGAAAAGAGAAACAATAGAGGAAAAAATTTATCCTGGCTATGTTTTGGTTGAGATGTTGGTTGATGATGATTCTTGGTATGTGGTCAGGAACACGCCTAACGTGACCGGATTTATCGGAGCCGGCACTGTGCCAACCCCGCTTTCAAGTGAAGAAGTTGAAACGTTATTGAAGAGAATGGGCGTTGACGAACCGAAGTACAAGATTGACGTTGAGGTGGGCGATAGGGTAAAAATAACCGACGGTCCTTTCAAGGATTTTGACGGCAAGATATCGGAAATTGATCCGGAGAAAGGCAGGGTAAAGGTGTTAGTAACGATTTTTGGAAGAGAAACCCCGGTCGAATTAGATTTTTTACAAATCAAGAAATTATAAAAAATCTAATTCGCAATTTCTAATTTCTAATATCTAATTTCTAAACAAATCCAAAATTCAAATTTCAAAACCTTTTAAAATTTAGATATTTGAGATTGTTTAGAGATTAGGGTTTAGAGATTAGAGATTTCATAAATTTATGGCTAAAAAAATAAAAACAATAGTAAAACTACAGGTTGTTGGCGGGCAGGCGACGCCGGCTCCGCCGGTTGGCACCGCGCTTGGTCCTCACGGAATAAATCTCCAGCAATTTGTGTCGCAGTTCAACGACGCGACCAAAGACAAGCAGGGCCAAGTTACCCCTGTTGAAATAACTGTCTACGAAGACAGGAGTTTTGATTTTAAGTTAAAGACCCCGCCCGCGGCATATCTTCTGCGTGTGGCCGCGGGACTGGAAAAGGGCTCTGGTGTTCCTAATAAAAATAAAGTCGGTAAGGTTACAAAAGTCCAAGTCAAACAAATAGCCGAGCAAAAAATGGCCGACCTGAATGCGAATGACGTAGAGGGGGCGATAAAGATAATAGAGGGTACCGCCAGGAGTATGGGAATAGAGATAAAATAAAATGATCGCTTAAAGCGATCATTTTATTTTATCAACTTGCCTCGATTTTTTAATCGGGTAGAATTATTGAACAAGTTGTTTGAAAAGGAAAACTTTGTGATTAAAAATCCTTATCCTGGAAAGTTAATTTTGCTTGCCGGCGTTGACGATTCGGGCAAAGGCACTCAAGCCCGTCGGCTCGAAATAGTTCTTCCGGCTATCTACCCTAAAGTCAAAATTCTTCGGCCATTTCCAAAAGAGCCAACAAAGGGGCCGATAGGCCGGAGAATATATGATATTTTGTTTGACCGCGATCCCGAGTTCACCCTTAAAGACGGCGTAGAAGGAAAAAATAAAATTACCGATTTTGAGTTACAGGGGTGGTTTATTAGGGATCGCATTCAGCATTATCAAAATGTTATTATTCCAACGCTGGCCTCCGGCATAAATGTCATTTGTGACCGTGGCATGGACAGCACTATTGTTTATGGCGGGAACACTATCGGTGATTTCAAAAAGATTGTTGCTTTGCACGAGGAGATGTTCACGGAAGCGGGATTAACGCTTTTCTGGCCCGATCTTATCGTCGTATATGATGTTACACCGGAAACAGCGATGAGGCGGAGAAAAGCGTCTGGCAAAGAATGCGATGCTTTTGAAGACGAACTAAAGACCCGTCGAGTGACGAGCAATTATCGGGCTCTGGCGGCTCTGTATCTTAACTGTCGTCTTGTGGACGCGGAACCGGAAGGGGAAGAAGGTCAACGGACTATCTTTGCCAATGCCCGCAGATATATTTATCCGGTGCTGGGTATAAACGACTGGGAGTAATCTCGGTAGTAGAATTTTCAATTGCGGCATATTAGCCGCTTTTTAGTTCTCAATCCCATTACACAAATTTATCATATGATAAATTTGTGTAATGGGTATTAAGTTTTGCTCTTGCAAATTTTTAAAATCGGGACCATGATCTTAAAACTACTCTTTGAAAAAGAGGCAAAAATGGGGAAATTTGTTGAGCCGAAAGTTTACTGGGTGGGATATCAAGAAATAAACGAAGCCGAAATTCTACGGTATCTTACAGATAGCGGGAATGAGGACTTTTTGAAGTCGATGGAAGCCGCCAGGCAGGCCGGTTTAAGCAGCGCTGAAATACTTTGCAGTATGTTCGCCAAGTTGTGCTATAAGAGTTTAACTCTTGGCCACAACGCGAATATTTCAAGAGTGAGAGATATCGAAGATAATATTCGGAATTGTTTTGATGTCGGTCATGGTTCTGTCTTTGAACATGTTAACTTTAATTTTATTATTGCCGATTGCAGCCGTGTTTTTACCCATGAACTTGTTAGGCATAGAGCCGGCACTGCTTTTTCTCAAAATTCGGGGCGTTTTATACGACTGGATGAAATTGATATTGTTTTTGATCCGATACTGGAGCCAATCAGAGATCTTTGTCAGGAAAAACAATCTTATGACGAAGCATGGTACAGGAAAGCGGTAGAAGCAATTGGCCTGAAAGATATGAAGAATTTTGCGCAGAAAAAGAAAATTACTTCGGCCTTGAGGCGCTTTGCCCCCAATGGTCAGAGCAATGAAATAGGTTTTTCGGTCAATCTGCGCAGTTTGCGCCATACCGTAATGATGAGAACAGGAAGACACGCCGAGTGGGAAATCAGGAAAGTGTTTGAGCAAATATATTTGCTCCTGAAAGACGCGTACCCTACTATTTTTCACGGAGCGAAAGAGGAGATCGTTGAGGGAATTATTGAAGTAACCGGCATGAAAATGCAGCCGTATGAAAAGACAGCGGATGTTCTATTAAGTGAGCTTTCCGATGAACAGCTTAAACAGGAACTAATTCGCAGACAAGCCGACCGGTAAGCCCAATCGGGCTTTTTTTATTGCAAAAATAGTGATAAATTTGACTGGATGGTTGAGCCTAGAAAGTAGAGCGTAGTTTTTAAAACCACATTCTACATTCTACATTCCACATTCAATTTATGAAATACAAA
Organism: Candidatus Yanofskyibacteriota bacterium; assembly: GCA_016185505.1. Taxonomy (GTDB): domain Bacteria; phylum Patescibacteriota; class Minisyncoccia; order 2-02-FULL-40-12; family GWA2-44-9; genus 2-01-FULL-43-22. The sequence goes on from JACPNL010000031.1 coordinate 3,130, forward strand.
CCGGTAATAGGCCTGGAAATCCATGCCGAACTCAACACTAAAACCAAAATGTTCTGCGATTCTCTTAACGATCCGGATGAAAAACACCCAAATATTAACATATGTCCAATTTGCCTTTCGCATCCAGGAACACTTCCGGTTGCCAATGAAGACGCGGTCAAGAAAGTAATTATGGCCGGCCTTGCGCTGAACTGCCAGATAGAAAGAGACACCTTTTTTGAAAGAAAGAATTATTTCTACCCCGACTTGCCGAAAGGATATCAGATATCGCAGTATCAAAAACCTTTGTGCTATAGTGGCGAGTTAAAAATAAAGAGCCCTTCGACAAGCTCAGGGTTCAAGGCGATTCGTATTACACGAATACACCTTGAAGAAGATGCGGGGCGGTTGTATCATTTGCCAGATAAAAATTATTCCTTGGTTGATTTTAATCGAGCAGGGGTACCGTTAATGGAACTTGTCACGGAGCCTGACCTTGAAAGCGGGGAGGAAGTCAGAAAGTTTGCCGAAGAGCTCCAACTGATACTGCGGTACCTGGGCGTATCGGATGCCGATATGGAGAAAGGACAGATGAGGGTAGAAGTCAATATATCACTAATGGATGTGAGTGGTGAGAAGTTAGAAGTGAGCAAAGATAACTCTCATCTCTCACCCCCCACCCCCCACGTCTCAAAGTTGGGAACTAAGGTTGAAGTGAAAAATATCAACTCAATTAAATTTGCGGCTGATGCCGTTGATTACGAAATAAGACGACAGACAGAACTGCTTGAGGCGGGGGAGAAGGTAAAACAAGAAACACGCGGCTGGGACGAGAAAAAAGGGGAGACGTATTTGATGAGGTCAAAAGAGGAGGCGCAGGACTACAGATATTTCCCGGAACCGGATCTCCCCCCACTTCATTTTGAAGATGCCGATATTGAAGATATCAAGTCTCAACTTCCTGAGTTGCCGCAACAGAGAAGAACAAGATTCACAAAGCGATATGGTCTGTCGGAAAGATATGTTGAAATTTTTGTTGTTAACAAGCAACTGGGTGATTATTACGAACACGTCGCTAGCGAACTGGATTCGGCGGCAAAGGATTATCATCTAAGGAAGGAGTTAGAAGGGGCCTTGCCTGATGAGCCGCACATTTCAGGAAAACTGCACTCAATCGCCGCCAACTATATAATTACTGAATTTCCGACGCTGACGAGTTCTTTGGGGCAAGAGTTAGATATTGAAGGATTAAAAATATCACCGGAAGCGTTTGCGGAATTAATGGTTTTGATTTTTCATAAGGAGCTATCTTCTACTGGAGCAAAAACAGTGTTAAAAGAAATGGCAGAGACCGGTTTACACCCCGAACAGATAATGAAAGAGAAAGATCTTAGTCAGGTATCTGATATCAGCGAGCTTGAGGCCTCGGTAGATAAAGTTATTGTTGACAACCCTAAAGCAGTGGAGGATTATAAAAGGGGCAAAGAAGCATCGCTTAAATTCTTGATTGGTATGGTAATGAAGGGGACACGGGGGAGAGCAAATCCGCAACTTGTTGAGGAAATTCTTAGAAAGACGTTAAGCTAAAGGAAAAGTCCTGATTTTGCGGGACCAACCCGCGGGTCGTCGCAGAAATACTAAATGAAAAATTAAAAAAAGAGTATGATTAAGAGAGTTCTCGCAAAATTAATTGGATGGAATACGATGGAAAAATCGAATTGGCGCAAAGCCATAGAGAAAGCCCACTTAGAGAAAGCACAAGAACAAGTGGTAGAGGAGAAGCGCCGGGAGGGCAACGAAAAAGTCCGTCATAGCCAAGAGGCGCTTCGACGCGCCGCCGAGGAAGCCCGTCAAACAAACCAAAAGGAAACGGCCTAAACCCCGTTTAGAAAGCTCTTGACGAGGTGGAATGCCTCGTCTTGATTTTTTATCCCCTCGACTTCCCTCGATACGACTCGGGACAAGTTGCTCGGGGCAAGCCAATGAATCTCTTTATTTCTCTTGAACCATGTCATCTGGCGTTTTGAGTATTTGATTATGTCTCTTAATAAATTCTCAAATTCTTGAGAATTTGAGAATAACTCTTGAGTTCTTTGTTTTCTGTTTTTTCTTAGCCATCTGGAAATCCAGCGATATTCCAGGCCGAAGTCATCAAGGCGCTTCCAGCTTACCCCCTGTTTGCGCAGGCGCACAACTTCTTTTACCATTCCTTCTTTGCCCTTCGTAGCTTTCTTGACCTTCGAAGTTTTAACGAAGGAGGTAGCGAAGGAGGGGCTCAAACGTTCGTCGAGACGTTTTTTTATTTTCTTAGCTAGCTTTTCTTTACCGGGATTTAATCCAAGCCACAAAGTATCATACTTTGTAACTGTTTGATTTATACCACGATCGTAGTATAAATCAGATTTATTTTTAGGAGCTTTTTTGGTGGATTTTCTGGCCATTGCTACTTCTATGGCTCTGATCAAACGGCGCTTGTTTTTGGAGTCAATTGTTTTTGCCCGTTCCGGGTCCAGTTTCTTTAATTTCTCAAATAATTTCTCAATTTCTAAATTTCCTAATTTATTCCTTAACTTTTTGTTGGGTGGGACCTCGGCAACCGACATTCGGTCGAGCAGGACATCAATGTAAAATCCCGTACCGCCGACGATAATAGGAACTTTATTTTTGGCTAAAATTTCCTTTATGGCTTTCTGCCCTAACTTTTTAAAATCGTCTGCGGTGAATTGTGTTTTTGGCGAAGCGACGTCAATTAAATAATGGCGAATGCCGTCGGAGTAATACCCGCAGTTAGATTTTTTAGAGATCGTATTTTTAATACGATCGTGGGATAAATACGATCTTGTTTTTTTGGGTTTATCCGTTTTATCCCGTGCGACCTTGCCCGTGCCGATATCCATTCCGCGATAAACCTGCCGCGAATCGGCGGAAATTATTTCAGCGCCGCTTACTCCTTTCTTCTCGTATGCTTTACTCTGCTTGCCCGCCGAAACTTTAGCGAAGGAGGGAGCAAGCTTGGCGAGTCGAAGGGCCAAATCTGACTTTCCCGAAGCGGTCGGGCCGACAATAACGATTATTTTGATTTGCCGGTTGGCGAGTTGATTTTTAGCCATTGAATAAGATAGAATATATATAGTCCCTTGATAATAAACAGGTATAACATGTGAGAGATAAAATAGCCAAGAGCTTGGAGCTTTGGCCAATTTTTCTTCTCGCCTGCGTTTACTATGTATCTTGGTTTAACCCCGACTTTTTTATTGCTCCCATATTAATTATAAAATATAAATGGGCCAAGCCGTTATTGGTGTTAGTTATCGGTTCTATCGGTTTTATGGAAATGCTCGGCGGTTATAAGGGATGGTCGGGAACGAGAGGGTTGATTATTGATAAATGGCTCAAAGACAAAGAGTTTGTGAAAAAATTAAGAGGCGAAGAAAGGGCGGGTAATTTAGTAGAGGGTCTTGAGATACGTTTGACCAGAAAGTATTTAAAATTTACAGACAACAAAGAATACTACGAAGAGCCGGTTTCAAAAGTATGGCTGTTCCGCAATATAGACAAAGTGTTAAAGTGGATGGTTCTTATTCTAAAGAGCGGGGGCGTAATTGCTATGTTTGTATTTGGATTAGTTCCAGTTCCCGGCTTTCGTATCGTGCCGGATGTATTATGCGGAACCGCCAGGTGGAAGGTTGGGTTTACTGCCCTAGCGGTCGGTAACTTTTTGAAAACCGTTGGGATTATTTACGGCTGGAACTGGTTTCTTTCATAAAAGCCCTGATAAATTCAGGACTTTTTAGTTATTTCTTCGGATATTTTGGCGACAAATTTTTCTGATTTCATTTGGCCAATATCACCCTTGCCGCGTTCCCGTACGGCTATAGCTTTAGCTTTAACCTCTTTTTCGCCGATAATTAATATGTAGGGGATTTTGTGCTTTTCGGACTCTCTTATCTTCTTTCCGAGTGTCTCGTTGTCTAGATCAATTTCCGTTCTGATGCCGGCTTTTTTTAGTTCCTCCTGGATGTTTTCTGCCCACTTATTCTGTTTTTCCGTTATCGGCAGTACACTTGCTTGCACAGGGGATAGCCAGACCGGAAATGCTCCGGCGTAGTGTTCACTCAAACTCGACAGCAATCTCTCTATAGAACCCATTATTGCGGCATGGATCATTACTATCCTCTCTTTCTCGCCCTTTTCATTAGTGCAGTATAAATCAAAACTTTCAGGCATATGCACATCTATTTGGATTGTTGCGACTTGCCATTCTCTTCCCAGGGAATCGGTTGCCATAAAATCAAGCTTGGGAGCGTAAAATGCCGCGTCGCCCATAGCTTGTATGTATGGTGTTTTGTTTTCTTTGGCTATTTCCCGTAAAATTCTCTCAGCTTCATCCCAGTGCTCTTTATTGCCCAAGTACTTTTCGGGGTAATTTGGGTCACGCAAGGACAAGTGCAGTTCTAATTTTAAGCCGAGTGTTTCATAAAACAGGTTCACGATATCCCATATTTTTTGTATTTCGTCTTTTACTTGGGTTATGCGGCAGAATACATGAGCATCGTCTTGGGTGATGGAGCGAACGCGGGATAGGCCCGACAATTCACCGCTCTGCTCGTCTCGGTAAACTTTGGTTGTACTTGCATATCTTTGGGGGAGTTCTCTGTAGCTGTGGGGTTTGCGCGCGTAAATTTGAGTATGGTGGGGGCAGTTCATTGGTTTCATTGCAAACAAATGTCCTTCGCGAGTGGTTATCTTGAAAAGTTCGTCTTTGAACTTAAGCCAGTGGCCACTTTTTTCGTAGAGATCCTTTTTGGTGATGTGAGGAATGTCCACTCGCTGATAGCCATATTTTTGTCTCAACTCCCATACGAAATTATCCAATGTATCTCGGATGAGCGTGCCCTTGGGGGTGAAAAGCGGTAGGCCGCTTCCCACAAGGTCGGAAAAAGTAAATAGGTCCAGCTCCGCGCCTAGTTTCTTGTGGTCTCTCTTTTTGGCCTCCTCAAGTATTACCAGATGGTCCTCAAGCTCTTTCTTTGTTTCAAAAGCTAGGCCATAAATTCGGGTCAGTTGAGGATTTTTCTCGTTTCCTCTCCAGTAGGCGCCGGCGATGTGAGAAAGTTTGAAGGCTTCGGGGTTGATGTCTTTGGCGTTTTTTACATGACCGCCTCGGCAAAGATCCGTAAAGCTACCTGAGGTATAGAGGGTTATTTTCTCGCCCTTATTCTCGAGCTCGCTTATCAATTCTTCTTTGTAAGGATTTCCTTTAAAGAACTTTCTTGCTTCGTTGGCGTCAACCTCGCGGCCTTCAAATTTATCCCAGGTCTTTAATATCTTTCGCATCTTAGCTTCTATCCGGGGCAGGTCGGCGTCTGATATATTTCCGTCAACGTCGATGTCGTAATAAAAACCGTTATCTATCGCCGGACCGATGGCAAGTTTAGAGTCGGGATACAATTCTAAAACTGCCGCGCCTAAAAGGTGGGCGAGAGAGTGGCGTAAATTTTCTATTGAATGGCCAGACATTATTATTTAGTATAGCGTATTTAGCATTTTGGATAAAGGCAAGTAAAGACCCGAGTCTTCTTGAGTTAAGTTTGACTGTTACTGCTAATTAAGCCACACTATAACCACTACGCATCTCGTATGTGCGTAGCTAGTTCCAAAAAAGGAGGGACAGGGTGAGAAAATTTATTGGCGCGTTGTTTGTTTTAGTTTTTGTGTTCGGTTTCACATCAGATTCCTATGCCGATGGCTTGGTTCGCTTAGGAATGACAAAATATGCTTCTGATGTTGAGGGATTTGAAGGACAATGGCTACCCGGTCTGCAATTAGGTGTTGGTGGTGGCAACAGAAATATCTTTTTGGTTGGCGGACTGAATACGGACCAGGACTATGATTTTTTTGTGAAGAGTTTGCATCTAGAGTCCGGATATAGAGATTTCAGGATTGGTGTCGGCTATTTGCTGGGGACAAAAGAGTTTCTGGAGCTTGATAAGAATAAATCGGATTTCTCTACTTGGTACTTCAATGCGAGTTATAGGGTCGGCATCTTTTACGTGGGTTCAAGGCTGGGGGTTTCTGAAGGGTATCGCGATCTATCCTTTGGTCTTCAGTTCTAATCTAATGCCGCAACTCCGCCTTTTGGCTTGCCATGCGCTTGTCGAATAGGCGGATTTTTAATTGTCTCAAAATTCCGCGTACGCGGAATTTTGAGACAATGTTTTAGGAGGCCATTGCATTAATAACTTTTACGTCATCACACAAGAGCTTGAGAGAGCCGTCGCGGTCGTTGATCTTACCTGTCGCGACGACTATGCTGTTCTCTTTCCAGATCTCGGGGTTCTTTTCCAAAACATTGGGAAATACTACCACCTCTATTTTTGAAGTTAGGTCTTCAAGTAAAGAGAACAACATCGGTCTGCCGGTTTTTGTCACTATTTTATGTATTTTAGTAATGACTCCGCCTATTTTGATTGTGCCGGCGGTAGCGGGGGATATATTTTTGATAGGCAGCACTCTTTCAAAACGCAACGCCGGCTGAAATTCGTTGAGAGGATGGTCTGATACGAACAGGCCGAGGAGTTCCTTTTCCCACATCAGTTTGTCCCAGACCTTGGCTGGTTCGACCGGTATTAGTCGCAACGGAGGCAGAGAGACATCGGTTGAGTCACCAAACAAACTTACTTGACCTCTGTTTGCGTTTTTTTGTTTTTCATGGGCATAAGATAGTAACGCTTCAAGATTGGCGAGAAGCTGACTTCGTTCGCCGAAAGCGTCAAGCGCTCCGCATTTTATCAGCGACTCAAACGATTTTTTGTTTAGATCTTTGTTCTGTACTCTTGTGACGAAATCATCGATGTCTTTGAACTCGCCGCTTTTATTACGTTCAGCGATGATGGCGTCAGCAACGCCCTCACCCAAATTCTTGATGGTTAGCAGTCCAAAACGTATCCTATCAGGTTGTTGGTCGTTGGTTGCCGTGCCCTGTACCGTGCTCTGCTCTGGTACCGGGGTTGGTTGTAGGTCTTTTATGACCGTAAAGTCCTTGAAGGAACTGTTAATATCCGGCGAAAGAACGGGAATTCCCATTCTTTGGCATTCGGTGATAATCTCGGCAACTTTTTCGGTATCACCGGCTTCTGCCGTCAGCACGGCGCACATATACTCTGCCGGGAAATTCGCTTTCATATATGCCGTCTGATAAGCAAAACGGCCATAACTGGCTGAATGGGCCTTGTTAAAGGCGTAAGCGGCGAATGGTTCTATCCAGGACCAAATCTCTTCGGCTTTTTTGGGGCTCCAGCCAGAGCATTTAACGCAGCCATTAATGAACTTTTCTTTCTGCTTGGCCATTTCCGCCGGGATTTTCTTGCCAACAGCCTTTCTAAATTTATCAACTTCTCCCCAAGAGTAACCCGCGAGGTCATGGGCCATGATCAGAAGATCGTCCTGATAGACCAAAATGCCGTAAGTTTGTTTAAGGATTTTCTCTAAAGCCGGATCAAGATAAGATATCATTCTGGGATTGTGTTTGCGCCGAATATATTCGGGGATGAACTGTATGGGGCCGGGGCGGTACAAGGCGACCATGGCGTTGATATCGTGAACGGTGGACGGTTTTAACTCCACCAAATATTTTGTCATTCCGTCTCCGTTCAATTGGAAAAGGCCCTCCGTTTCGCCCCGAGCCAGCATTTGGAATGTTTTTTTGTCGTCAAATGGTATTTTTTCAATGTCAATATCAATGTTGTGGCGTTCTTTTATGAGTCGAACGGCGTTTTCAAGGATGGCCAAGTTGCGAATACCTAAAAAGTCCAATTTTGTCAGGCCGACTCCTTCCTCTCCTACCGTATACATGTCATATTGCGTGATAATATTGTCCGCGCCTTTGGGATCGAATTGGACCGGTACATATTCGGTTAGTGGTTTTGGAGCGATAACAACGCCGGCGGCGTGAACTGAAACGTGACGGACGGTACCTTCCAGTTTTTTGGCGATGTCCAATATTTGGCGGGCTTCAAGATCGCGGTTGTAGAGATTCTTTAGCTCCGGTTCCAATTCTATCGCGCGGTCTATCGTCATCGGAAATCCTTGAGAGCCCATTGGAATAAGTTTAGCTATGCGGTCGCCGGTCTCATACGGTTTGCCTAACGCGCGCGCCACGTCTCTGACCGCTCCGCGGGCCAGCATTGTGCCGAATGTTCCAATCTGAGCCACCTTGTCGGCGCCGTATTTTTGTTTGGCGTAATCAATGACTTCTTGTCTTCTGTTATCGGCAAAGTCCATATCAATATCTGGCGCCGAAGGACGGTCTGGATTTAGGAAACGTTCAAAAGGGATATTATATTCAAGCGGGTTAAGTTTGGTAATCCCCAAAAGATACGTTGTCATGGAACCTGCTACCGATCCTCGAATACTGGTGTAGATATTATTTTGAGCTGCAAATCTAATTAGGTCTTCTACGACTAAAAAGTAAGGAGCGTACTGTTTTAATTTAATAATTCCAAGTTCATACTCAAGCCGTTCAATTACGTCTGATCGGCCGACCAGATCCCGAGCCGGTATTCCTTCATAAGCCAGTTCCCGCAACTTATCGTCCGCTGTTTTACCGGACTCAAGCGGAAAGTCGGGGAAAATGAATTTGCCCAAAGTCAACTCAACATTGCATCGCTCGGCGATCTTCGAGGTGTTTTCAATTGCTTCCGGGATATCCGCGAATCTTTCCGCCGCTTCTTCGGGAGAAATGAAGTGATATTCTCCATTGCCGGCAAATATCTTGGTCTCGGCGACGTCGGTTTGGGTGGAGATGGCGACCAGTACTTTGTGGGCTTGAGCGTCTTCCTTTTTTAGGTAATGCGAGTCCTGGGTGGCTACCAGTGGTATGTTGAGTTTTCTGGAAAATTCTATCAGG
>JACPNL010000029.1 GCA_016185505.1 Candidatus Yanofskyibacteriota bacterium
AGCATCAGATATTAAAATCACTGGGATTCAAAACAAACCCGCACAACAAATTCGCCAAAAATCTGGACGAAGTTCAGCAGTTCAGGGACTATTGGGAAAAGCATCGTGACAAGTTGAACTACGAAATAGATGGCATAGTCGTCATACTCAACGACGAAAGATCGTTCCAGCGAACAGGAGTTGTCGGCAAGGCCCCGAGAGGAGCGATCGCCTACAAATTCTCGCCCAACGAATCGGAAACAGTCGTTGAAGATATCATCGTCCAGGTTGGAAGAACTGGAGTACTTACTCCCGTCGCAAAATTAAAACCCGTGAACATCGGGGGAACAACCGTTTCCCGCGCAACACTTCATAATCTGGATGAAATAAAACGGCTGGGAGTAAAAATAGGGGACACGGTGATAGTAGGCCGTGCCGGCGATGTCATACCGGATATTAAGAAGGTTTTGAAGGAATTAAGAACCGGAAAAGAAAAAGATTTCCATATGCCAAGTAAGTGCCCTGCTTGCCGTGAGCCTGTCGAACGGTCTGCGGAACAAGTGGCCTACAAATGTGTCAATAAAAATTGTCCGGCCATAAGAAGAGAGGCGATATATCATTTCGTGTCCAAAAGGGCATTTGATATCGACGGCGTTGGACCAAAGATAATTGACCAGCTAATGGACGCGGCCCTTATAAATGACGCGGCAGACCTTTTCGCTCTTGAAAAAGAAGATCTGTTGAACCTTGAAAGATTCGCGGAAAAGTCCGCTGAAAATACCATTAAAGCCCTGCAAGACAAAAAAAATGTCTCACTTAATAAATTCATCTACTCTCTGGGCATTGACCATGTCGGAGAAGAAACGGCATTTGTATTGGCTAAAAAATTTAAGGGTCTGGAAAAGATCGAAGACGCCTCTTTGGAAGATTTAAGGTCGGTGCCCGATATCGGCCCGATAGTCGCTGAAAGCATCTACAACTGGTTCCAAAAAAAATATAACCAAAACCTTATAAGCAAGTTTAAAAAAGCCGGCATTAGGGTTTCGGAAGAAAAATCATCAGCAAAGTCGGAAAAACTAGCCGGTAAAACATTTGTTCTGACCGGCGCGCTTGAGACACTAGGCAGAGATGAGGCCAAAAACCGAATCCGAGAACTTGGCGGAGATGTTTCTTCTTCCGTTTCAAAAAACACCGGCTACGTAGTTGCTGGTTCCGAGCCGGGCTCCAAGTACGACGAAGCCAAGAAGCTTGGGATTAAAATCATAGACGAAAAAGAGTTTCTAAAGATGTTAGAGTAAATTTCCACCAAAATTCTTTTTTCCTTGACCTGCCACCTCTGACTTCTGTCTCATTTTTCCTCGTACGAGGAAAAATGAGACAGAAGGTAAGCATTTACAACCGTAGGCTGGTCATAGATTAAATATCTTTTTTAGCTCATTTTCCTTTATTCCAATCGATTCAACGATAAGTATGTCCACGTGCCGGTTAACTCTTAATTTAGATGTCATTTCAGCAATTTCCTTTTCACATTCAAATGGTATAACGAAAGCGCTTTTTTGCAGTGAATAAAACCCTAAGTTTTTTAAACGATAACGTAGAACATCTCTCTTTTTACGCAACTCTTCCGGAATATCAAAGAACACAATGCGCCATTTCCCGTCCCATTTGCCTATTCTAAATGGGCTGTATTTAAATGCATTTTCTTGATACCACTTTTTGCCTTTCCTGGTAAATTTAAACCGGTTATTTTTGGTTGGTTTTACGTAACCCCTTCGTTTAAGATTATGGACGCCTTTCTTAAATCTTTCATGGTCGTCGGGATAACACAAATTGTATTCTCGCCCCCTATGAAGATAGAAATCAAGAGTAAAAGCTTCCCCCATGTCCTTGGCAGTATAAGCCAACCCCTTGAAAAATTTTGATATAAACTTTTCACTCATGTTTACTTTGTTTTAACTTTATTTTGTTTTAACTTACACACTAATTTACTTAATTTTTTATTACCTGTCTACTTATTACTTATTTACCCAACTTCCTGTCTCATTTTTCCTCGTACGAGGAAAAATGAGACAGGAGAAGTATTATATCATAATAAATAGTAGTAAAGCGGGGGATAGAGAAAACGAATAAAAACGTCCCGACCGTAGTCGGGACACCCTTGACCTTCGACGAGAGATTAGTTGTCTCAATTAGAAAATATGATCGAGAAACCAACAGCTACAACAACCAAACTTATCGTTTGAATCGGATTCTTTCCGATTGAACTACCCGCCGCCAATCCTAGGCCAAAAAGAACCAAAACTTGACCAATACCCTCCGCTCCCATCATCCTGCCCCTCTTTTTATCTGTCCCTACTATATTAAAAACAAAAATGTTTTTTGTCAATAGTGTCTGGCGGGCTATTTTGTGGTAATTTTTAGAAATGTTAACTGACAAAGAAGCAAAGTCCCGTACTGAAAGCCCCCGGCTTTCTAGTACTGGGATAGAACATATTGCTCAACTTGCCAGAATCAAGTTGACCGAAAAAGAAAAAGATAAGTTCAGAAAAGAACTGTCCTCGATTTTGGATTACGTGAAGAAACTCAACGAACTTGATACTGAAAAAATCGAGCCGCTTTATCAAGTCACAGGCATTGTTAATGCTTTAAGGCCGGACGAGTACCGAAAAGACTTTGAAATGGACAAGGACTTGAATGAAAAACTTATCGGACAGGCACCACAATCGGAGAACAGATTCATCAAGGTCAAGTCGGTATTGAAAAAATAGACCGCCGATCAATCGCTGATAAGTACGCGGATAGGACGCCGAAAAGCGTTCAGCGTAAAATCAGCATACCAATCAGCGTTAACTCAGCGGTATGAACGAAGTGAATTATACAATTCGCGATATTCAAGAAGGTCTTCAGAAAAAAAGTTTTTCGGCTGAAGAAATTTTTAGTCACTACCAGAAAAAGATAGACAAAGACAATAAGAAACTTAACGCCTACCTTTCAACGTTCGACCTACAACCTACAACCCACAACCCACAACAATCGCTTGCGGCTGTACCGTGCGCCATTAAAGATAATATCCTAGTTGACGGAACTATTTGCACCGCTAGTTCTAAAATATTAAAAAACTACGTTTCCGCGTACGACGCGACTGTTATCAAAAAACTAAAATCAGCCGGCGCAAGTTTTCTCGGCAAAACAAACATGGACGAATTCGCCATGGGCACATCAACCGAGAACTCCGCTTTCGGTCCGACTAAAAATCCTCATGATTTGACAAGGGTGCCTGGCGGTTCATCCGGCGGTTCGGCTGCCGCCGTTGCCGCAGATCTTGCCGTATTCGCTCTCGGTTCAGACACCGGCGGTTCTATCCGCCAGCCGGCGGCCTTTTGCGGCGTAGTTGGACTTAAACCAACTTATGGCAGAGTTTCAAGGCACGGACTGATTGCTATGGCGTCGTCTTTGGACCAGATAGGCCCGTTAACTAAAAACGTCTATGACGCGGCATCGGTTTTGAATATTCTGGCCGGTCATGATCAATTTGATTCAACAACCGCAAATAAAAATATCCCCGATTTTACCGAAAATTTATCCAAAGACATAAAAGGCCTAAAAGTGGGAGTTCCTAAGGAATTCTTCACCGCGCCCTCCGTAGCTTCTAGTCGCACGCCGCCAAAGCCTTCGGCGACGGAGCGCGAAGGACGGGGGGAGGGCCTGAGTGCGGAGGTTGAAGAAAAAGTCAGGTCAACAATTTCAAAATTGGAAGGCCTCGGCTGTAAAATTGAAGAGATAACGTTACCTAACTTTGAATACGCTCTTGCCACTTATTATATGATCGTTCCGTCAGAGATCTCGGCTAACTTGTCTCGTTTTGACGGCATCCGTTACGGACACTCTGCCGGATCAGCTAGTATGCTTATAGATACTTATTTTGAATCAAGGGCGGAAGGATTTGGTCAGGAACCAAAAAGAAGGATAATGCTAGGCGCTTATGCCCTGTCTAGTGGATATTACGACGCTTATTATCTTAAAGCGCAGAAAGTCAGGCGTCTTATAAAAAACGATTTCGATTCCGCGTTCGAAAAAGTTGATATAATAGTAGGGCCGGTTTCACCGACAACAGCATTCAAAATAGGGGAGAAGTCATCTGACCCCCTTGCTCTTTATTTGGAGGATATTTATACTGTGCCGGTTAACCTCGCTGGTCTACCGGGAATATCCGTTCCTTGCGGTAACGGCAAAGACAGTGGATTGCCCGTAGGTTTTCAGATGATAGGCAGGTCATTTGATGAAGAAACTTTGCTAAGAGTTGCTTATCAACTGGAACAAGGTTTAAAATTAACCTAATTATTCTAATTAACCTAATTGACCTAAATAAACCCCAATGATTTAATGACTAATTCGGTTTGGTCATTTAGTGATTGGGCATTAGTCATTATTTATCCCTAGGCGGCTTTGCCGCCGGGATCCCGGCCTGAAAGGCCTAGGGAGAATAATTAGAGTAATTAGAGTAATTAGAGTAATTAGAAATTTATGGATACCGTATCCAGCACCCTAGCATCAATATATAATGTATCCGACTTTCACATCGGCTCTTTGAATCTGGACTTGCTTTTTGGTTATTTTTCAGGTCCCGCGACTATCAGTATTTTTAGCAACCTGAAAACATTAGGCGGGCTTTTATCTTTAATCCTGTTTCTTTTGTTTATATTTAATTTCATAAGGACCGACAAATTTTTGCGCGCAAGGATCAACCTGCTTAAATCAATCGCGCCCCCGGAAGCAGCAAAAGAAAGTCCTCTCGGCTCAAGATGGGACGAAATACAAAGACACTTGAACTCAACAAAAGAAGCCGAATGGAAATTTGCCGTTATTGAGGCGGATAGTTTGGTTGATCATGTTCTAAAATCCAGCGGCTATCCTGGTGACACGATGGGTGAACGCCTCAAAAACATAGACAAAACGCAGATCGTTACTCTTGACGGTCTTTGGGAAGCGCATAAAATCCGTAACCGCCTGGCCCATGATACGAACTACTTCCTTCGCTACGGCGAAGCCAAAAGAGCGGTCCAGCTTTACGAAAAGACCCTCAAAGAACTCCAGGCTCTTTAGAAACAGAGCTCTGGACAAATTCTATGCTTTAGTATAAAATACATACTCGCGCGCATTAACAACCGACAAGCCCGACCGTGAAAACACAAAAACAGAAGAGGAGGGTCAATGATTCAGATTCACATAAAATATCTTTTACTATCCCTTTTCGTAAACATGGCTTTTTTCCTGGGGGTCGCTGTTGGCAGTTACTCCCCCACAAAAGCCGAGGCAAAAGCCGTAAGGGCGACCGAAGAAAAAACTGACATATTGTTGCCCCTGGAAATAAAAATGATACCGGCAAGAATTTCTTGGTATGGTGATAAATTTGATGGAAAATTAACGGCAAGCGGACAGATTTTCAACATGGATATTGTGTCAGCAGCCCACACATCTCTTCCTTTTGGAACAATGGTGAGATTTTTCAATCCCGCGAACAATAGACAGTGCGATGCCGTAGTCAATGACAGCGGGCCATTCGATCCGAACATGCTTCCGAACCTAGAACCGCATCCCAGAAGGCAGTTCGACGCGTCAAAAGCGCTCGCCGAATGCTTGGAATTCATAGAAGAGGGAGTGGCCAATATTTACGTTACCGGAACATACAACGAGAGACCCTTGACCTATGAGGAAATCCACTCCGGCAAAATAACAAGAAGCGATGAACGTTTTGCCAAAAACGCCAACTAGTTGGCGTTTTTTTAGTTGGTGGACCTACGGGGAATCGAACCCCGTCCTGATCCATGCCATGGATCCGTCATACCGGTAGACTATAGGCCCGTAAATTTAATTGAAAAAATACCACGAAAATGGTAGAATTTCAAGGTAAAATTGCATACGAATAGCACACCGCGAATGCCCTCGTAGTTAAATGGATATAACGGCTCCGTCCTAAGGAGCAATTCTGGGTCCGATTCCTAGCGAGGGCACATTGTAAATTTAAAGTTTAAAAATCAAAGTGTAAAATGATAGTGTAA
>JACPNL010000030.1 GCA_016185505.1 Candidatus Yanofskyibacteriota bacterium
ACTCCGTGAGTATAGAGTCAATGTGGATAACCTATCGCTACCCTTGTTGCGGATTTTGGATGTCAGAACTTTTTAAATTTTAATGAGTATGCTCGTTATCGCCGCCGCAACCATCCGAGAGATTCCAAACCTCGGTGAGCTGTTCGCCGGTGAATTGATAGTTTTTGATTAGATATTTTCCTAAACCGCCATACACATACCACCGCCAGCACTTGCAACAGCAAGGCCCTTTTTCGTGCGAGTTCTCCATTGCATAATCATACGCCATCTGTTCTTTCGGCGTAAGTTCCATATCATAGTAGCCCAACAATTTTTCAGCCAATCCTGCCTCAATATCATACGGGTCTGGTGGAATTTCTGAAATGTCGGAGTACTTTTTTAGTCCTTCGACCTGTTCGGTATATCGATGAAGGCTCATTGGCGAACAACAAGAACCTTGGAGCCGCGCTCCAACGGGTAACAACGGAATTGATTCCTTAAACGAAGCAGAACAAGAAGAGTTTCCATTTTGAGATAGATAGTCAAATTTAGCGGCTAATGCCGTTTGAACCTTACCGGTTTCGTTATGAGTAGTATCACTGATCAGAGATTTGTCGAATTGGTTAGTAATATAAAAATAGACACCTCCGACCACAATGATCAAAGCGGTGACAAGAAGTAAATTTCTGTTCATAGATTTAAAATCATTTTAGCACGAATTGCACACCTTGTTTATTTTTCTAGCAGTAAAATAAACGGAAATAATCACAAGCGCTATTGATCCAAGAAGAAAGAATGTTTGGTATTTCAATACAAACGCAACACTGCCGATTCCTAATCCCACAACGCCAAACAATGAAGCAAGGCATGATGCGCAGGTGGCAGTTCCTACAATCGCCCCGAAAGCTCCCCCGAATCCTGCCGCAGTGCCGCTCGCCGCAGATTTTGAAATGTTGACCGATTGGCTTTGTTTTCTCCGAGCATAAATATTCATTGAAAAATTAAGTCCCACCAAAAGCGCGAGACATATCATCAAGAAATAATCCTGTATGCGGAAAATAGACAACTGAAACGCAAGCGTATTGCCGGGAGTCGTGACAACGGGAATAAAAACGAATAGTCCGAAGAAGAATAGCGCAAACAAAAGAACGATAACGACATGCTTTTGTTCCCCGAGCATTTGCCTAGCCGCGCTATGTATTTGTTGTAGTTTACTCATATAAAACCAAAAGGCGCCTTGAAAAAAGACGCCGGAAAATTAAGAACTAGCGGCTCGTTTCATGACCTCAGCCACTTGTTCTTTTGTAATATTTCTTGCTTGAAGTTCTTTGCCGTAGAGCAGCCAAAACGCTTCTACGCCCTGATTGATCACCATTGGAATTCCATCAAGAATTTCAAAACCGGCGTTTCTTGCTTCTCTCAAGGTCGCAGTAGGATTTTTTCGGATCATAATATCTGAAATAATGACTCCCCGGGGAAGCTCTTTCAGAATAGAAGCGGCCTCGTCAATATTCTTTTTTATATTTTCTTCGGTCGGCGGTAAAGTTATATCACTAAAAGCCGCGTAACTCTCTAGCGGGCTCTTTGGATCATCAATCACGGCAATAATTACATCGGCATCGAAAATTTTTCCTTTTATTTCGTCCCGGCCGCCGCCATAAGCCCTTTGCTCGCCAAAATATTTATTTATTCTCTCGGCCAAATTCACCGCTTTATCTTTTGTTCTGTTTAAGATGCTGACTTGCATTCCTTTCTCCGCTAATGCGAAAGCTATGGCATTGCCGGCGCCGCCGGCTCCCAAAACAACCACTTTTTTACCGACAAGTTTTTCGTTCCTCTTTTTGAACGCTTCTTCCAAGCTTTGCGCGTAGCCAAGACCATCGGTATTAAACCCCTTGGATTTTCCCTCCGATGTTTTCATAATGAAATTAACGGCGCCGATTTCTTTGGCCAGCGGCTCCACCTCGTCAAGAAAAGGAATAACCTCATCCTTGAATCCCGTACCAGCTCCGCCTCCTTTGTATTTTGTGTCTTTGCGGAGTACATCCAGTATGTGCCCGCATTGCTTCGGATCGCCAACCAGCATAATGTTTCCGGCATCAATTCCAAATTCTTGGTATGCCGCATTCCACATTACGGGTGTTTTAGCAGGATAATCATGTTCTATGAGTGGAATAGTGTAAGCGGGAAAGTCTAAATTTTCCAGGTTACTTTTAGGTTCGCGGGCGTAAGCTAAAGTTCTCGTCCTGATTAAATCTCCAGCCTCATTTAGATCGTCCGCGTATTCAAACCTCACAATTGTAACGACATCGCTGTCGGTAAAATCCTTTCCGTAAAGCCGTTTTAATTTTTCAACGAGCTCTGCTTTGGTTTTTGGAAGCAAGGGTGTACCTTCTAAATCTGCCGGCTCAATTTCTCCAAGCGTTTTCTTTTCCGCGGCATATACCACTACCGTAGTTTGCCAAGGATCAAATTCCTTATCTTCTTTCTGAATTTTTATCCGAATAAATCGGCCTTCTCTGTATCCATTCTTGGGATCGTCTGTTTCAGCCGTTCTATCTCCCACCCTGACGCTTGCTGTAATAACTTTATTTTGAAGGAGCTCTTTTTCGTCTTCTCGAAACCAAAGCTCATTGGCAAAAAACGGCTTTTTATGTTCTTTCTCTCGTGAATTTTCCACTTTTCCGCCCTCCTTATTCAATTGTAATTTTTCGCAGCAGTTTTCCATTTTATATTATAGTATCGTTTTTGCCAAACCTCAGCGAATAATGCTGGTTAAAAATTTAAATCGATAGCGCCGAGGCGATTTTTGTATCCATTAATTTATTCAGTACAACAGGAAAGTTTCGACACATCTTTCCTGAATGACTGCGCGACCCATTTAATTGATTCGGCTATTGTGGGGAAAATGAATGTGTTTTTAATAATGTCGTCCAGCTTCATTTTGTTCTTGATAATAAAACTTGCCATTGAAATAATTTCGTCCGCTTTGGCGCCAGCCATGTGAATACCGACAACCTCTTCTGTTTTGGCGTCTATCGCCATTTTAATTAAGCCGTCTGATGCTTCTAAAATGTGCGCTTTGGGAACAAGTCCCAAACTCAAAGTGCGGCAACTGCAGGTAAGCCCGCTTTGCTTGACGATTGCCTCATCGGTAAGGCCGACGCTGACGAGCGGCGGGTCGGTGAAAATGGCGTGGGGTACCGCGTGAAAATCAACTTTAATGCCCTTATTTTCCAAAAGGTTGGATGCGGCAACAAACCCCTCTCTACCGGCAACCGTTTCTAACTTGAGATTGACCTCATCTCCCGCCTGATCAACAACATCACCGGCCGCGAATATATGAGGAAGATCGGATTGCAAAAATTCATTGGTTATTATTCCTCCTTTTTTGCCGATGCCGACACCAATACTTTCAAGGTTCAAAGATTGGGTGTTAGCCCTAACGCCGGTTGCTACCAAAATTTTCTCTGCCTTAATAGTAATTTCTTTATCTTGTATATCGGCTTGAATCTCGATAAGGCCGTCATGTCGCCCCACGCTTTTTGTTTTGACGGATGTGTGAATGGTAATTCCTTCCTCTTCCAGCTTTTTTTGCAGGAAGTTTGATAATTCCGGCTCTTCGCGATCGGCTATTCTTTCAGCTGATTGCAGAACCATAACCTTCGTTCCGAAACGGTTATAGATTTGGGCAAATTCAAGACCCAAAGGCCCGCCGCCCAAAATGATCACTGATTTCGGCAATTCTTTTAAGCTCAAGGCCTCTATGTTGGTCAAATAATCCACACCATCCAATCCGGGAATCGGCGGAATAAAAGTGGACGAGCCGGTTGAGATTAAAAACTTTTCTCCCGTAATTTTCTCACCGTTAACTTCAATCGTGTGTTCATCAATAAACCTGGCGGAGCCTTCTTTGAGGGTGACATAAACCAAGAATTTGAGAGTGCCGGCGTACGCCTTGCTTTGAAGTTTGCTGATAAGGGCGTCTTTTGACTCAACGACTTTTTTAAAATCCAAACTCGGTACACTATCTGGCACACCGGCAAATTTGCTGTGTTTAGCATTCCAATAGGCCTCCGCTACGGTAAGCAACCTTTTAGATGGCATACAGCCGACATTGATACAAGTACCGCCCAGAGGCACTTTTCCGCCTGAAATCATCAAAGTTTTTATTTTTAACGAGTCGGCTTTGATAGCCGCGGCAAATCCCGCTGCCCCGCCCCCGATAATAATAAACGGATAATCGTATTTATTTTCCATAGTTACGGCGTCAGTTGTTGTTTCACAATACCAAATAAAGGCGACCTTTTATCGATGTGATAATAAACGGTCTTAAAATCCCTTCTTGATTTCACTAGACAGCATTTTCTTAAATTTTTAAGCGAATGTGAAACGGCGGAAACGGAAACACCCACCAGTCCGGCAATCTCCGATACGGATAGCTCTTTGTGTTTGCACAGCAAATAACAAATCTTCATTCTCGTCAGATCGCCAAGAATATTAAAATCACAAGCGCATTTTACGAGGGCCTTTTTGTTAGTAAGTTCTTTTTTTATTCTGTTTCTGGTTTTTATATTCATTGGTAAGGTAAATTAGGCGTTATCATTTGAACAGCCATTCAAGTATACTACCGGACAAATATAAAGTCAACCGTCAATGTGGATAAAAAACAACCCCCTTCGGGGGTTGTTTAACTTCTATCGCTGGGCATTTCTTTCAATAGCACTTCGGTTCCTCCTCTGGTGCCGACCCTTGCGACATGTTTTCTTCAAACTCGTTAATTTCTTCTTTGTGGGCCTTGAACAGCATGGCGTAATTCATTAAATTACGAGCCATCACATCAAGCATCGCTTTGGTGGCTTGATTTTTGCGGCGTTTTACCGCGTCCTCATTCATGCCCCCGCCAACCTCACCCACCCAATAAGCAACGCTTTCAGGCGGTATGACAAATCCAAGCCATTGCAAAAAGTTATACAAATTACCGACAATATGCTGAACTCCGTCTTCGTGGCCGGTAATAACCAGGCCGGCGACTTTATGATAGAGATCGGATTTTCCGGTCATAATATACGACTCATCAAAATGGGTCATCCTTTCCATAACTCGCTGGATCAAACTTGATTGTCCGCCCCACCAAATGGGCGTAGCGAAAATAACGATGTCCGCTTTTCGCAGAGCATTGGCGATTTTAGGCCACTCGTCATCATCAGACATCTGCTCTCCTAGCCCGACCGGAATATTCATATTGGCCAAACGGAACTTCTCTACTTCTACTCCATATTCGGTAAAATACTTTAGAAGGTCGTCAACAAGCTCGTCGGTATTAGAAAGCTCCTCCCCCGCCTTAAGAGTTCCCAATAAAACTACTGCTTTTAATTTTTCGTTCATAACTTATGTTTTAATCTTAAAAATTTTGCGAAAAATTTATCCCAAAAATCAGGATGATCGACAACTAGCTCTTCCAGTATAGCAAACGGGATAACGATAACAACGGCTCCTAATATAATACGAGGATTTATTATTTGATCGGTCAAAAAATGCAAAGATAACAAATTGTCGGCCAGATTGGATATCAGGCCAAAAATTACAAATTCCAAAATTCTGAATTTAGTCCGTATTTTCATTTGGAAGAAGTTTTTTAAACATTGCGTTATGGATTCTAACTCTAATTATTACATTTATAAAAGCAGCTGACAATTTCTTAAATCAACAAAAAATCACCGATTTTTTGTTCTTGAATACTGCACTCCTCCCTACACTATCTCCTTCGCATAAAGCTACGGAAGTACGCGGTAAGACGTTTCTGAGGGTCTTTTCCAGTGGCCATTTGACCCGCTTGCCCATCGCGCCACCGGCATAGCCTTTGGCGACGCACGGCCGTAAGTTTACTGACCGCGTGCCGCCATAGCTGGCTTCAGCGGTGGCGCAAGGAGGGTCTCGGTCGGGGTCATTTCCCTATGTCTTTTCGGAAAAACATACCGGGAAAAGATATTATTTTTGTAGCTCCATATGCCTTGGAGAGAGCTTGGTTCAATGTTCTTCCGGTAGCCGTTATCCCAAATACCCTACCCCCGTTCGTTAGAATGTGGCTGTCTTGAATTTTAGTACCAGCATGAAATAAAACTATATCCTTATTCGAAATCTTATCTAAACCACTGATAGTTTTACCAGATATATAATTACCTGGGTAACCATCCGAAGCACAGACGACACAGCAGGCATAGTTATTGTTCCAATGCACATTCACATCTTTTAATTTGCCCCGTACACTAGCAAGTAAGATATCTAACAAATCTGTTTCTAAAATTCTCATATAGGATTGTGCTTCTGGATCTCCAAAACGAGCATTGAACTCAATTACCTTAGGACCGTCTTTTGTAATCATTATCCCTGGATATAAAATACCAACAAATGGATAGCCTCTCTTTTTAAGGGCAGAGAGAGTGGGAATAATAATTTTCTGTTCTATTTCTTTTTTATCCCTATTATTAACTGCTGATACGGGAACAATAGTTCCCATTCCGCCAGTATTTGGCCCCTTATCTCCATCAAATATTCTTTTATGATCTTTGGCCGCTGGAAAGAGAGTTGCATGTTCTCCATCACAAAAGGCATGGATAGAAATTTCTCTTCCCGATAAATATTCTTCAATAAGTACTTTTTTACCAGCCTTACCATGAACCCCTCTTTTCATCATATCCGTCAAAGTTTTTTTGCCTCCTCTAAGTTTTTAGCAATTACAACCCCTTTACCCAAAGATAGGCCATCTGCTTTTATTACCAAAGGAAATTGCAGAGTTTGTATGTATTTAAATGCTCGATTGTAATTATTAAAAGTTCGGAAACGAGCAGTAGGAATATGCTCTTCTTCCATAAATTTTTTGGCAAAAGACTTTGACCATTCAATTTTGGCTGCTGCTTTGGTCGGCCCGAATACCGGAACCTTCTTTTCTTGCAATATATCTACTATTCCCTCCGCTAAATAACTATCCGGACCAACAATCACCAGATCGATTTTATTTTTATCAATCCATTTGAGAATTTCTTTTGATTTTGAAATACCTAAATTTGTTGCGATAAATGAAGTTCCTGCATTTCCAGGAGTAACAAATATTTTTTTCACTTTTGACGACTGAGAAAGTTTCCATGCTAAAGCATGTTCTCTGCCGCCAGATCCAATAATTAGAATATCCATAGTAGATTGACCCGTCGAGATTAGCTCGACCCGTCGTGGTCGCCAGAACCTATACTGTGAACATATATTTTACATGGCCACGAAAAATTCGCTGCGTCCCGAAAAACTCACTTCGCTGCGCAAAGAGGCTGACGCCTCCGCCCAGCTTTTCTTTGTTCGTCTCGGGACAAGCTCATCTCGTGGCACGCTCAAAGCTGGCTTGCCGCGAGGCGGCGAAGCCGCTTTTCGCGGCTGCGGGACTAGGACTCGAACCTAGATACCATGGACCAGAACCATGTGTCCTACCATTAGACGATCCCGCAATATTGCCAAATTTTACAACAAAAATCACCTTTTTGCAATATAAATGAATGGCTCAATGGATTCATCCATTGAGCCATTCAGTAAATTTATTGACGGTTTAAACTAGACCTTCAAAAATCGGCGAATTGCCACAAAACTTGAGATGACACCGAGAAGGACGCCGACAGAAAATACGAGGAATAAGAACTGGAACATATTGGCCGTAAAATACGACATCAAGCTAACTCCGGGCATAAGGGATTCTACTTTGGGAGAAACAAAGAATATCGCCGGATAGAAGAGAACAGCCGTAACTGCGGCAGCGAACGCGCCATATAGTCCTCCCTCTATAAGATACGGGGCCTTGATATGCCAATTGGAACCGCCGACAAGCTTCATTATCTCTATCTCCTGTCTCTGGTTATATATCGTAAGGCGAATGGTGTTAAAAGTAACCAACACGGCGATGACCGCCAATAACATCGTGATGATAAAGCCCCAGTTCTGAATACCGCTGGAGATACTTTGAAGACGGCCGATGACTTTCTCGTTCTCGTAAAAATTAATCTTATCTATGACGCTCCTGAATTTATTGGCCTCAAGAAATTGGACTATGGAAGCAAACTGCGACGGATCGTCCGCTTTAATGTTCAAAGACGCTTGCAAAGGGTTAAAATCAAGTTCAGCCAGCGAATCCTGTATAACGGCGTCGCCGGCATGCCTTTCTTTAAACTCATTCAGGGCTTGATCGGCTGAAACATACTCAACCTTCTTTACGTTGTCCAGCGACTCCAGTTCTGACTTGATACTCAAAATATCGCCTTCGGATATGTCTGATTTGAAATACGCGCTCACGTCAACCTTTTCCTGAAGATTAACCACTACTTGGGATGACAAAAAGTTGACCGCCATCAAGCCGGAGAACAGTATAAGAACCAAAACCATAACCCCCGTTGTGCCTAAACTTACATAGGAATTTCTCTTAAAATTCGTATATCCCACCAAAAAAATCCTATTCAATGATTTTTTCATAAACCCTAAATCCTAAACTCTAAATCCTAAACTTTTTGAATTTTGGATTTTAAATTTTGGATTTATTTAGAAATTAGATATTAGAAATTAGAAATTGCATCTGAAAATTTTATTTATAAAATTTTCAGATGATGTATTTACCATTGTGACTTTGATCTTTTACTATCCTGCCCTTTTCCATCGTTACCACTCGTTTCCCTATAATATTAACTATTTCCCTGTTGTGGGTAGCGAGAATAACCGTCGTGCCAAGTTTATTTATCTTTGTAAGTAATTCTACCACATCGTGCGCGTTCACCTGATCAAGATTGCCTGTGGGCTCGTCGGCCAGAATTATCCTGGGTCGGTGAATGAGAGCCCTGGCAATGGCTAAGCGCTGCTTCTCTCCGCCGGACATTTGGTGAGGAAAACTATTCATCTTGTCCGACAGACCGACAATGTTTAAGACCTTCGGCACATCGTCCTGTATCTGATACTCGTCAACTCCGCAAACCTCAAGAGCAAAAGCGACATTCTCAAAAGCGTTCTTATTGGAAAGAAGTTTGAAATCCTGATATACAGTTCCTATCTTCCTCCTTAAAATAGGGATCTCGCCGCTGGAGAGCGTAGCCAGATTAACGCTGTCCAAGACCACTTCGCCTTCTTGGGGAGTAAGTTCTCTCGTGAGAAGACGAAGAAGAGTTGATTTACCCGCGCCGGAAGGCCCAACCAGAGAAACGAATTCCCCCTGTTTAACTTCTAAATTAACATCCTTCAAAGCCATAAAGTTATCGTCGTATATTGTGGAGATGTTCTTGAGTTGTATCATGTTATAAAAAACACAAAACACAGGAACCAGTTTAGAAATTTCTAATTCCTAATATCTAATTACTAACAAAATGTCCAATGTTTTAATGTCCAATTAGAAATTTGAAATTAGGCATTTGGCATTTCATTAGAAATTAGTAATTAGATATTAGATATTTGGGTTGTGCTTTTATCTAAATCTACTTCAAATTTATGAATTTGTCGAGGTCGCCATCCAACACTTTGTCCGGCTGGGACGACTTAACCCCGGTCCTATGATCCTTGACCATCTGATACGGGTGCAAGACGTATGAACGGATCTGGCTTCCCCACTCTATCGCAACCCCGGGTTTTAGCTCGTTGATCTGGCTTGCCTTTTCTTTCTCCATTCGTTGGACCAACTTTGAGTAAAGCATCTGAAGGGCCTTCTCTTTATTCTGCGCTTGCGACCGCTCGGACTGAACAGCAACGGAAGTACCGGTTGGCAGGTGCGTCACGCGTACCGCCGTTTCCAATTTATTGACATTCTGACCGCCGGGGCCGGAGGAACGGAACACGTCAAATTTCAAGTCATTCGGTTCCAGTTTAACTTCAGTGGCAACTATCTCCGGCAGGAACTCCACCATAGCAAACGACGTATGGCGAAGTTTCTTTGCCGAGAAAGGAGAAATTCTCACCAGACGATGAACGCCTGACTCATTTTTCAAGGTGTCATAGGCGCTGTCACCTTTTATCTCCGCGGAAACACTCTTCGCCCCCCCCTGCTCTCCAAGTGACCGATGAAGCGCCACAAAAGACCAACCCTTCCTCGAGGCATATCTTTGATACATTCTAAATAGCATTGAAGCCCAATCCTGGGCATCAACTCCTCCAGCTCCGGCATAGATGTTCATTAGGGCTTTATTTTTCGCATATTCCATATTTATATTATACATTTAGCATTGGCTTTTTCCAAACGCTTATGTTTTAATCTGTTTAAATCAGAACCTTGATAAACAGAGGGGTTATGAGAGATAAAACGATCTTAAGGGGTCTCATATGGATATTTTTAGGGTTATTCACCGTCTTTTTAATCAGTATCAACTCATCTCAAAACAATATTAAAATCAGTTTCAGCGAATTTATCAAAGGGGTGGATGAAGGGCAAATTGACACTGTTACCATTACAGAAAATAACATTCGAGGCCAGACCGTTGCAGGCGTTCACTTTACAACTTACGCGCCGAATCAATACGAAGGTCTCGCCAACCGACTAATTGAAAAAGGGGTAGTAGTCAACGCCGCTGAACAAAAAAATAACCCTCTAATAAGTTTCCTGTATAGCTGGGGGCCCTTACTTCTGATTGCGGGGTTTTTCATCTTTTTCATGAAGCAAGCACAGACAGGCGGGAAAAACGCCATGTTATTCAGCAAATCCAAGGCCAAACTTAATCAAAGCAAAAAGAAAGTAACGTTCAAAGACGTAGCCGGTATCGACGAAGCCAAGGAAGAATTACAAGAAGTTATAGAATTTTTGAAAGAGCCCCAGAAATTCCAAAAATTGGGTGGCAGAATTCCGAAGGGCGTTCTCCTTATGGGCCCTCCGGGTACGGGCAAGACATTGCTGGCGCGCGCGGTTGCGGGCGAGGCAAACGTACCGTTTTTCTCCATGAGTGGCTCTGGTTTCGTTGAAATGTTCGTGGGCGTCGGCGCTTCACGCGTACGCGACCTGTTCAAACAAGGTGAGAATAATGCGCCCTGCATCATATTCATTGATGAGATAGACGCCGTAGGCCGGCAACGCGGCGCGGGCCTAGGCGGAGGACACGATGAGCGCGAACAAACGCTCAATCAACTTCTGGTTGAGATGGATGGATTTGAGTCAAACGACGGAGTAATTCTCGTCGCGGCAACAAACCGGCCGGACGTACTTGACCCGGCTCTGCTCCGTCCAGGCAGATTTGATCGCCGTGTCGTAGTTAACAAACCCGACGTAAAAGGCCGAGAAGGAATCCTGTCCGTACATACTCAAAAAATTCCACTCGGCAATGACGTCAACCTTACCGTACTGGCGCGCGGCACATCAGGTTTCTCGGGAGCTGATCTCGAGAATCTAGTCAATGAAGCAGCGCTCAACGCGGCACGATATAACCAGCAAACTGTTCGAATGCTTGACTTTGAGTTCGCCAAAGACAAAGTACTAATGGGCGCTGAGCGGCGTTCGATGGTAATCAGCGAAGAAGAGAAGCGGGTCACCGCGGTTCATGAAGCCGGCCACGCGCTGCTCGCCATGCTGTTGCCTCACGCTGAACCCCTCCACAAAGTAACGATCATTCCCCGAGGGATGGCAATGGGGCTGACCCAACTACTTCCTTTGGACGATAAGCACAATCACTCGCGTGAATACTTGATGGACCAGATCGCCGTGCTCCTTGGCGGAAGAATTGCCGAAGAAATAACGAACGACGGTAGGATAACCACTGGCGCCAGCAATGATCTCGAGCGTTCTACAGAACTCGCGCGCAGAATGGTGTGTGAGTGGGGTATGAGCAAGGCCATGGGTCCGCTGACATTCGGCAAAAAGGACGGGAATATATTTTTGGGACGCGAACTGACACAATACCAGGATTACAGCGAGGATACGGCGCGGCGTATTGACGAAGAGGTCAAAGAGATAGTGACCGGAAATTATGAACGAGCGAGAAATTTACTTGACTCGCGCAAAGATACCTTATTGATCATCGCCCGGGAGCTGCTAGACCACGAAACGCTGGACGCGGAGCAGGTCAAACAAATAGTATTAGGAGAAGGACTATAATGGTCCTTTTTTATTATTGAAAAACTGGCTAATTTAGTATATTTTATACATATTCGCCCCCGTAGCTTAGTGGCAAAGTCCCGATAGTCAAAGCTATCGAGGATCCACGATTGTTAGTTGAAAATCAAGAGCCGCCTTAGCTCAGCTGGTAGAGCAGCACTTTCGTAAAGTGAAGGTCCGGAGTTCGACTCTCCGAGGCGGCTCTTGGTTTTCAAACAATCGGGACAACGATTTTCCGCCAGAGGCGGATAAGCTCCAGCCGTGCACGGAAGTCCGATTCTTCCCGGGGGCTCCATTTTAAATACTGCGGGTGTAGTACAGTGGCAGTACGATTGCTTCCCAAGCAATAGACGAGGGTCCGATTCCCTTCACCCGCTCCAGAATAAATGCCCAAGCCGGCTTGGGCATTTAATTTCCCGTCAGCCAATCCCACCATTTCTTGTAGTTTGGCCGTTCTTCAGAAAGCTCCTCGGACGAAGACGCTTTTTGCGAGTTCGCGTCTCTATACACAAATACTACCTCTTCGCCGAACAACTTATAGTTTAAACGGAGGCGGGCTTCTTTCTCAAGAAATTCCGGATTTTTAAAATTCTCAATATATCTCTCCAGTAATTGATTATCTCGGCTTATACCGGCCATCTTGTTCTCAATAGCCGTTTCTTCCTTTTTTACTTGGCCCTTTTCAGCTTCAATAGAAATCACGGAAAATAATATCCAGACAGATAAGACCAAAAGCGGAACAGTTAAAATTTTGGAATTAATCCAGCACATATTTTCCTTTTTCTTCACTTCTGGCTTTATTGATTATTTCAACGATTTTCCCCGGTGACGGAGCCTTGTCAAAAATTATCTCGCTTCCCGACGGTGTTTTCATTATTAATTCTCCGTAACGATTAATAAGAGCCGAGAGACCGACCTGTCTGAAGCTTATGTCATAGATGTCTCGATAAAGAAGTTCCGTCACGGTTCTTGAGAACACTCCCTGCCTGATATTCAATACAACTCTCTGGTTAGTTATGATGAGAGTATTTTTGCGCCAAATGTAAATCTTGTATAGAATAATCAGAGTGGCAAGCAATATAGCCCCGACGGCTATTTCCCAAGAATAGCCAAAGATATAAATATCGAACCTCAAGAAAGAGAACGTTACGAATCCTGCAAATATAACAGCCCAGGAAACCGCTCCCGCAATAACGGATTTATGTTGCCTGACCATCTTGATTAACTCCTCATTTTCCCGTAGTGTAAGCATGTTGCGATACTAATATACCCATCCGACAAGCTCAGGGTCCTGAGTTAATCGAAGGACGAATGCATACTAATTATACTAATGGCTGCGAATTATTTATCATCAGCATAGTATTTATTTGTATCATTAGAATGAATTAGTATATTAGCATCGCATTATTATGTTCAACAAACGAATACTAAGAATAGTCACTATTATAGTAGCATTGTTAACCGCTCTAAGCATGTTGGGGTTTTTGCTCTTACCTTTAGCATACTAAATAAAAAACTCAATTTCTAATATCTAATTACTAATTTTAACGCTTAAGCATTTTCAAGAACACCTCTTGAGGTAAATTAACTCTTCCTGTTTCTTTCATTTTCTTTTTTCCTTTCTTTTGTTTCTCCAGAAGCTTCATCTTTCGCGTCACGTCACCGCCATATAGATAACCCGTCACATCCTTGCGTCGCGCTCTAATAGATTCTCTCGCTATAATTTTGCCGCTGATAACAGCTTGTATCGCCACTTCAAACCATTGGGGTGGAATAATTTCTTTGAGTTTTGCCGCCATTGCCCTTCCTTCATAATAGGCCTTGCTCTTCGGAACTATCCTTGAGAAAGGTTCTACAAGTTCACCGGCTACCAGCATGTCAAGCCGCGTTAAATCACCAATCTTCACTCCCGTGAGTTCATAGCTCATAGAAGCGTAGCCGGACGATACACTTTTTAATTTATCGTAAAAGTCCGTAATTACTTCCGACAGAGGCATTTCGTATTTCAAAAAAGCAGTCTCTTTACCCAAATATTCAGTAGCTTTGTAAGTATTCCTGAATGAAGACACGAGTTCCATAACGCTGCCGAGATAAGAACTCGGCGTTATTATTTCAATATCAACTATAGGTTCGGCGATGCTTCCTATTTTTGACACGTCGGGAAGTAAAGACGCTGACCTTATTTTTACCTCCTCGCCATTGGTCAGTTTAACCGCATACTCTACAGATGGGCTTGAGATAATCAATGATAAATTAAATTCGCGTTTGAGCCGTTCCGAAATTATCTCAACATGCAGCATGCCAAGAAAGCCAAGACGAAAACCGCGCCCCAGGCCGATCGATGACTCGGGTTCATATATCAGTGAAGCATCCGTGAGTTTTAATTTACCTAAAGCGTCTTTCAGCAAGTCGTAGTCCTCGGCATTCTCTGGGAAAAAGCTGGCAAAGACCATTGGCTTGGGCTCCTTATAACCAGCCAAGGGCTGGAAATTTCGATATGTCGATATTTCGATATTTCGAAATGTCGTGAGAGTGTCCCCCACTCTCACGAGCCCGGGGTCTTTCAATCCGGTGGCTATGTAACCGATATCTCCGGCGGACAGTTCAGCGCTCGCTATAAGCTTGGGAGCAAAGAACCCGGTCTCAAGAACGTCGAATTTGGCTTTCGTTGCCCAGGACGCAATTTTGTCTCCTCTTTTGAAACCGCCGTCAAAAACGCGAACATAGGCGATAACTCCTTTGTATGCGTCAAATGACGAATCAAATATCAACGCTCTCGATTGGTCCTTAATACTTAATTCTTGATACTTAATACTCGCATTCGGCGGAGGCACTTTTTCTATTACCGCTTGAAGAAGTTTTTCAACATTTTCTCCCGTTTTACCCGACACCTCCAGTATCTCATCTTGTTCTATCTCCAAAAGATATGAGAGTTCTTCTTTTACCCGCGCGGTTCTAGCATTAGGCAGATCTATTTTATTTACCGCCGGAATGATTACCAATCCCTGTGTCTTGGCCAGATGCAAATTGGCAAGCGTTTGCGCTTGCACACCCTTTGAAGCATCAACGAGAAGTATCGCCCCTTCAACCGCCACCAAAGACCGCGACACTTCGTATGAGAAATCGACATGCCCGGGAGTATCGATCAAATTCAAAATATAAGTTTGATCGCTCTGCTTGTTCGAATTGTTTGATCGCTCTGCTTGTTCGAATTGTTCATTTCGATCAACTCCAACATTTCCAACATCTCGAACAGTATAAAGCATTCTTACCGGTTGTAATTTGATGGTTATTCCTCTCTCCCTCTCAAGTTCCATGGTATCCAAATATTGCTCCTGCATCTTTCTTTTCTCCACCGTTCCGGTCAATTCTAAAAACCGATCCGCAAGGGTCGATTTTCCATGGTCAACGTGCGCAACGATAACAAAATTTCTTATATTTTCCATTTTATAACGGCAAATTTCCTGGCTGTTCCTAGGATTTTTCTTCAAATTCTTCTTTACACTCACCGCATCTGCCCAAATGGTCAGTAACAACGTCTTGGACCTCTTTTGGTTGATTGCGCCATATTTTTCTCAACTTGGGATTCAAGTGTCCCGGCATCCAGGGCTTCTCTCTTTCAGAAAGTATCCTTTCCCTGTCAGGAATACCGTTTTCATCTATATATTTATGTAATGAGTAGATTTTTTCTCTTCTTTCCATAATTATACTGGGATATTACCTCATTCCACCTTAAACCTCAACCCCGTTAGGGGTCCGTCTTGTTTAGCGTGGGATTTTGGTTGTATAGTTATGTATTTTATTGCTCATTAAGATTCAGAAGAAAAAATTTATTTATAAATTTTTTCTGTCTAGGGCCTCTAACGGGGTCAGCTCTAGGTCTTTGTCAAACTCCCCGTTGTAGAGGAGAGCATCGCCAACTTTGAATTCGAAATTATCAACTTCCAGTCCCGGTTGCTTCTGTATATAAATTCCGTATTGGTCCGTTTCTTGTCCGTTACTGTCTGTGTGGTTAATCGGAACGACATATTCAAGTTCAACCGTTTTTTGCTTCCCCGGATCGGTTATGAGCCAGAAAGCAAAGCCGGTTTTGCCTGATTCGTTATAAATGTCAACCCCGATCTCATCGTCAAAATTAAAACTGGACTCTAATTTGAACAAATCGTTATCTTCCTTAAAATCGATGCCGGAATAACTGATGAGTGGTTTGTATTCTGGACGAGAGTTTCCATAAATATTCAATAATTCCGAACCCTCGGGCACAAGCACTCGTACGTAAGCCGGATTTTGTTTGTTATAAAATCCGTACCGCGAGGAGCCACCGTTATGCTGACGCATTATCGTTAATTTGTGTTTTATTACCGGTTGTGAATTGTGAATTGTGAATTGTGAATTCAATTTCAGGAAATTATCCGTCACTGTATCGGTCTTAGAACCCTTCACGTTGCTAAGCGTAATCATTAAATAATCTCCGTCAGTATCTTTTATAGCACCGCCAAATCCGTTATCAACAACAAAGCTCTGTAAATTCAAATCGTTGAAATACATCAATATGTCTTTTTTGTCCAAACCGGACACGAACGCGTTAAATATTTCCAGCCACCGGCTCGGACCCGATGAGTTTATCCTCTCAAGTAATTTAGGCGCCAGATCTTTTACAACCTGCTTGGGTTGTTCGCGATTGTCTCCGTATTCCACTTCCGCCTGGATGGTAAGTAAAAAGTTCTCATCATTAACCGCAAAGCCGTATTCCGACATTTCTATCGGACCGACTACCTTCAGTATGTCCAATATAATCCTCGGGCTTATAGTTATAACGCCATCCACCTTTCTGCAAGTCAGACTTGTACTACAAGCCGAACGTGTAGTTTTTTCATAGAATTCAATCGTTTTCTGGGCGGACACCGAAAAGTCAATGAACCAACTAGCATCTCTCATCCCCCAGTTGGGCGTTATATGTTGTAAGGGTTTAGGCGGAATTATATTTTCTTTCAATTGTCCGTCCAGATTATATACATCGTCAACCAGAAAGTCGGCCAAACGTCCATCCTTGAACGTTACAACCGCGTAGGTTCCGGGAAACCCGCCGGTCGGCCTTAACTCACTATCGTTCTGGAAAAGAACAATGTATTTCTTGGTGGTACCATTGGCACCGAGCAGATTCTCAAGGAAAGAAACGTATCCTACCGCGTCAAAGACAATCCTTTCAAATCCGGGAAGTTTTGATTGAAATTCCAGAAATGACACTCTTTTGTCTTCCGGTAAGGCATCGGGGCTCACGTCGGACAGGAGAGCATCGGCCTTTGAAAGATTCTTGCTCGCAATCTCAAGCGACTTTTTAAGCTCGCCAAAGAGGTCGGACCTTATATTAACGAGATCAGACCTCAATAATGTCCCGGTTTTTGACAGAGAATTAACAGCTTCAGACATTGACCTGCCGGCTTCCGCAAGCAACTTCCCCGCTTCAACAAGATTCTTTGCCGATTTCAGCTTGCCGGCTCCGCCTGCGGTGAGCTTGTCGAGTCCGGGTAACTCGGCAAATAAAGAGGTAATACTTGCTCCCAGAAAGTTCAAGCGCTCCCCCGCCCTTGAAAACTCTTGATATGCCTCGGAAAAGTTACTTGACGCCGACTCAAAATCAAATGCCCTTAAGTTATCATCCGCCCGCTCTAGATTAGCTACTGCGGAATTACTCTCTTTCATCACCTCGTTCTTTAAGTTTATCCCATACCAGCCGAATGAAGTGAAAAGAACAAAAACCAGTAAGCCAACAAGCATGTAAGTTAGCAAGCTCTTATTTAACCTCTTCAACCTCGGCAGTTTAACTCTCGCAAATTTGATGGTTTTTAGTCTGTCCGCATAAGTTTGTTTATAGTCCGTATCAGTCCGTTCCTTGTCCGTGTTTGTCCGCGTATCTTTGGCGTACCTGACCCAGCTTTCTATTTCGGGCGACGGCCTGACATCGCAAGTCCCACGGACTTGCGATGTCGTTAATTCAAACGGATAAATTTCCTTTGGCTCCCCTGTTAGCACTTCATCGCGGCTTGGTGTAACTTTTTCGTTAATTTGCCTTAATACCGTTTCGTAGTTTTCACCAACATCTTCGTATTTAGTATTAGGTATTAAGTATCCGGTATCTGATGTTTTGGTTTCACCTTCCTTAATACTTAATACTTTATACTTAATACTATTCTGTATGGGTCTTATCCTGGGTTTTGCGTTTTGCATTTGGCTCTTTACGCTTGTTACCGCTCCGACCGCTTTCAGCTCCCTTTTTACGTTAATTCTTGAGTTGAGATACTTTTCCAACTCGTCTTGAGAAATTAACTTTTCTTGGTATGATTGTTTTACCGTGGGCGGTGTGTAGTACCGGTTCGGGTTCGTCAGCCAGGAACCGACGGGTGCAAATTCCGTACCGTCCACGGAATCGGAGATATCCACATATGTATTTGACTTGTTAATTCGTTCTGCTATACTTAAACTAGGCTGACGAGCCCGAACCACGGTACTATATGCGGCTCCGACAGAGTTCACAAGCTTGTTGCTTGCGGCATCTGTCGGAGCTTTTTTGGTATTTTTTTTGTTACCCAAACCCTTACTTACCCCATAATCCCTAATTCCTAATTCCTTATTCCCACTAACTAAATTCACAACCGGCTGGACTCTGTAAATTTTTGCAACATTAACCCTCCCCGTCTTGTCTACGGGTTTTATGTCAAATAAAGATTTTAGAATATTCTGATTTTCTGAAGACACTACCTTAAGAGAGCAGGATTTGAACTTTCCTCAAGTGATGAGAATTAAATCCTGCTCTCTTAAGTATACCCTAAAAAACTTTATTTATTCCTGTTGAGAAGTGGGTTATAAAAATAGTTCGCCTGCTAAGTATAACATCCTTGAGCTTGCGAGATGAACTAAAACAAGAGTGAGAAGATTTTTGGGACTTTTATGTTTTGGCTCTGATTAAGGTCTCCAAGGTTTTGGTGGCAGTACTACGCCAGTTGAATTTAGATGATTGTTCGATTCCCTTTTTTACCATCAAATTGGCTAAATCTTTATCCAATAATTTGGTCACCCACAGTTCTAATTCGCTTATGTCATAAGGATCTATCATTATAGCGGCATCGCCGACAACCTCCGGAAGAGAAGAATTTCGCGAAGTGATGACGGGAATGCCGGATACCATCGCCTCAAGCGGAGGAAAGCCAAACCCTTCAAAGAAAGATGGGTAAACGAAAACATCGGCCGCGCGATAGTATAGAGATCTTTCCTCGTCGTTGATCTGGCCGGTAAAAATTATATTACCAACATCGCAAGAATTAACGACATCTGATGTCCAACAGACATCAGATGTCCCGACATTCGCTTCTCTGAAAAGATCATCACACTTCCACCCTTTCGCGCCAGCTATGACTAGACCGACATCGTTGTATTTTGGATTCGACTTCAGATTGTTGAATGCCCTGATAACGCCTACTGTGTTTTTACGCGGCTCCAGTTTGCCAAGAAAAAGAATGAACCTGTCGGGAAGATTCTTCTCCCGCTTAAACTTGTTGAGGTTAAACCTCATGTTGAGGTTTAACCTCAACAGAGCGCCGGAATGTATTACTTCAACGCGAGCGGGGTCAACTTTGTAAAAATTAACAAGGTCATTCTTTGTTGACTCCGAAACAGCAATGAGCTTGTCGGAGAATTTTGCCTGCCATTTTGGATTCATCTGAACACTGTGCCAAATTTTTTTTCTTAAAGTAAGGCGCTCGGGAAAATGCACGTAGGAAAGATCGTGGAAAGTCGTCACTCTTTTACAGCTTGGGGACAATGAGGAAAGAAAAAAATGAGGAAAGAAAAAAACATCCGCTCCCCCGACCATCTTGTCTATGAACGGCCTATTCAAAAACCGAGCTGAAGTGAAAAGTAGATTGTTCGAATAGTTGAATGTGTGTAGCTCGACATTCTTTTCTTTCAGCCAAGAATAATTGGGGAGTTTATTTTTTGAAGAAGAATAGAAAAGCTTAAACTGAATATCACCGCCTTCCTTAATCAGGAGGGGTATTAAATTTTCGGCATATTCTTCAATACCGCTTTTCACAGAGTAGCCGAGTACTCTTATATCAATGCCAATAATCATAGTGAGGACAGTTTTTCAAACACTTTAGTTTTAAACACACCGACGTCAAATCGTTCTGCTTGTTTTCTGCAATTCTCTGAATCAAATTTGCTTGAGTCAAAATTCTTCACGGCATAGGCAAGGGAGTCCACCGTTTGCTCATCAAAAAATGCGCCGGTTTTGTTTTCTACTGTGGTTTCCACCGCTCCCCCGCTTCGAAACGCGATAACCGGCCTGCCGGATGCCATCGCTTCCAAGGGCACAATACCGAAGTCCTCCTCTTGAGGAAATATGAGAGCTTGAGTTTTAGAATAAAGGTCTGCCAGACGGTCATCAGAAACAAGGCCCAGGAACTCAATGTTGTCATTAGCTATTCTTTTTAACTTTTTAAATTCCGGCCCTATGCCCACTATCTTCAGAGGAAAGCCGAGTTTGTTGAACGCTTTAACTCCAAGGTCAAACCTTTTATAAGCAACCAAACGACCGGCCATTAAAAAGTAGGTTGTAGGTTGTAAGTTGTAGGTTGTAGGTTTTGGAAATTTTGAAATATCGATTGGCGGATAAACAAGTTCTGACTCTCTACCGTAGTATTTCTTAATTCTTTGTCTTATAAAATCCGATATCGCCCAAAATTCGTCTACTCTACAGGACGCTTCCTTGTCCCATACTCTCAAGTATGAAATAAAAGGTGGCAAAATATTCCGAATTAACTTTGGATATCCGAATTCTTCAACAAACTTCTGGCTGTCATCCCACAGAAAACGCGGCGGGGTCAGACAAATGCAGATATGCTTGGTATGCGGCTTGGTTATAACACCTTTGGCAAAAGAGGCGGATATGGATATCACCGCGTCGAAATCCGAAAAATCGAATTGTTCAACGGCAAGAGGCATCAGCAGAGGAAATCCGCGATGATGCTTTTTTACAAAAGGTAAGTTCTGAAGAAAAGACGTCCTGACGTCCCTCCCTTCAAATACACCCCCGGTGGCATTGGCGTCGTAAAAAAGAGTATAAATTGGGGCATCAGGAAAGATGGCGCACAAAGCCAGAAGCATCCTCTCGGCTCCCCCGAATTGGTTAAGATATTCGTGAACAAATGCTATTCGCATTGGAATTTCTAATTTCTAATTTCTAAATAATTTCAAAATTCAAAATTTTAAAAAGTTTTTGAGATTTGAGTTTAGAATTTGTTTAGAGATTAGAGATTAACTTTATACGGCTGATTTATCAGTAAGCAGTTTTAGCATTGTTTTGACGATCACTTTGAGATCCAGCCACAAAGACCAGTTCTCAATATAATATGTGTCCAGAGTAACTTCCTGTTCGAATAGTATATCAGAACTGCCCGAAACCTGGGCAAGTCCGGTCGCCCCCGCTTTTATCGCCAGAACTTTTTTATGATGTTTTTGGTAGAGTGATATCTCGTCCGGCTGATGTGGCCTCGGACCGACTAAACTCATCTCTCCCCTTAAAATATTTATAAATTGCGCCAATTCATCTATGCGGTATTTTCTTATAATTTTACCGACACGGGTAATGCGTGGATCATTTTTCATCTTAAATAATGGTCCGTCTTTGCGTTCGTTGAACGCCGCCAGAGAAGCCTTGAGCGACTCCGCTCCTCCATCGGGATCATAAGCGATCATCCCCCGAAATTTATACAATAAAAATTCCCTATTCCTACTCACCCGCTTCAAACGCGCGAATACTGGCCCTGTTGTATCTAGTTTTATGGCCATCGCCACAATCGCAAACAAAGGAGAAAGTATAATTAGGCTAAGCAAGGATACAAAAATATCAAAAGTTCTTTTGATAACCTTCCCCCAGCCGTCAAGGCGAGTCCTTTTGAGTTCAATGAGGGGAAGCCCGCCTATGGTGTCTATATCAAAATTGGCTGTCAGGGTCTTGTAAATATTCGGGATATATTTGAAAACAATATGATTTTCATGGCAAAAATCAACCAGTTCCAAGACGTTTTTCTCCGGATAATTCGGGTTGGTCAGTATGACTTCGTCCGGCTTTGCCGACCTAACCATGTCTAGATCCGGCGAATTCGTGCGCTGGAGCAGCCGATAGCCGTATGAAAGATCAGAGCTGATCCCTTCCACCACGGCTGTCGCTAACTCGTCGTTACCTACAACCACGACATTATGTACGCCGAAATTTCGTCTTATCACATAGTACTTCTGAAGTAGAGAAACCAAAAGCCGGCCAATGAAAACAAAAATTACGGCAAAAAACCAGCCGCCCAAAATCAGGAACCTGGAGTCAAAAAGCTCCTGCCTTAAGAAAATATAAATGATGATCATCATTATGCCGGCGGAAGAGGCAACCAATATCTTCAACAGTTCGTCGAAGAGTCCTCGGCGTATCTTAAGAGAGTAAAGCCCCGAGACGGCATATGACGCAAGAAATAAAAACGACACGAAAACAACCAGATAAAAATATTTGTAAAATGGAAGATTAAACTCAAAAAGCACCGGCCTAAAGGAGGACAGTATCTCTGTTCTCAAAAAATATGTGGAGACGCCGGCGGCAACCAACATCAGAAAATCAACCGGCAGGCGCAAAACATTAAAATAGAGCTCTGATTTCTTCACGCCTGAAAATTAGCATATTACCATCTCATTTACAACCAAACCCGCCCTGTGGAGGGCGGCCCTCCACAGGTTTAGAAATGTGGTATAATATGTTAAAAATCCCCTTTCGGGGATTTTTAACTCTGTGTTCAATAAGCCGAGTTCTGTCTGAGACAATAATTTATCTGGGCCATACATTACTATATGGCTCTAGCGAGCTAACTTTTCGAACCATGCACTTTCTAAGTTTCCAAAGAAAGTGCATGGAACGCTGCTCTTGCACCCAAGTAAGGATTTAGCTCCGACGCTCTTACGAGGTCGGAGTCCCGACTGAAACGTCGGGACCGTTTCACCCCGATACTTCTAACCCACCGTATCGGACTAGACTCAAAATGATTAAATCAAATTTTTGGGTTGTCTTCCTCAAGGTTGCCCTATCGGACGTCTCTGCTCGCACCTCTCACATTACTGTGGACGGGCGTTACCCGCTACCCTGCTCCCAGCCCTCTTTTAAAAAAAGTAGAGCCGGGGAATGCTCGGACTTTCCTCCCCTGCCAACTGACAGGAGTAATTGCCTAGAACACAGAACATGTTAAGCATATCACAAAAACTAGTGCTAAGCAATCGCTTGTGGAGGGCCGCCCTCCACAGGTTTAATTTAGTCATCAAATGTTAAGTGACTTATTTGTAGCTCGTCCTTGTTAGTATAATCATGAAAAAATTCTTTATAAGTTTTTGTAGTTCCGCCAGTCATTTTAATAATCAAATCTTTATCAACTAATGGATCTCTCCCTCTCCCAACATAGTCAGTTAGACTGGAGTACGGCCACCTGAAAGGTTGTTTTGGATTTTTGTGTATGTAAACCGAAAGGTGTGTCAAATAAGAATCGTCATCTACTAGTTTGGCCTTAAATCTGCCTTGAAATACGGCTCCGATGTTTTCATACTTTTTATTAAAGTAAATACTGTATGAGGTGCATAATTTACTAATAAACTTTGAGGTAGGGAGGTTTGTTTGTTGAAGAATCAGAAAGTGAAAGTGATTCGGCATAAGACAGTAACTTAATACCGAAAAGGACCCTTCAGGTAAAGTGCTCATCCACTTGCTCATTCCTGTCTTTTGCAACCCTAAAATTTGTTTAGCGCGTTTAATAAAAAACAAATAATCTTCCTCGTCTTTAAAAACTAGGTCTTTATTGTGCCCACGGTTATAAATATGGAAGAAACCTCCCGTATGAAAATTTTTATAATCTCGGTAGCGCATAACGGTACAATATTATACCACAAATCAATTTGTGTGAAGGGCCGCCCTCCATAATACAGTATTTTAGCGGTTACAAGTCGAGTTTGTTGGTTTCCTTGTCCAAGACCTGATTGACTATCCTGTCGGCTTCTACATTTTCCTCCCGAGAAATATGTTTGAAAACAACTTTGCCGAAATCGGTCTTAAGATTCCATATTTCAAGAAATAGTACTTTGATGTCCTTGTCCTTTATCTTGTATCCGCCATTAAGCTGGCGTTCAAGCAGTTCGGAGTCAACATGAAATTCCACGCTTGAGTCCTTCGCTTTCTCGCCACCGATAAGATGCTTTAATTTTTTCAGCGCGATAACTACCGCTCTATATTCAGCTTCATTATTTGTGAGCTCGCCCAGATATTCTCCATATTCCTTATGGCCTAGCGGCTCGCCGTCTATCACAACACCGGCGGCCGCCGGCCCCGGATTGCCTCTTGCTCCGCCATCGGTATGAATTAAGAATTTATGTTTCATAAAGTGCGATGCTAATATACTAATTCATACTAATGATACGAATAGCATTTCGTTTTTCATTAATATAATTAGTAGGTCATTTGTATGTTGGTATCGCATTATACTTTTTTCCAGGGAAGTTTGAAACAATTCTCAAGCTTAAAACCGGCGGCTCTTTTGTGCCCTCCGCCTCCTTTAAATTTTGAAGCAATTTTAGAAACATCAACCGCGCCATTTGACCTTAGAGAAACATGGACACTACCGTCATCGTTCTGAACCCACACTATCCCGATAGGCGGAAGTTTTTTATACAAGGCATTGCCTATCTGGGAGTTAAAGACCGGCGAGTTCACGGCATAAGTCTTGTGGCCAAAAAAACTAACAAGCTCAGCATGATTTGAAATTATCCTTTCTATTATTTTGTCTTCGTGCTTTAACAATAGAGAGCCCTGTTTCACATACGCGTCAAACTTGGATTTAACTTCCACGTTAGCAGCGATCTTGTCCCATTCTTTAAAATCAAACTCTACCATATCAAGATAAGCTATCAGCGCCTTAACCTTAGGTAATTTCAGTTTCCAAAGGTCCATATCCTCAACATATTTAAGAAACTTGGGTACCCTAACCTTCGGGTGAAAATAATTCCAGGCCAGAACAGCACCGGAATGTTTTATATCAAAGAGGCCATTCAAGACAACTTCAAAAGAATTCTTATTGGAAACATGGTGGTCAACGGCAACAAATTTTTTATTGTCTGTTATCAACTTTTTTAAATATTGTATCGGATAAATAACGTCCACCATATATATCTCTTTATTTTTAAGTCCTTTTAGCGGTTCGCTTCCGGGATCTATGCCAATATAATCAGCGTCGGAACCAAACCTCTTCCACGCAGTCCATGCAGCACTGAAACCGTCAGTACAGTCGTTGTGATAAAACACAACAATATCTTTAGTTGGTTTTCGTGTGCTTTTTCTTTTTTCTTTAAATCTGATCATACTTCGTATAACCAGTTCATTCGGATAAAGTGTAAGCAATCTTTCACTTTACTCCTCATTCACGATTATAATATCCTAAGGCCTCGAGTCCGGACAGTTTGTTGCCAGCCAGAAATGCCAGCATCGCTCCCCCGCCGGTAGAGATGAAATTAAATTTCGACATATCGATATTTCGAAATTTCGATATCGCGGCCATGGTATCGCCGCCACCGATTATTTTATAAGCAACCGACTCGGCTACCGCTTCGGCTATTTTTTGAGTACCCGTCGCAAAAGACGAACTCTCAAAAAGCCCCATCGGACCGTTCCATATTACCACAGAAGCGCGACTGACCGCGTCGGCGTATTTTTGTATCGTCTTTTCTCCTATATCAAGAATTTTATTGTCAAAAACAACAAAATCCTCCGGCACAAGTAATCTGGGGTCGTTGATATCCAGGCCGACAAGCAACTCCTGATAATTCTCGTCAACGACGGAATCGCCCATATCCTGACCTCTTGCTTTAAGCACGTCGTTGGCCACTACTCCGCCAAGCAATATCAGTTCGGCTTTACCAACAAAATTTTTAATAACCGGCACTTTCGTCTCCGCTTTCGCGCCGCCTATTATCACGACCTTGCCGGCTTTGGGAGAATCTATGGCTTTTTGAAGTCCTGTCACCTCTTCTTTAACCAACAACCCGGCGTAACTCGGCAAAAATTCGGTAATGGCTGATACGGAAGCATGGTTGCGATGAGACACGGCAAAATCATTATTAACGTAAATATCAAATCCCTTCGACCCTTCGACGAGCTCAGGACTGCCTGCGGCAGCAAGCCGTTTTGCAAATTCCGGGTCGTTTTCTTTTTCTCCCGGGAAATTGCGGATATTATCCAAGAGACCGACGCCCGGATAGTTAGCGAGGTATCCCTCAATATCTTCTACCTTTTTGATAAACCCCACCTCGCGCCCAAGAAGGATGAGAAGTTGAGGGATCAATTCTCCAAAAGAACCATCGTCCTCGTGAAGGTGAGCAATCATTACCACCTTAGCCCCGCGTTCAACAAGCCAGTCAATCATCTCCTTTTGTTTCTTTATCCTGAAACCTTCTACTATTTCTAACCCCCTACCTCCAACTTCTAACTTCTTAATTGGTACATCAAAATCAACTCTCAACAAAACTTTTTTATTTTTCAGGTCGGGAATATCGAATATTGTTTTCATCTTTTTGCCTTATCTGATATATCAAACAAATTTTATGATATATCATAGTATCATAAAATTTATAATTTACTGGCTATAGCCAGAATCTTCACGAATTCTTCTTTGTTAGTACTTGCGCCGCCAATTAAA
Source organism: Candidatus Yanofskyibacteriota bacterium (assembly GCA_016185505.1). Lineage (GTDB taxonomy): Bacteria > Patescibacteriota > Minisyncoccia > 2-02-FULL-40-12 > GWA2-44-9 > 2-01-FULL-43-22. Next base: position 26,839 of record JACPNL010000030.1, read on the forward strand.
ACACCGTCAAAACCGTCATTACTCAAAAATTCACGAGCATTAACTGACGTTATGGAACCACCGTATAAATAGCGCGGTAGCGCAGTAGATTGTAGCGCGGTAGCAAGAGTTTCTTTAATCACCTCTACTGACTCAAGGGCCGATTCCGGGGTGTCGGGACGGGCGCCGGGGGTAGTGCTTATTGCCCAAACCGGCTCGTAAGCAATAATACACCTTGCCACTTCTTCGGCCGAAAGACCGGCAAAGGTATTCAAAACCTGTTCTTTGAGGAAATCCTCAAAATTATCGTCGCGAGTTTTCTCGCCTACAGCGACGATGGGCATCATTTCATTCCGCAAAACTGCTTTCAACTTTTTATTAACCACTTCGTCTGACTCGCCTAATTTCCAGCGACGTTCAGAATGACCAACAATTACATACCTAGCTCCGAGTTTCTTGAGCATGGGACCCGACACTTCTCCGGTTAGAGCCATTCTGTCGTCTGTTGATATATCCTGCGCTCCCAATCCCGACTGATGAAGAAGATGTGATGTCTTTAAAATTTTCCCCACTTCTTCCGTAAAAACGAACGGCGGACAAAACACCAAATTCAACTCCCGCTCACTAAGAGAGCCGAGATATTCATCAACCAAATCTAAGATCTGCTCTGCTTCGGCGAGAGTGGTGGGTTGCATCTTCCAGTTAGATACTATCAACTTCTTTTTCATGGTATTTTCTCCCGATTTGTCCCCCGCCAAGGCGGGGTTGACAAATCGAGGATCCTCGATTTTCTAATCGCGCTTTGCACGAAGAAAATCGGGACAGTTCGATACAATTAATTTTTTCATAGTGATTACTAAAGTAAATCAGTAATTAATTGTGGGTTAAATGTTTTTTTCTGATATGGCGAATAATATACCAAACAATTACCGCCGCCAATATTAAGATCATAACAAATTGGCCTTTTTCCAGAAACTCGATGACTTTTGACCAATTCTCGCCTAGCGTAAAGCCCAAAAATATCAATATGAAATTCCTGGGCAAAGAGCCAAACAGCGTATAAATAGAGAATTTAGCGAAATTCATCCTGGCCAAACCGGCGGGAATGGAGATAAAAGTGACAATAATAGGAATAAATCTGCCCCAAAATATAAGTTTGCCGCCGTGTTTTTCAAATAATTTCTCGGTATGATTCAGGTCGTGGGCAGAGATAAAAAAATATCTTCCAAACTTCTCAACAAATCTGCGACCACCCCTCAGAGAAACCCAATAAATAATCGCGTCGCCGACAAAATTACCCCCGACTGTTAAAGCCAGGGCGAGGGCAAAATTAAATTTCGCCTGGCTTATCAAAAAACCAAGCAACGAGAAAACAACTTCTCCGGGGATAAATTGGAATGTAAGCCGATCGGCGATGGATAACAAAAAAACACCAAGATATCCTCCTTGGTTTAAAACATCCAAAGACCATTGGCCCACTAATGAAATAAAGTTAAGCATTTCTCAATAATTCCGCCGCCTCATCGGGATCAATAATATTCACGTCCACCCCCGTACCCATTTCAACGCCGGCGTCAATCTTGATCTTTGGTAAAATCTCAATGTGCCAACTGTAAAATTCGTGCACACTCTTCAGCTCTGTTTCCGCCGGCGCGGTATGAACAAATAAATTGTAAGGAGGGTTTCCAAGCGCTTGTCTTATTTTTTTCAGAACTGTAAGTAAAACATCGGCTAAATATTTATCAAACTCGTCTGGCATTTTTTCAAAATGAGCATGGCTGTCTCTGGAAAATATTCTGACCTCATAAGGCGTCTTTGAAACGAACGGACAAAAAGCAATAAAAAGATCGTTCTCGTATATAGTTCTGTTGCCATGCTCTCTTTCCCACTTCATAAGCACGTCATAGACCCTCTCTTTATGTTCTTTGTAAAAATTATAAGAGCCGTTTATGCTTCTTGATACATCGGGCGGCAGGATGGGCATTGAGATTATCTGGCTGTGCGGATGGTAGATACTCGCTCCAGCGTCGCGGCCGAAATTGTGGAATATTAAAACATAACGCACGCAACCTTCCGATTCAGATATTTCGCGGTATCTTCTTTTATACGAACGTATCACTTCAACAACTTCTTCTTGAGAAAAATCAGCAAAGTGCTGATCGTGGTTTTTGTAGACAAACACATCATGGAATCCTACTGCTTCCTGAATACTAAAAGGGCCGAAATCGGTTGCCTGTTTACATACACCCGGCTTAACTGCTGGGAATTTGTTCTTAATAACGGCAATACGCCAGTCGGCTTCGTTAGGATAGAACCATACCGGTTCATTGCCTGACCTTTTAAGGTCCTCAAATGGGCAGTTTTGTATTGACTTGTATTCTTTATCTGCGACATCATTATTTTCGTCGGCATGGGGCCGCTTAGCTCTTCCAGTGGCAAAAAGCACCCATTCACCGGAGACAAGATCTTGTCTAAATTCATTGAGCATAGCTCAACATAATGCAAAACTACAAATCTATGCGAATACTACAAATAGTCTGCTGACGCAACATAATGCGATAGCATTTGCGGCATTCGCATGTCATTCGCGGATTGGCATTGCTACTTATATCTTCCAGATATAAGGTTCCATCTTATTTTAACCGTTTCTATAAGCACTTGAAAGTAGGCCTTCAGGCCGACGTGGGATTCGGGAGCGTTTTTCCAATCAACGGGCACTTCTTTTATCTTAAAGCCAAATTTTCTGGCCAGAGCCAACGCCTCAACATCAAAACCCCATCTCTCAATAGTTAATTTCGGAAATATCTTTTCCGCCGCTTCGGCAGTGAAAAGTTTGAATCCTCTTTGGGTATCATATATTCCTGGCACAGCTATTATTTGAATAAATAAGTTGCCGAGTTTGCCAAAAACCCTCCTCCACGCCGGCTCGCTTCCAGCGGCAACTTTGTGTCCGGCAACGGCAATGGAACCGATAATGACAGAAAAACCATCATTGATATAAGGAAGGAAAATTTCCAGATGATTTATCGGGGTTGAGTTATCGGCATCGATAAAAAGACGCAGATCGCCGCTTGCTTTGGACATGCCTTGCTTTACAGCGTAACCCTTGCCATGGTTCATTGTATAATCAAGAAGTTGGAGAGTCGGTATTTCAGAAATTAACGAATGAACAATTTCATTGGTCTTGTCATTCGATCCGTCGGTTACAACTATTATTTCATATTCGATGTTCTTGGGCTTTAAATAATTAAAAATCGACCTGACGGTCTTTTCTATATTCTTCTCCTCGTTGTAAGCGGGAATGATAACTGACAAAAACATAATTTAAAATGTAAATATCAAAATGTAAAATGACAGTTATAAAATTGCAAAATTATTTTTTACCCTTTAGAGTTAGTATGCTGGAAGCTAACACGTTAGATATTTCTATGAGTTCTTTAAGCAGCCATTCTAATTCATTCCGGTCCCCTTTTTCAGAATCTCGCAATAAAGTTAGCCAAACTTTTGATTCATTTGAGGACTTGAGAGAATGGGTAAAAAAGTTTATAAAGTCCTTTCTAGAACTCGCGGAATTTGCTTCTATGTAGTTAGCAAGTATACTAGTACCGCTTCTTAGCAGTTGTTTCCCCATAACGTCGCTTACGGAATCTTTAGGTAGTTTATCAATAAATTTGATCAAACGCAAAACCCAGCCATATAGACGTTTTTTGAATTCATTTTTAAATTTTACATTGTCATTTTGCATTTTGATTTTTAAACTTTACATTAAAGCATCATAAACATCAAATGACGTATCCCATTACCCAAATAAGATTAGGTGAGAAGAATTACCCTAAATTATTGGCCCAGATCTCCGATCCGCCAAAGCAACTATACTGCCGAGGGAATTTGGAATTACTTAACAGCGAATGCATAGGAGTGGTCGGTACAAGAAAACTTACGCCATACGGAAAAGATTCGGCCCAATATATAACTCGGGGGTTGGCAACAGCCGGTTTTACAATAGTAAGCGGCCTGGCGATGGGAATTGACGCTATCGCTCATCAGACAACCTTAGACATCGGAGGAAAAACGATAGCCGTTTTGGGGGGCGGAGTAAGCGACGCAAAAATAGGTCCTAAAATAAACTTATCCCTTGCCCAAAAAATATTGGGGAACAATGGCCTTATTATTTCCGAATATTCCGATGAAGAAGAAATTCATGCCGCAAACTTTGCCGCCAGAAACAGAATAATAAGCGGCCTGTCAAAAGGCGTGGTCATAGTTGAAGCAGACAGAGACAGCGGTTCCTTAATTACCGCTAAATGCGCGTTGGATCAGAACAGGGATGTTTTTGCCGTTCCGGGAAATATATTTTCTCAAAAATCAACCGGCTCAAACGAACTGATAAAAAGCGGAGCAAAACTTATTACATCCGCTCAAGATATAACCGATGAGTATGGTTATAATCTAGATATTTTTAACGGCGCTGGGAGCAGTGTGTCAACAGAAAATTCTATACAACAAAACATACTTGCTATACTTAAAGAAGAAGGAGAATTATCAACCGACGAAATAATGTCTCACTTGCCAGACGCAAATACCTCTGATATATTGTCGTCCTTGTCCGTGCTTGAAATAAACGGATTGATAAAACAGTCGAGTAATGGGAAATATAGAAAAATGTAAAGTTAAAAAATCAAAGTGTAAAATGACAATTTAAAATTCAAAATTAACGAGTGATAAAACTGCTTAAAAATTCTTCCAGTTTTACATTTTAATCTGTCATTTTCCATTTTGATATTTACATTTTAAATTTTAATCATGCACCTACTCATCGTTGAGTCACCCACCAAAAGCCGCACTTTGTCCAAGCTTCTTGGGAAGGATTTTAACATACGCGCATCCGTTGGCCATATACGCGATCTGCCAAAAAGCGATAAAGACGCCGTCGACATAAAAGGTGGTTTTATCCCCCATTATGAAATAAACGAGGACAAGAAAGAAATAATAGAGGAATTGAGAACCAGTGCCGCCAGGGCCGATGACATCTACTTAGCCACTGACCCTGATCGCGAAGGCGAAGCAATCGCATGGCACATAGCCCAAGTTCTGAACTTAGGAAACTCCAAGCGGATCGTTTTTCACGAAATAACCAAAGAAGCTATCCTAGAGGCATTGAAGCATCCTCGCGCAATAGACGAAAAACTTGTGAAAGCGCAAGAAGCGCGCCGGGTTTTGGACCGACTATTCGGATACGACCTCTCCGGTCTCATTTGGAAAAAGGTTCGCTATGGACTTTCAGCCGGACGCGTCCAGTCGCCGGCGCTTCGCATCCTTGTCGAACGCGAAAGAGAGATAAATTCTTTCAAAAGCGAGGCCTATCATATCATCACTGCTGATGTTTTCGGGAACAATAAGACGGTCTTCAGGACAACCTGTGAAGAACAACCGAAGGAAAAAACAATCGCCGAAAGCATACTTAAAATGGGTCGTTCCGGTTCATGGTTTGTCAAAGACGTGACCGAAAGCGAAGTCAAGCGCTCGCCACGGCCGCCATTCACAACTTCGACACTCCAACAAACGGCAAGTTCCCGTCTTGGTTTTTCTCCATCACGAACTATGGGCATAGCCCAAAAACTATACGAGCAGGGATACATTACATATATGAGAACCGACAGCGTTAACCTCGCCTCAACTGCCCAACAACAGATAGTCGGTCTCGTTGAAAGGATTTACGGCAAAGGATATGTGGAGCCGAGAACGTATAAAACGAAAAGTAAAAGTGCCCAAGAAGCCCATGAAGCGATCCGACCGACTGACGCAGGCAGAGAAAACGCCGGAAGTAACGAAGAACAGAAAAAACTGTATAGAATTATCAGAGAACGGGCCATCGCTTCCCAAATGGCTGACGCCAAACTTGTCCGCACAAAGATAACTGCAACCATAAAAGAAGGCGGTATTCCCGATTTTGCGGCTACAGGTTCACGCGTTCTTTTTGACGGCTGGCTTGCTTGCGACACCAGATCCCGAGGCGAAGACGTGGAACTTCCTAAAGTTGCTACAGACGAGTCATTGACCCTTAAAGACATCGCAAGCGAAGAGAAACATACTGAACCGCCGCCAAGGTACACCGAAGCCGGCCTGGTCAAAGAACTGGAAAAGAGAGGCATCGGAAGGCCGTCAACTTACGCGTCCATCATCAAGACCCTCTATGACAGGAAGTATGTGTCAAGGGATGGCCGGGCAATGAAACCCACCGATACGGGAGAAGTGGTAAGTTCATTTCTTGAAAAAAACTTTATGAATTACATCAACGACACCTTTACCGCTGAAATGGAAAACGAGCTTGACGAGATAGCCGAAGGAAAAAGAGAATATGTCAAAACGTTGAAGGAATTCTACGAGCCGTTCCACAAAGACGTCAGGTCAAAAGAAAATATAGAAAAACTCACCAATCTCGGCCCTGCTCCGGCCAAGTGGAAATGTCCCAAATGTGATAGTTCGATGACTTTCAAACTCGGCAAAAGCGGCAAATTTATGAGCTGCGAAAATTACCCCGAATGTAAAGGCGCCCGCCGAGCAGACGGTTCGGTGGTTGAACCGAACAAACCTATGGGAACAGACCCCGCAACCGGTCTGCCTATATTCGTTATGGAAGGAAAATTCGGACCTTATGTTCAGGTCGGAGAAACCGTTAAGGGGGACGAAAAGCCACGAAGAGCCAGCTTGCCCAAAGGCAAAGACCCGGCAACAGTCAGCCAAGAAGAAGCCCTTAAATACTTGAGCTTGCCGCGAGTGCTTGGAACCCATCCGGAAACAGGCAAAGAGATAATCGCCAGTATCGGTCGCTTCGGACCGTATATTATGCACGACGGGGACTTTCGTTCACTTAAAAAAACCTCTGGTGACGACGTCTACACAATTGAACTGCCAAGAGCTCTTGAAATACTTAAAGAAGAAAAGAAGAAAAAGAAACATCGTAATTAAGTAATTGAGTAATTGAGTAATTGAGTAATTGAGACGATTAATTACCATAAATTACGACAAATTACTTAATTACAATAAATCTTTAACAGTTGAAAACTACTCCAAATGGGAGTAGTTTTTTATTATGGTCGACATAAGTGTGGAGTAAGTGTAGAGGGCGGCCCTCCACACAAACGGCCCTCCACACAAAGGCATTTGTGGTATAATAATGGACAATTTATTAACGAAAATACTGGAAAGTCCGGGTAGGAAGAAAGATCCCGGCTTGATAGAGAAGGCCTACAAATTCGCCGAATATGCCCACGGCGGACAAAAACGGCTTTCTGGCGAGGACTATATAACCCACCCTCTGTGTGTGGCCTATTTTCTGGCCGACCTGGGGCTGGACTCGCCGACCATAGCGGCCGGATTGCTGCATGACGTTATCGAAGATTCCGGCATTACTCTCGAAGAACTCAAAAAGGAATTCGGCGCGGATATCGCTTTTTTGGTTGAAGGCATGACCAAACTAAGGAAAATATCCGACGCGGCTAACAAAGAAGATGGCGCTCATCGAAGCCACTTTAATTCGCTCAAAAAAATGTTTTTCGCCACTGCCGAGGACATAAGAGTCATCCTTATAAAACTGGCCGACAAGTACCATAATATGGAGACCCTCAAATTTATGTCCAAAGCAGACCAAAAAAGAATAGCGCTGGAGACATTGGAAATATACGCCCCCATTGCGGCTCGACTGGGAATGGGCCGATTGAAAGGCCAGCTGGAAGACATGGCTTTCCCGTATGTTTATCCGAGAGAATATTCCTGGCTTTTAAAAAAAGTTAAAGAAAAATACTCCGACCGCCTCAACTACATAGAAAGGACAAAACCGATGATCAGGCGGTATCTGAAAGACGCTGGTGTTGCGATAATTGACCTTAATTCAAGAGCAAAACACTATTATAGTTTGTATCAAAAATTGAAGAGGAAAGACCTAGACCCAGAAAAAATACACGATCTTGTCGCAATGCGGATCATCGTTCCCGACATAAGTTCCTGCTACGAGGCGCTGGGGGTCATTCATAAACACTACAAGCCCCTCCCCGGCTTAATAAAGGACTACATAGCCCTTCCCAAGCCCAATGGCTACCAGTCGCTTCACACAACCATATTCTGCGAAAAGGGCAGGCTTGTTGAAATACAAATACGAACAGAGAGTATGCACGACTATGCCGAAAACGGTATCGCGGCTCATTGGGCTTATAGCGAAAGCGGGAAAACAAAACCGATCGCGGCTAATGCCAAAGAGGTTGAATGGGTAGCCCAATTAAAGAAGTTCCTTGGAGAATCAAAAACAGGTGAAAGTTTAGCTAGCTTGAAAATTGATTTCTTCAAGAACAGAATATTCGCATTCACACCAAAAGGCGATGTGAAGGATTTGCCTGAAGGCGCCACTCCGATCGATTTCGCTTACGCCATTCATACAGATCTTGGCCATACTACCAAGGGAGCAAAAGTTAACGGTAAAATCGTTTCTCTGAATTACGAACTAAAGAACGGCGATGTAGTTGAGATAATGAAAGGCAAAGAAAAGAAACCGTCTTTTGATTGGTTGAAAGTAGTAAAGACGGCTATGGCAAAAAAGGCGATCAATTCATGGCTACGAGAGGCGGGAGATAAAACATCGGATGTCGCGCTGAAGACATCGGATGTCCAACGGCCAACGGAGACCCGGCTACGCACGGGTCCCTCTCCAGGTTCCGATGTCGTTAATTCACGTCGTAGAATTAACGCTAAACACCAACCAAAAACTCCTTCCGTCGTTATCCAAAACAAGCAAACCGGCGAACCGCTTATAGCCGGCCAGCGCGGCCTACTATACAAAGTAGCAAAATGCTGCAACCCCATACCGGGACAAAAAATAGCAGGATATATGACGTTGAACCAGGGCGTTTCGGTTCATACTGCTACTTGCACCAACCTTAAAAAATCAAAAGGCGACGGAAAAAGGATCGTAGCGGCAAACTGGTCAAAGTAGTCGCTCAACCGTCAATTAATTTTTGAGCATTGAAATCCTTAAGATAACTTAATTGTAGATAACTTTTAGTCAATTATGCTTTTAGCGATCTTGTTGAGATCTTGGAGAGTGGCGAATCGGATGACTATCTTGCCGCCTTTTTCGGTGCTGTGAATTAAAACCGGGGTTTTAAGCGTGTCGGCGAGATTTTTCTCAAGTTCTAAGAATTTGCTGTCTTTTTTGGCTGAAGATTTTCCCTTTTTGGCAGTTGAAGCGATACTTTCAACTTCCCTTGAAGAGACGCCTCCGGCCAATATTTGCTTATACATCTCTCTCTGCTTAGTCTCGTCGCTAAAAGCAAGCAACGCTCGTGCATGGGCTCGGCTTAGTTTACCCGAACGCAGGGATTCCCTGATATCTTTGGGAAGATTGAGTAAACGAATGGCGTTGGCAACAACCTCTCTTGATTTTGCCACTTTCTCGGCAATTTCTTTTTGAGTTAAACCAAATTCTTTGGCAAGACGATCGTACGCTTCCGCTTCTTCAAGAGGATTGAGATCGGTTCTCTGCAGGTTCTCTATCAAAGCCACCTCAAGAGCAACTCTTTTGTCCCCGCCTTCCGGAGAAAGATCGTCTCTGATAATAACCGGCACATGGGGCAGACCGGCCTGCTTGGATGCTCTTAATCGCCTTTCCCCCGCTATCAACTGATAGTAGACATTCATTCCCCGATTGCTTTCTTCTTCAACTTTAGACACAAGCAAAGGCTGAAGAACTCCGTATTTTCGTATTGACTTTGACAACTCTTTCAAACCTTCGTCGTCAAAATCATGCCGTGGCTGCTGGGGATTCGGCCTCACCTTATTTATCTCAACATAAAAAACACTGTCCTTCTTTATATCAGGAGTTATGTGTTTTGCGTCGGGAATTAGTGAATTGAGACCCTTGCCTAGTCCAAATAATTTTTTCATTCGCTAATCGCTCTACTACTAATTACAAATTTCACAAATATACAAATTTTACAAATATGAAATTCCATTCGTAAGATTTGTATATTCGTAAAAATTAGTAATTCGTAGTAAAGGTTAACTTGTCAACCTAATGATTTCCTCTGCCAACTGCCGATACGCTCTCGCCGCGCGCGAACCGGGGTCGAATTGCAAGATGGTCTTCCCAAAACTCGGCGCTTCGGCCAGCGACACCAACCTTGGTATTACGGAATTAAAGACGCGGCCGGGAAAACTTTTGTGAACTTCATTCAGCACCTGTCGCGACAACTGATTCCTCTTATCATACATTGTAAGCAATACTCCGAGTACTTGCAAATCAGGATTAAGCCCTTGTCTGACAAGGTTGATAGTATTGAGAAGCTGACTTAACCCTTCAAGGGCGAAATACTCCGTTTGAACCGGAATTATCACATGCTCGGAAGCGGCAAGAGCATTTACCGTTAAAAGCCCAAGCGACGGCGGACAATCTATTAGAATGTAGTCATAGTTCGTGCGGATAGAATTAAGAACCTTCTTCAAACGGGTTTCTCTTTCATCCATCGTCACCAACTCAACCGTCGCTCCGGCTAAACTCTGTGAAGCGGGAAGAATGTCAAAACCAAAAATCGAGGTTTTTCGTATTATTGTTTCGGGGTTCTGGTCAATAATAAGAGAATGATAAATATTCGGATGGTCGGGATTCATATTAATTCCCAAACCAAGAGTGGCATTTGCCTGTGAATCCAAATCAACTAATAAAACATACTTCCCCATCGCGGCAAGATAAGCGCAAATATTTGTGGCGGATGTACTTTTCCCAACCCCACCTTTTTGATTACAAACACTTATTACTCTAGCCATATAATTAACTTTATTTTATACTTACTATCAAAACTTTTCAAATTATAAAGGCCAAGGAGATGGAACTCTCTGGGGTTTTACACTTCTGGTCGGAAACAGGCACTGAAGGCGGCCATTGGGCATTTCAAGATGAAAAGTTTATTTTCCCGCCGACTCCCGATTGGCCAAATGAGAGGTGGTCTTACGACGGCCTTCATGTGTTGGAAGACGATGACGAGCTCATAATTTATTCGAAAGAAGATCCAAACCAAATTGTATGGTCCGGTAAAATCGAACTCATACAACATCCACTCTTTACCGAGTCGGCTCATGGAATGTGGATCCATACTGACCAGAAAGGAGTTAACAGAGATACCTGGGCCAACTGGTTCATTAAAAAATACCCGGCCAAACTTATTAAATCCAGACCTCGATAACGAGGTCTTTAAAATTGTAAAACGGCCGGAAAAGTGATAAAATAATGTAGTAGATTGCCGCTGTGGTGGAATTGGCTATACACGCACGACTCAAAATCGTGTGGTCGCAAGACCATGTCGGTTCGACTCCGACCAGCGGCACAATTGAACCTGTACAACCACGCCTTTCAGGCGAGTCGGACCTCTAGCGGGGTGAACCAAAACAGCCGCCAATCGGAGTTTTAAGTTTTTGAGCATTATTTCTTCTTTCAGCTCTTTCAAAACTTCCCGAGCGACTTGTTTGCCGTCAATTATCATTGTCTAGATATTAATTATTCCGGTCTCTAAATCCTTTCTTAAACGTTTTCCTTTATCAGTCAATTTATAATTTTTATTCACGAAACCATTTTTTCTCAACCATAATTTCACCCAACTTGCGGGTCGGTGTTCATTTAATAAAAACTTGACGGCTCCGACCGTATTTAGACGTTTAAAAAACGTGGCTCTTCGCTTTGGATAATAATTAAATATATGCGGTATGATAAATGGGAAATTACGAAGAAGGTCGAGTGCTCCAATTCTAATAGAGCGTCCGTGCCCTTTTCCGGAAATAACTTTAAATTTCAAGCCAATAGTAAAAAGCACTTGTTGAATAACATTATATTCAATATCGTTGGTTGATATAGAAAGATGCCCCCTCCTGGTTGCGGGAACGCACCCATCTCCCTCTAATACCCCGTGCAAAAACTCCCACCCCAGTTTTTTATCTTTTCTGCGATATATTTGTTGAATAAGTCCATCCAGCAGTCTTGAATATACATCTAAAAGAATCTGTCGTGGCTCACGAATTACAAGCGATCCGTACTTATTCCACTTAGACCCGTTGGCGCCTTTTGCTTGCAATACCCTGATACTATTCACTTTTTGTCCGAGTTCGGTTTCCCACTTTTTGCGCAATAGTGTAATTTCAGCGCCGTCAGCGTTATGGTTTGTATAAACAAGAACAAGTTCTGGTTTTGCGTCTTTAATCAGCTCTTTGTGCATACGTAAATACCATCGCGCTTGGAGAAAGGTGGATGCGGTAATTGCCCAAGAATTACCTTTTTTGGTGCCATCAGAAAAGTAAGCGCCGAGGTACCTCGCCAGTTTCTCCCAACTTACACAAGGATTCACTATTACTGGCACTTTATTACCTTGAAATAAGACTAAAAACCCGTTTTTGGTGAAAGCATAATTCATCCCTTGTCTTAAATGAGTCCGCAACAAACTAGATTTCGGAGGTTTTATAGGAAGTTTTTCCAACCGAAATAATATGTCGGCTCTACAAAACTTGGGGCTAACTCTTATTATATTTTCGTTGCTACGACCCGGGCGTTGAAGCGAATAAATCTTTTTATAAAAAACTTGTGATTTATTATTTTGTTCGATAAGCACAATCTTAACTATGTCGTTTTTCTTTAAGTTATACTTGGCGACTACGTTTCTTGGTATATAAACTGTTCCATCTTTGGCTATCGGGGCATAAAACCCATCCGGTGATTTAGCCTTCCACCTTAAGACACTCCGAGGTAGGCCTAGGGCGATCCGCTTAGGAATATATATGCCTTTTCTTCTACGAATATTTAAAACAGGAGCATAGAAATGCTGTTGCTTTTCATACACAAACATACGCAACAACATTCCGTCATTAAGCAATTCTTTCTTTTCGTCAGGAAAATGAATAGCCCCTGTACCTCGACCGTTTCCCTCTATTACCCTCGCCCTAAAATTAATCGTCATATACTTCTATTCTACTCGACACTAACGGCCTTTGCAAGATTTCGAGGGTGGTCCACGTCGTATCCGCGCATTACACCGACATAATAAGCAAAAAGGTGGAGTGGCATCACCGAAAGCATCGGAGTAAGCATTTCAAGCGTTTTGGGAATGTAGATGACATCGTCGGCAATTTTGGAAATTTCCTTGTTGCCTTCGGTGGCTATGGCTACAACTTTTCCGTCCCTCGCTTTGATTTCTTGAATATTGCTTAGTACTTTTTCCCGCATACTATCAGATGGAATAATAACCATACTCGGAAAGTTCTTGTCTATCATCGCTATCGGCCCATGCTTCATTTCCCCCGCTCCATATCCTTCGGCATGAATATATGAGACCTCTTTCAGTTTAAGAGCGCCCTCCAGAGCGACTGGATAATTGTATTTTCTGCCAAGATAAAGGAAATGATCATATTTATGATACTTCCTCGCGATCTTTTTAATATTTGGCGCTTCTTTCAGAACTCTTTTCATTTTGTCGGGCAAGACCGAGAGTTCAGAGGCAATACGCCTTCCTATTACCAAAGACATATCTCTTTGACGGCCTATGAAAAGTGCCAGCAGAGACAATACCGCCAACTGTGAAACAAATGCTTTCGTTGAAGCAACTCCTATCTCCGGACCGGCGTGGTTGTACACTCCAGCATCGACTTCACGGGCAATTGACGAACCGACAACATTGACCAAGCCTAAATTGAGCGCCCCTTTTCTTTTCGCCTCTTTCAACGCTCCAAGCGTGTCAGCCGTTTCGCCCGATTGGCTTATGGATAAGAGCGCGGTTCTTGCGTCAAATTTTTGTTTCTTGTATCTCAACTCGGAAGCATATTCAACTTCAACCGGTATCTCTCCGTATTCTTCAAGCATATATTCTCCTGTCAGACCGGCCAGATATGCCGTGCCGCAAGCGGAAATTATCACTCGGTTCAATCGTTTTATCTTATCTTCTACCAACTCGAGACCGCCAAGTTTGGCAAGTCCGTCCTTCACAATAAGCCGGCCCCTTATGGCGTTCTCTACGGCATCCGGTTCCTCATAAATTTCTTTGAGCATAAAATGCGGAAACTTATTTTTCTTGACTTCATCCTGTGACCACTCTATCAGCTCTTGATCGCGTGATACGGCTTTCCTGTCAAGCGTAGCGATACGAAAATCAGACGGCGTAAGAATTGCAAATTCTCCGTCGTGAAGATAAACAACTTTTCGTGTATGAGGCAGGATGGCCGATGCGTCGGAGGCAACAAACTTATGAGTATCGGAAAGACCCACAAGAAGTGGGCTTGAGTTCCTGGCTACTATCATAGTAGTCGGATTATCGGCATTGACGATAACGAAAGCGTAAGTGCCGACTATGGACTTAAGAGCCAGCCGAACCGCTTCTTCAAAACTATAACTCTTTGAAAAATCTTCTATGAGATGAGCCGCAACTTCGGTATCGGTATCCGATCTGAAAACATGCCCTCTTTTTTCAAGTTTGACCCGAAGCTCTTTGAAGTTCTCAATTATGCCGTTGTGAACCAGGTATATTTTTTTATCACAACTAAAATGGGGATGGGCGTTTTTATCTGAAGGTTTCCCGTGCGTAGCCCAGCGGCTTTGGCCGATCCCGATATTGCTTTCAATGTTATTGCCGACAACTTTTTCCAGCTCAAAAATCCGACCCGCCTTCTTTCGACAAAAAATACCTCTTCCGGTCATTAAAGCTAAGCCGGCCGAATCATAACCCCGATATTCCAGACGCTTTAAGCCGTCGATGATAACAGGTGTCGCGTTGATTTTTTCTTTGGATACAAAGCCGAAGATGCCGCACACGTTAGAAAATCAAAATGTCCCGATTGTTCCGATATAATTCTTACGAATTATATCGAGAATCCTCGATGCCTTTGGCATCGGGACAATCGAGGATCCTCGACAAAGTCGGGACAAAATGACAACTTAAAACTCAAAATCATACAGACAGAATAGCAATTGTGAGGTTAAAAAAGAATGTTGACAAACGCTAAAAAGCAACGTATCGTATCACAATACGGCATCTTGAAAACACGGGGATGAATTATGAGATATCGTTCTTTCCTTTTAGCCACAAGCTTTGTCTTTTTGACATCTGGCTTTTCGCCTGTACTGTATCAAGAAAATCCAGAAGAAAAAATAAACCGTCTTTTAAGTCAGCTCTACTTGACGCCTAATTTCCCCAAACTTTCTCCTGTTAAAGCGCGAATAGACAAAGTTGAAAAGCAACATAAGGCCTATTACTTGAGAAGTCCTAAAAGATTTTTCGGCCTCACAACATCCAGAACCCCAGAAATTCACTTAAGTGAGAAATTTATAAGAAACTACCCCGACGATGCTGTCCTTGTTATACTGGCCCACGAACTAGGCCACCATTTTGGTATGGCAAATGTGACCGAATTTAATTTTGGTTCAAAGGAGCCGCTTGATCGCTTGCTTAGAACACGTGAACTGGAAGAAGAAAATCAATATTTTGCTGAAGCATTCGCTCTTTATGTTCTCGGAGAAGAATTATACAGAAAAGGTAAGCTGGACTATGCCGTAACTTATTTCAAAGAACAAAATGGCGTCTACTGGCTATACATAGAAACAAACCCGTTACTTTATAACTACCACATGAATCAAGCAGAACTATGGATTAGTTATTGGTTTGAGGGAGCAAAAAGCAGATTAGACGACATAAAATTTAAAGTTAGGTTAAATCAACTTCTTGCACGATAACAGCTCGCGGATGCGAGCTGATTTTTATTGAGTAGAAGGTTGAGGTTCAACAGAGCTGGCTGGACTAGCCGGAGCCTCTTCCCGCTCCTCTGAAGCGCCCGCTTCGCTCTCGCTTAAGCGAGGCGAGAGGCTCGCCTCATCTGATGAGGCGGCTTGTTTTGGCTCTTCTACTGTAGCAGTTTCGGTTTTAACTTTCTCTTCTTCCGCGTTTTCCTGATTTTTCTGTGCTGTGCCCCGTACCGTGCCTTGCTCTGGTACCGGGGTTTCTGTGGTGTCTGTAATCTCTTTCTGTGCTTCCTTACCCTTCTGTATTTCTGTGGTGTCTTTTCCGTGTTTCTGTGGTTTGGGCTTCCAGCTCTGGACCTTCGGCTTATCCCAGTATTTATAGTTCACAAGAAGATTATTGACAGTAGGAGACACCTGCGCGCCCTTGGATACCCACCCATTTACTTTTTCCATATCGACTTTGAGCTCTTTTTTGTGGGGGTCATAAGAACCAAGTAGCTCTAAAAACTTCCCTTTCGGCTTTTTAGTGTGCTCTAAAACAACCACCCTGAAATAGGCCTGTCCCCGTTTACCGGTTCGTTGTAGTCGTACTTTTAACATGGGTTAGATAATATCAATTTTTCTAAATTTTAGCAAGGTTTTGCTTAATAAGTAGTAGAGGTGCGACGCTCTATTTCATACACATAAACTATTTTCTCGGTGTTTATAATTTGGAACCTTATTCTAAAAGAACCGACCCTGCGACGCCACAAGTTTTCACTACTTTGAAGTTTTATAATATCTCCCGCAAAAGGATTCTGGCTCAACTCAAAAAGGACCTCCTTTATTCTTTCTTGGTCCTTTTTAGAAAAACCCAGAACAGATCTTTTAGCTTTTTCTCTTACGAGTAACGCCCAACTCATGTTTGAATTCGTCAAAAGTTAAGTACTTTCCTTGTTTATAGTCGTTTTTTGCTCTTTTCCACTCACGCTTCTCGGCATCAGTCATTTCTACCGCTTTAACATTCTTCTGCCATACCAAAAACTCCTCATAAACGTTCTTGGGAACAGCAATAAGGTCTTGATTTTTGCTTAATTCTTTGGGGATAATTACAACTGCCATGATTTTAATAATATCAATTTCCCTTAATTTTAGCAAATCCACATTCTCTGAAAATTAAGAGGCGTGGTTCAGTGAACCACGCCTTACAACTCACACTACCTAAATTTATGCAATAGCGCCCGCTATTTCTTTCAATTTAGCGACTTCTTCAATACTGATGCCTTGGGACATAAAAGCAACATAATCCTCAAGTAGTTTTTTAAAAATCGGTTTTGATTTTTCATACAACTGTTCGTTTGTGTACATGCCCTTTATAGTATTCTGGATTTCTACAAATTTGGGATCTCCCATGTCCGGCGCGGCTTGACTAAGCCACCCCTGCTGATCCTGCGGTAACTCTCCTTTGACAGATTCGAGCAATTCAAAAGCGAGTTTTTTCTTGAACGTTTCGAGAGCTTCTTCTTTTTCAGATTGCATAAATTCTAAAACGTCGAAGATATCAAATAATACTCTTTTGTATTCTCCCTTGATCATTTTAATTAGAATAGATCTTCAAAGAAAAAACTGAACATAAAGACGGGAAAGAGCAACAGCCCTATCACCGCCTCTTTACCCTCCCACTGTTCATGGCGAGAATGGTTTTTTGACTTTGCCTCTTTTGTTGGAAATTTCTCTTTCATCCTATTTATTATAATACTTTATTTATTTTTATTGCAAACACTTTATTCCGGTGTTTTAGTAAATCCTAAAATTTCCAGCCGTTCGTGTTTTATAAATTTTTTATTTTTGGATTTAGAATTTGTTTAGAAATTAGGATTTAGAAATTAGAAATTGTAAAAAGAATTACCAATTCTTTTTACTTAGCGCGTCCTCCGCCGCCTGCTGTTGGGCTTCTTGTTTGGACGGTCCTTGGCCTGTGCCAATCAGTTCCTTTTCAAGAAATACTCCCACCTGAAAATTCCGGGCATGGTCCGGACCCCATTCTTTAAGAACTTCGTATGTCGGAGTGATGCCTACCTTATCCTGGGCCATTTCCTGAAACAAGCTTTTGGCGTCACGATAGAGCCGCTTTTCTATTATCGTAGGCAGTTCTTTAAGGATGAACCGATTTATGAACTTCTCGCAGGGTTCGTATCCTTGATCAAGATATATCGCTCCTATCAACGCTTCTATCGCGTTAGCTAAAATATACTGCCTTGCTCTGCCTGTATCCTTTGCCTCTCCGCGAGAAAGAAGAACATAATCATTCAAGTCAAATTCCCCGGTAATTTTAGACAGGATGTTCGCGTTCACCAAAGCCGCCCGCCAGTTAGTCATTTCCCCTTCGGGATTGGGATAGTTCTTGTACAGATGCTCGGTAACCACCAACTCCAAAACAGCATCCCCCAAAAACTCAAGGCGCTCATTGTGGTCTAAGTGCCACTTAGGATTTTCGTTCAAATAAGAACGGTGGGTAAGAGCGATAAGAAGGAGATCTTTATTTTTGAATTCGAAACCGATCTTTTGTTCGAGTTCGGAATATTTGTCAGACACTTAAAAATTTCTAATTATTCTAATTGACCTAATTGACCTAAATAAATCCCAATTATCTAATAACTAAAGTTTAGTCATTAAGAAATTAGATATTCTTTAGAATAATTAGAGCAATTAGAATAATTAGGTTAATTATTCACCTCTTCCTCTTTTTCCTTTTCCTCTTTAACATGTTCCTTTCCCGGTTCGCCTATCTCTCGATATACCGTTCCCAGAACGCCGTTCACAAACTTGCCGGATGATTCTCCGCCGAATGATTTTGCCAATTCTATGGCTTCGTTTATGGCAACTTTGGGAGGAACTTCTTCTCTTTTACCAAACAGCAATTCAAATAATCCAATTCTTAAAACATTACGATCAACGACGGCTATCTGCTCCAGCGGCCATTGAGGGGCGGCTTTTTCTATTATCTTGTCCAGCTCTTTGATGTGTTTCATAACACCATCAACCAAATCGTGGATAAATGACGGATCTTCCATTCCGGCCGCGAATTCTTTGATATTTCTCTCAACCACTTCCGGCAGATCACTCTTTTTTCTGCCTCGAAAATCCCACTCATAGAGTGATTGCATAGCAACTGAACGACTTAAGTGTCTAGAAGCCACTTAAAATTTCTAATTATTCTAATTGACCTAATTATTCTAATCAA
>JACPNL010000032.1 GCA_016185505.1 Candidatus Yanofskyibacteriota bacterium
ATATTAAGCGCCAAAAAGCGCTTGAAATTTCGTGGGCTTGCGCATAATTGAATTAATCTTTCCATATTGAAATAAATGTTTAGACCCCTAACCCGCCATATGCATACTCATTATAGCACAAAACAGGCAAAATGGCCACCAAATGACAATTTCTTATGACACAGTGCTTGACTTTATCCTCATTTATATGGTATAATATGATGATAGATAAATAGATAATGGATCTTAATCGAATTAAATATTATGCACGAACCGGTTAAATTTTTAAGAATTTTATTGGCAGGCGCTATGGTGTTTGTTTTTGCGTTTTCCGGAATGCCTAGTTTTGCGGCTACTTCATTGAATATCAACGGCAATCCGGAAGCGCTTGTGTGCGATGTGTTGGCCTCTATAGGTTTGGGGTGTGGTTTGCCTCCGCCAACCGGACTTAAAAATTCTTCAAATTCAAACACGGCTGATACAAACGGAAACCGGCAAGACCAATCCTCAACTCAATCCGGTTCGACCAGCCGTCTTCAGGCGTCAATCTCCAGTATCACAGTTAAAAGAAATGATTCCGATGACGAAGTTGTCTTGGTTAAAATTCCGGCGAACGGCGGCATAAAACCTACTCTTGGGCTCGACACTGATGACGCTATTTTTGAGATAATTAAGGGACAAAAACATTTCATACCAACGGTTGATATATTTTTTGACTATGGTTTTGATCTGTCTACGGTTCAAAGCGCGACAAAAAATGACCTTGATATGTTTCCGAGGGCTAAGTTGATCAGCGCCAGAAAAAATAAAAAACATGTTTACTACGTTACAGAAAATAGTATGATCCGTCTTATCCCTAACGATAAGGTTTTTGAGTCATATGGAAATAGAGAAGAAGACATTATAACAATAAGTAATAAGGAATTTAATTTTTATCCCAGAAATCAGTATATCTTTCTTGAAGATTTTTCGAGCATGGCGGGCGCGGACATATTTCAAATATCCAATGATAGTGTTAAAAGATATGTAGTCCCGCAAGTGGTTAAAAGATTAAAGATAACATCTGACCAAGTGGCGCCGGTTAATAAGGAGCAATTTAACGCGTATAATTATGGAAGTCCGATCATTTTTTAGAAACAATCAGGCAGGGGATAGGGCCAATAAAGACAAGGGTCCGTTGAGGAACATTTTGGTGTTATTGGTTTCTTTGTTTTTAGTGCTACTGATCCTAATAAATTACGGCAACATTCTTGATCTGGTTGCAAGTTTGAATTATGTTTTTTTCCCAAGCAAAAGATCGGCTGAATATGAAAGATTGACAAAAGAACTTATCGCTTTATCTGGATCAGGCCGGATTGAATACTACCAAGACACGCCTCAAGGTTCCGGGATCGTAGGCCGGCCATCGGCCGAAAACGCCTCGGCAAATGAAATTCTAACCGGCAATTATGTTTATATTCCCGGTATAAATATAAGCGCTCCGATTGTTTCGGGAACGATAACGGAGCCGCAAACTATCTTGAGCCAATTAAAACAAGGAGTGCTTTTGTATCCGGGCTCAAATCTGCCCGGCCAAGAAAATGGCGGCAGTACCGTTATTATCGGACACTCGTCTGCCAGTATCCCTTGGCAAAAATATGGTCGGATATTTTCTAAATTGCCGGAATTGTCGGAGGGGGATATAGTAATTGTCAACTATAACGGCCGGAAGTATTCTTATAGTATTACCGGAATTAAGACGGGTTCAGTTGACGAGCTTGCGGCATTGAATGTCAAGGATGATCTGGTTTTAGGAACCTGTTGGCCGATTGGTACAGATGAACAGAGGATCATAGTAACCGCTGTCTTAATAGCGTCTACTTGACATTAAAAAATAAGTTAGTATAATACAATCAATACAAACAAATATGGCAAATAAAGCGTTAAAAACACAGTTGGTCGTAATAAGTTTGATTTCTCTGATCTTCGCCGGTTGGTTGGGGGGACCGTTTTTGTCAGCTTCCACCGTTGATACGGGTTGGATTGACGCGACGCGTTTTACCGGTTCGGTCGATCTTTATTGCGGCAGATATTCCGGATCTGTGTGGGGACAAGCTGGCCTCGAATTTGCCATACCTGCTCACGCGCTTAATTTACCGTCCGGTTCTTACTCCATAGACATAGAGGCGCATTACGGATTTTATACGGATGATCCTCAAGCCCCTCAATCTAACGAGACAATGGAAATTAGGACCTCCGTTGACGCTAAAAATGTTCCCGATCTGAACGGAAGTGGCGGGGAAAGACACGATAGAGACAACTGCGATCAGATCGCCGCAACCACTCATTTTTATCAGAATATAACAGGAACCCCGATCCTCTATGAAGGCGGGTCGATGATCTTTAAGGGTCAAAATTCTAATTCGCAAAGTATTAGTATTTATAAAGTCAGAGTTTATGGGACACCTACTCCTACTCCAACTCCAACTCCAACACCTACTCCCACTCCCACACCAACACCAACACCAACACCAACACCTACACCAACTCCCACCCCTTCCCCAACACCAACAGTTTCTATAATCTCAAATCCCAACACTATCTGTCGCGGGGACAGCGCTTTACTTGTTTGGTCGTCGACCAATGCTACGGAAGCCAACATTCAAAATTGGGGACCGGTATCGGTAAACGGCCAGTTGAGCGTCAGTCCATTTGTTACCACAAATTATCGGATAGATGTAAGGAATGGATTTTTCGGACCGTCGGCCTTTTCCAGCGCTACCGTTGTTGTTAGACAGGACTGTCATATTCCAACTCCAACTCCAACTCCAACACCAACACCGGTATCTGTGTCCTTAAACGTTTCCAGCTCAAGTATTTGTCTTGGAAATTCAGCGATTCTTTCGTGGAATACGCAGAATGCGACAAGTGTGACGCTTACTAATTTCGGAAACGTTAACTCGTTTGGCAGCGTGACGATTAGCCCTTCGTCTACAACCACTTATCAGATAACCGCCAGTAACGGGAATAGCATAGATACCAGATTTGTGACCGTCGGCGTTATCAGCTGTACAAATACGGTTATCAACGATAATCCCGATTTGAGCATAACTAAAGTTGTAAGAAATATTACGACCGGCTCTGCTGAGCTGGAATCAGTTTCAGCTCAATCTGGCAACATGATCGAGTTTATATTGCGTGTACGATCGACGGGTAATTTTGAAGCGAGAGACGTAAGAATAACTGACTTATTGCCGTCCGGATTGACCTATGTAAGCGGCACCACGACTGTGAACGGAAATCGCCATTCCGATGACAATAATCTTATGAACGGAGGTATTTATCTTGGAACGCTAATTTCCGGGAGCACTTCGGAGATAAGATTCAGAGCGATAGTCAGGGACGTGGCTCCGGGCAGTCAATTATCTGTCACAAACACCGGAACCGTTTCTGCAAGTAATGTCGGTTCAAGGCAGGACAACGCGATCGTTAACATATCCGCAGGCATAGTGGCGGGAGCATTAACGGTTAAAACCGGCGCTTCAATCAACTGGCTGAATATCGCGCTGATGATTGTGGTTGCCGGTATTGGGATTACGGTAGTCGTTATTAGAAAATGCTGGTTTATTTTAATTGGCCAAGATCAAAATTCGGATGTCCGTTGAGAAACTCTTTGAACGGCATTTCTTTTCCGCCTTCCATTTGTACAATTTTCAGTTGAAGTTTGCCGTCGACAAGGTCGGCCTTTTTGATATTTATAATTTTGCGTTGCTCCCCGCGGTCGAGCTTATCTCGATGAAAAAGGGTCCAAGTACCCGGTTCAGGATTCAGCGCCCTTATTTGATTATAAATTTTCTCTGCCGGCTGGTTCCAATCAATTCGCCCGTCTTCTCTTGTAAATTTTTTTGTGAAAGTCGCTTGGCTGTGGTCCTGCGGCTCCGGTTTTATTTCCCCGTTGATATATTTAGGCAATGTTTCTATAAGCAGTTTAGCTCCCAATTCGAACAATTCTTTTGATACTTGTAGATTGTAAGTTGTGGGTTCTAGATTGTAGGTTTTTTGCGCGAGAATTGGACCATGATCCACTTGTTCATCCATAAGCATTATTGTTACGCCGGTTTCGGTACCTGCCCCGTAGTGTGATTTCGGTTTATTTTTGCCGTAGGCATCCAAAATCTCTACTACGGGGTCGCCGTTCAAAATAGCTGTCTGGACAGGGGATGGGCCCCTGTATTTGGGCAACAGAGACGGATGAACATTTATAAATCCATACTTTGGGGTCTCAAGATACCGTTTTGGAATTATCTTGCCGTAAGCGGCTACGACACACAGATCCGGATTTAAAAGTTTAAAATTCTCAAAAGCTTGTTCGTCCTTTAAAGATTTTGTTTG
This sequence comes from Candidatus Yanofskyibacteriota bacterium, assembly GCA_016185505.1. Classification (GTDB taxonomy): domain Bacteria; phylum Patescibacteriota; class Minisyncoccia; order 2-02-FULL-40-12; family GWA2-44-9; genus 2-01-FULL-43-22. The sequence goes on from JACPNL010000032.1 coordinate 4,351, forward strand.
GAAACGAGAAACATTGTAGCCGTTTTTTATGAGAGCTTCTAAAACCGGCATCGCAAAATCGGGAGTACCAAAAAATACAATATTAAGATTATTTTCCATTAGCTCTATCTTTTATTGTTTTGCCGTTCAAATGATCTGTTTCGTGTTGTAAAACTCTTGCTAAAAACCCTCGTGCTTTGAACTTTATCTTGTTGCCGTTCTCATCAACGGCTTTTATTTTTATCTTTTTCGAACGTTTTATGGGTACCCAGTAATCAGGAATGGAAAGACAGCCCTCCTCTGTTTCGTCGGCTTCTTTGGAGTATTCTGTTATTTCCGGATTTATGAAAACGTTAGGTACATTATTCTCTTCCGCCAGTTTTTGGTCTATAACAAAAATGCTTAAGTCCTTGCCGACTTGATTTGCCGCCAAACCGACGCCGTTATTTTCCACCATTACTTTCCTCATATCCGAAACAAGGTCTTTATAAAGGCCCTTTTTAATATCGTCAATCCCTACCTTCTCCATCTTTTTCGTCAGTATTTTATCAGGTATTTTAGTTACTTCCATTCTGCCTATTATACCAGAAGTTAGTATTTTTTTAAACTTTCAAGTGAAACTATTTAGTTACCCGTTTTGGTCGAATTTCATACTAAACCCTCATAAACCTTTATACTTCTATCATAAAAACATTAATAACCATGGCCCTATTGACGAGTTGGGAGAATCCCAAGTTAGATTTTTCTGAATATTTAACTTTATAACATCTAAAAATTGTTTGGAAATTGTCCGCCAGTCGGCGGATTTGGAAATTGGAAATTTAATGCCTTTTATCCACAGTTTTTACTTCTACGCCCCTCCCCGTGATATAATTAATGTAGGAAAATCTAACTTTTATCACTCATAAACCTAACGGTTAAAATTAGTAATTTGTTTGTAAGTTTTTAAGTTTGGAAATTATTTGGAAATTATGAAACTTGGAAATTGGAAACTTAAAGACCTCGTCTTTTCTCTTGCGATATTTCCAATCGCGTTTTCAGGCAGTCCCGTCTCTGGGCTTCAGAATTGGTGGAATGATTTTGATATAAATTCTAAACCTCAAATCTCTAACTCTAACCGCCAACACCCCCCCCTCTCTCTCTCGCTCTGATCAAGCCCGAATCTTTCAAACCCCTTTTTGTCGTCCCCAAATCGGTCAAATTCGTTTCGGATAAGATAATCTACGAGACCGACGTCTTTACCGAATCCCTCTTTTACATTTCAGAACAAATCCAGCAGGCATCCGACAAAAACGTCGCTTTCTATCTTCAGCCCTTTGAAAAAGCGATTGACCGGATGAACGAACTTCCCGACAACGGAAAAACAGAAAACAGCGCTGTCGCTTTATCCCTTAACCCGATTAAGAAATTTATTGATAATTTACTCAAGCCGCCTGCGGAAAAAAATTCAGCCCAGATTTCACCAATGCCGGAACCAACCCCGTCGTCTACGCCTACGACAGGCGAGACGAGCGGAGCATCATCCGCGTTGCCGTCCATCACGGCTTCTAATCCAACCCCTTCACCGGCCGCGATACCTAAAATCATTCAACCAATAAATACAAACAACTCCAACAATTTTTCTTACCTCTCTGACATTAATTTTCTCAAGTCTGAAATCAACGATCTTAAAGCAAGAATCTCCAATATCAGCGATCGATTCAGATATGTTCAGACAATTCCCATGTTCCCTTCGACTAACACTATAGGCATAGGCAATATTACTTTAAATCCTAAAATTCTTGAATCCGAAACTGCCACAGTTTCCGGTACTACTACTACTGCCGGTCTGGTTGTCACCGGTAACGCCCAGATTGACGGTACTACGAACTTAAACAGCGTTACCTACACCTGGCCTTCCTCTGACGGCTCCGCTCTAAACAGATATCTTAAAACTGACGGTTCAGGAGCTCTTTCTTGGGCTCAATCTGTCACTTCCAACTCTCTTGATTTCGACGAACTGGTTAACTCAATGACCCTTGATGCCAGCTTAACCATCAACCGAGGGGCTTCCAATTACTTCGTCGGTATTGGTTCTGCTCCCCAGACTGTCTTTGAAGTCCAAGGCACCGCTTCGGCTTCTTACTTCCTCACTGGTAACACCTTGCAAGTCGGGGGATACGCGACAGAAAGTTATTCAAGATTCGGCACATCAACCACATCAAACGCCGATTTTGATTCATCAAACGATCTTCTCGTCTCCGGCTCTTTCTTTGTCGCCGGCGCGTCAAGTCAATTCTCAAACAATATTGA
>JACPNL010000006.1 GCA_016185505.1 Candidatus Yanofskyibacteriota bacterium
CAATTCTTAAAACATTACGATCAACGACGGCTATCTGCTCCAGCGGCCATTGAGGGGCGGCTTTTTCTATTATCTTGTCCAGCTCTTTGATGTGTTTCATAACACCATCAACCAAATCGCGGACAAATGACGGATCTTCCATTCCGGCCGCGAATTCTTTGATATTTCTCTCAACCACTTCCGGCAGATCATTCTTTTTTCTACCTCGAAAATCCCACTCATAGAGTGATTGCATAGCAACTGAACGACTTAAGTGTCTAGAAGCCACTTAAAATTTCTAATTATTCTAATTGACCTAATTATTCTAATCAATCCCCAATGTCTAACGTCCAAATGCCTGAAACTTTAGGCATTAGTCATTGGGTTATTGGGATTTGATTAGGTTAATTAGAAATTAGGTTAATTAGGTTAATTATTTACCGGCCTTTTGTTTCTTCTCCTTCTTCTTTAATTCTTTCGCCAAAACATTCACTACCTCTCTGCCTTTGTAATAACCGCAGTACCGGCAAACAATGTGCGGCAAAATCTCACGATTGCAATGAGAACATTTTACTAATTTTTTGGGCTTCAGGGCTAAATGACTCCTTCTTCGAAGTTGTTTCCCTTTGGCCATGTGATGACGCGGAACAGCCATAGTTAAAAAACACTAACACAAAACCGCATTTTCTGCAAACAAAAAACCCCGCCTTTTCGGATAAGTTTCTTGAGCGTGCTTTTCTCGGAGTGGGGCATCGCCCACTCCTGGGGAACTCTGTAGCCGCTCTAAGAATCTCTGTAGGAGGGGCTAGATGACAACGTGTGATCTCCACTCTCTTATCTTCTCTTGGATCATTCCTTCAACCTTTTCTATGTCTTGGCCCACAAGATACTTATTTGCAAGCGCAACAAGTGTCTCATGCAAAGTTCCGTCCCAAGAAGTTTGATTTCTCTTCTCGAGTTCAGCTAAAGCAAATATCTCTTCTCTCATCGGTTTGCGTCCAACTAACGCTGTTAGCTCTTCGAGATAATTGATAGTCCAAATATAGCAGTAATGCTTAAGCATAAACCTTAAGACCTCTTCGATGACTTTGGGTGAAGCGCCAACTTTGGCCATATGGACGGCATTGTGCATATGGTCAAAGTGAAGAGAGGGGTCCTTGATCTGCCTTAAATACCTCCCCACTGCCTTATCGATAGTATCTGTATTTACTCCAAGATCGGCAACTTCAATAGCGGCAGCATCCCACAGGCCGGCACTTACTAAATTTTGAGTGGCCCCAAACCCTTTGGCGCCGGCTCTCCTACATACATCTGCCGTGTTCATAAAACGCTCCATCATCGAAGCAAGTATTCTTTGTTTTTCGGTCTCTTTTTCGGTCATCTTTCGCTTCTCTCAAAGAACTTTAGTGCTTATCTTATCCTATCACAAAACCCTGAATACGTAAACCGACCCACGTATTCAGAATATTGAGGTTAAACCTCAATACGCCATCCGCCTACCCGCCTTTGGAGGGAGTGACTCATTCATGACGTATTCACAGCCGAACGCCCCAACCGACCAACCGACCGGGTCGTTCACTTTGATACATCATAGTATCAAAGTGAGGGTACAAAAAGACAAACAAAAAGGCGGCCGTTAGACCGCAATTGTCAGTTTCTCTCTAACAAAACTGTTGTGACTCTCAATCTTATAACGCAATCTGTTTCTTTCAAGAACCAGCAACTTGATACATTCCGAGGAACGCGAGAATCCTTCCGTCACGACATCAGCAACAATAAAATCTTCATGGCGTACAAATCTTGACGGGGCCATATCTAGTTCATTTTCAAACCAGCCGTATATTCCATCTTTAGTAGCTCCAAGAGGATGGCCGTCAACAAAGAAAAGGACTCTATAAATCTCTCCCTCTGGTTTGTATCCGCGTACCATGACAGAAATAATCGAACCGGGCTTTAAAGTGCGGAGCATCAAAGAACGCTCGTTATCACTACTAATGTGGGCCATCTCCCACCTCGTCAAGGAACTTTGCCAATAAGGTACCCGAAAAACAAATTTTTGTCAAATTTTTTCCGACTTATCAACTTTTTATCCCGATTGCTTGCTTGTATACGAGTGCTAAAATAAAAATAACTTACCACTAATTCTAAAATCAAAATCTTAAACTTACAGTTTAGAAATTAGAAATTAGAAATTAGAAATTATTTTGAAATTTGTTCATCTCCATACCCACTCCCACTACTCTCTCCTTGACGGCCTTTCCAAGGTCAAGGATATGGTCAAGCTCGCTAAAGACAATGGCATGACCGCTCTTGCCTTGACTGACCACGGCGCGATGTACGGCGCCATTGATTTTTATACCACTTGCAAAAAGAACGGCATCAAACCCATTATCGGAGTCGAGGTCTATGTCGCCAACAGAAGCCGCCACCAAAAAGAAGCTCGCGTTGACAATAAACGATACCATCTCACCCTTCTGGCCAAGGACAACACCGGATATCAGAATCTCATCAAACTAACTACCGCCGCCCACCTTGAGGGCTATTATTATAAACCGCGCGTGGATAAAGACCTGCTCCGAAATCATTCGGAGGGCATCATCGCCTTATCCGGCTGTCCTGCCAGCGAGCTTGGCCGAGCCATCAGGTCCGAAGATATGGAAAAGGCGGAGGCGATCATCAAGGAACATCAATCTATCTTCGGGGTAGAGAACTATTACCTCGAAATAATGCACCATCCGGATGTTGAATTTTTTGATGACTGGAAAAAATCCCTGATAGAATTTTCCAGAAAACTCAACATACCACTGGTAGCCACCCAGGACTCGCATTACCTAAAAAAGGAAGACGCTCAAGCCCACAAAGTACTGGTTGCCATCTCCACCCAAACCGATGTCGCCGAGACCAAAATATTTGCCGGCAACGGAGAATATCACTTCATTTCTCCCGAAGAAGCGGCCGAAAGATTCGCGGATATCCCGGAAGCAATTGAAAACACCTCGAAGATCGCCGAGCGATGCAATGTTGAGTTGACTTTGGGCAAATTCATTTTCCCTGACTTTCCGCTTGAGTCCGGTAAAACAGCGGATGATAAGTTGCGGGAACTGGCTTATGAAGGAATACCGGCTCGGGATCTGGTCGGCCGATCAGACGTAATTGAACGGCTTGAGTATGAACTTGGAATTATTAAATTAAAACAGTACGCTCC
>JACPNL010000003.1 GCA_016185505.1 Candidatus Yanofskyibacteriota bacterium
CGGACATTCTTCGGCGGACATCTTTCCAGCTTTCTCCGTCGGCTGTTTTTGTCTCCCAACCCTGGTTTGCCATATGGTTGGCAACACAAAAAGCGTGCGTCATCCCTTCACATAATACACCGTGCTGGAACTCTCCAAGCAATGGTTCGGTCTGAACTTTCAAACCCAGTTCTTCGGCAACAATTTTTGCCGTCTCCTGTGTTCTGATGAACGGCGAGGCGATTACCCTGTCCACTCCGCCTAACTTCTTGAGCTGTTTAACGACTTTTTGAATTTGTTCTACCCCATTTTTGGTCAAATGATACTTATCGGCCTCAACTTTGGAACTGATTATCTCCCGGCCTTCTTCACCGTTCTTTTCGCTGTGTCCGTGACGCAAGATATAAAACTCGTTCTTGGGTTTGTAGCGATACTTATCCAATTCATCCATTGAGCCGACAGTAAGAAACTCCCCACAGCTGCCGCACTTCCATATCGGCAACGGCGTGCCCCAGTATCTCTCACGCGAGAACGCCCAATCCTTGCCTTCTTTGAGCCACTGGCCAAATCTGCCTTCTTTAATGTGTTCCGGCGTCCAATTAACTTTGCTGTTATTCTTCAACAATTTGTCCCGTAACGCCGACATCTTTATGAACCACGACTCTTTGGCGTAATAGATCAACGGCGTATCACAACGCCAGCAGAAAGGATAGTCATGCTCAAAGTTTTCAACTTTGAGCAATAAATTTCTAATTTCTAATTGTCTAATTACTAATTCCTCCGTTTCGGGGTCTTTAACGTATTTTCCATCCAATTCCGGGCTCACACCGACAAATCTGCCTTGTTCATCTACGGTGTGAAATTTGGGAAGACCGATTTTAGTTCCTAATTCGTAGTCATCTTCTCCGTACATCACCGCCGTATGGACAACTCCCGTGCCTTCCTCCGTTGAAACAAAATCTGAATCGTAAATTCTGTATGACTTTTCGGATTTTAGTTCTTTAATGTCGAATAGGGGTTCGTACTCAAGACCCACAAGGGCGCTACCTTTGTAGGTTGTAGGTTGTAGGTTGTAGGTTGTAGGTTCAAAGACCTTTTCAACTAGATCTTTGGCCAAAATATAATTTTCTCCATTTTGCTCAACAACTACATATTCAATATCTTTACCGACCGCCAAAGCGACATTCCCCGGAAGTGTCCACGGCGTCGTCGTCCAAGCAAGAATATAAAGTTTAGAATTTTTTGGGATTTTGAGCTTGTTTAGAAATTCGAAATCCCGTAAAGGTGACCCGAGGTCCCCCACGGGACTTTTCGGGTTGAAAATTAGAAATTTAACAGTTACAGATTTATCTGTAACTGTCTTGTATCCTTGCGCGACTTCGTGCGACGACAGCGGCGTGCCACATCTTGTACAGAAAGGCACAACTCGATGGGCAAGATAGAGAAGTTTCTTGTCCCATATCTTTTTAATTATCGCCCACAGCGATTCTATGTATTTGTTCTCATATGTAATGTAGGGATTATCGGTATCCAGCCAGAAACCGGTTCGTCTTGTCATTTCTTCCCACTCGGCCTTGTATTTCCACACACTCGCTTTTGCTTTTTTGTTGAACTCGGCTATGCCAAATTTTTCTATGTCTTTTTTATTTTTAAAACCAAGCTCTTTTTCAACTTCTATCTCAACCGGCAGGCCATGAGTATCCCAACCGGCCTTGCGCAAAACATAAAAACCGCGCATCGTCTTATATCGGCCGTACACATCTTTATACACGCGAGTTAGAAAATGTCCGATATGAGGCAAACCATTGGCCGTAGGCGGACCTTCCCAAAAAACAAACCTCTTCGCCTTTTTGCGATTTTCCAGCGACTTCTCAAAAATTTTGTTTTCTTTCCAAAACCGCAGGGTGTCTTGCTCTACCTTTCTAAAATCAAACATAATCAAATACTAAGCCAAAATCGCCAAAATTAAAAGGGCTTTCAGCCCTTTGTTAAAACAAAAATACGAGCGCGACTATGGCAATGACCAACTGGACAGCCATGCTTCCGACTAATCCGGGTTTGTGCAAAGAGTGAAGAACCTCGTGAATTGAAACATTTACATTTAACATCAAAAACAGATCAGGCCAAGCGGCTCCAACCACCCCCGCGAATACAATGAGCGGATCCAGCCCTCTTATAAAAACAAAGGCGAATATCGCGCCGAAGGCGATCGCCAGCTCGGGAATAAGCACCGGAGCCGTTCCTAACGCGGTTTTATAAATTCCGTCGTTGTGAGGAATAGCGTCAAGCGCAAGATGAGATAAGGTGCCGGCCACAAGAGCAACACCTATTTGGACAGTCAGTTGAACTTGTGGAGGTTTGTGAGACACCAACACCGCGGCCATTCTGGCGCACCACAATCCAACCGTTGCCCCGACCGCAAGATGAGTTGACGCGTTCATTTATCGCCTTTTCAAAAAACAATAATAACAATAATATACTAAGGGATGGGAAAGGCAATACTTTTTCTTACAATTATATTCTTCAGCAATTTTATCGGGATGTATTACGGTATGTACTCATACTGGTGGTTTGACACGACCCACCATTTCCTAGGCGGATTTTTCGTAGCGATGCTTTTTGGCGCTTATTTTGCCGATACAAAGTTTCCTTCCAAAAGATTCCGATGGCTCGCCGTTATTGGAGCAACAACTTTCATCGGTGTAGTCTGGGAATTTGCCGAGTACGCCGCCTCTCAAACGTTAATTGAGCCGCTTTACCACAACTTCGGTATCAGAGCTTACTTCATCGGCGACCTTAACGATACTATTAAAGATCTCTTAATGGACATCGTCGGAGCATTCTCCTGGCTTGCGATATTTGTCCGTCAAAGAAAGTAAACAAAGTGTCTTATTTTTTTATCGTACGATATAAAAATAAGCACAAGATCAAATTCTCTCAAGAGTTTCGATCCCTAATATTTTAAGTCCCCTTCTAATGACCGCGGCAACGGTGTTCACCAACATCAACCGAGCGTTGCGTCTTTCAAAATTTTTGTCGCTAAGAATATGAACGATTTCGTAGAATCGGTTGGCTTCGTTTGAAAGTTCGTATAAGTACAAAGCAAGGCCGTTGAGAGCGTTCTGTTCCGCGCACTTTTCAATCGCGTCCGGAAATTCCAAAAGCCGCTTCATTAACTTCAACTCGGTTTCGTGGCCCAACAATTCGTAATTCGTAATTCGCCCGCCCCGCCCGACTCGGGACAAGTCAAGGCCGGGTAATTCGTAATTCTCTCGTTCAGCTTTTCTCAAAATGCTGAGTAAGCGGGCGTATGTATATTGTAGATATGGTCCGGAGTCGCCTTTCACAGAAAGCGATTTATCAAAATCAAAAATAATATCGTGGCCCGGGCTTTGTTTGAGTATAGAATACTTGATAGCGCCGATAGCAATCTTCTCTCTAACTTCTTCGCTCTCCGATTCGGGCAAGCGTGATTTCGTTTGTTCTATAAGAGAATCGGCGGTAATAACGTCGCCCGTACGGGACGACATCTTACCGTCGGGCAAACGAAGCATGCCGTGAGAAATGTGTTCGGTTCTTGCCGCCACCTCGGGAATGACCAGTTCCATCACCTTCAACAACACTTTGAAATAATCATTAATTTCATTACCTGTAATAATGATGGATAAATCCGGATTATATAGTTCGAATTTTTCTTTATTCAATCCAAGTTCTTTGGACTCATACACGGGAAGACCGGATGAGTTTATAAATACCCTCGTATGAAGTCCGTATTTTTCTCCACGAAAAACAACCGCTCCCTCACTCTCTTCAAACACTTCGGGGTGCTGTCTGACGATCTCAAGTCCCTTTTGTCCAAGTTCGCTTTCGAAAAAGTAGTGGTCAAATTTACTGCCAAGACGCTTATATGTTTCCTCGAAATAATCTAAGCTCCACTGCCGTCCGGTATTATGTATCCGGTCAACTTCGTCACCGTCTTTTTTGTAAATGCTTTTGTTTACTTCTTCTATTTCCCTTTTCATGGAATCAGTGCCCTCTTTATATGCTGTCGCGCCTATAGCGTAGGCCTTACCCAAATAGTTCATTTTCTCCTCAAGCGACACATCATCAGACGGCAAAGTATCAGCTTTGCCTATTTTGATAGCCCAGACCGCCATAGCAATATGCATCCCGACATCACCTTGCCACGTCACTCGCAAGACCTTCGCTCCCGATGACTCGTACAACCGAGCTATTGCCTCACCGATGGCATTACTCATTAAGTGACCGATATGGAATAACTTGAAGGGATTCGGGTCAGTATACTCAACCATCACCGTTTTGCCTTTCATTGTTTTATTGAGTCCGTAGTCTTTATCTTCGATGATATTTATCATTTGTTCCCGCAAAAAATCATCACTCAAGTGAAAATTTATAAATCCCGGTTTCACGACTTCTATTTTGTAGAAAATATCGACAAGTTCTTTGTCTCCTTTCAAACTAGCTGCAAATTCCTCTCCGACATCAAAAGGATTTCTATTTCCCTTCTTGGCCAACGCAAAGGCGACATTAGTTGAATAATCCCCCATTTTGTCATCAGGAGGGGTTAAAATATCAAAATCAACGCCAGGGAATTTGCCCTCTAACTTTTGTCTAATCAAATTCTTCACCATAAGTATTACTATATCTGAAAAGATTGAAACTAAAAAGGGCTTCTAGCCCTTGCTCTTAACCGAGGTTTATTCCGTATTTTCCATATTTTCCGCTTCTTCCGTGTTTCTGTGGTGCGCTTCGTCAATAAATCCTTGGAGAATTTTTATCTGTCTCTTGGTCAAAGAACGGTAAAAAAGTCTCTCAAAATCTTTCGTCCTAAGTTCTCTCCACTCAAGCTCTTTATCTGCCCGACGTCTTCCTCTTACTTTTTCTAGATCCTTCCAAGCTAACTTGCCTGACGCTCCCTCAAGAACGGCCACAAGCGCAAAGTGGCATATTTCATGAATAAGAATTCTCGGAGTTCCTCTCCTTTTATTTTTATCAAGATAGATGACCTCGCCTGCATAATTCGTTTGTCCCAAAAGAATTCTCTCCTTTTTATTTTCCGAGTTCTTAAAATCCTTGATTACAATTATCCAGTCCGAGTTAGTGAAATAGTCAATTAACAAGTCAAAGAGCCAGTCTCTAAACTTAAGCAAGGACTGTCGCTGGTTCATGAGCCGCCTTTGCCCTTCTTTCTCAATCTAGATAGAATAAAACGCCTATCAGCCAGGAAGTTATACTCATCAAAACGACCGTCTATCAATTTGAGCTTAATCGCTTCGTTTAAACTCAGCACCTTATCGATACGCAAAAGTTCAAATATAGAATCGAAATCTTGGAATCTTCTAAAAAAGATAGTGGCTATTAGGGCATCCACGAACTTGAGCCTGTCTATCTCTTTTTGCAAGTCATCTTGAGTCAGGAATAGGTTTTTGGCAATAGCGCGAGTCGTTTCTCGAGCGGCTCGATGAAATCCGAAGGTTGAACCTCTAACGCCGACACAAACTCTGAAGAACTGTGTAAGCACAAAACAAGCTGACCTCAACTCTCCATGAGCAATTCCCGCTACGGGGTTAGGAGAATTATCAATCTCTTTGCCTATTCTATAGCAGTGATCAAAGTCACCCCCTGGCCCGGACAAATAGAAACAAATCGGGCCCTCTGTCCTGTTCAGTTTCTTTAGGACACTTATGACTTTATTTGCGGTTCCGGCTCGGATTTCTCCCGAAAACCAAATTATCCTCTTTTTAGAAGAGAAAGCGACTCTTGATCTAATCTTGGACACATCCAACTCCAGATTATGAAAAACCTGCCTGGACTATATAATATTAACTAATAATTACAAGGAAATCATATACTGAATCTCCAAAGTTTATCCTTCCACTTTCCCGCGTAATCAACCCCTATTCTCTTGCCTTTTCTTATTTCTAATGGCTTCTCTCCTCTATCTTCCAGCCAGAGTTCCTTACTTTCGCAAAGGTTAATGCCGTTTAGATGTTTATCTATACTCAAAGCCCTACAAAGTTTGCCTGGACCATCAAGTTTAAAGCACAAAGTATTTGTGTTTTTGGTAGTTTGTGCTCTGTGTTTTATTTGTGTTTTGTGTTCTGTGCTTTGTGTTTTAGTTATGTTTACTTGTGTTTTGTGCGATTTGTGATTTGTGATTTCCGCAGCTCTTATAAGTACTGCCTCGGGATACCCTTCTTCTCTGGTAACCGTGTTAAAACAGTGGTACATCCCATAAATCAAATATATATAAGCGTGTCCCGGTGGGCCGAACATCACTTTTGTTCGCGAAGTCAGCCCCTTTGACGCATGATTTGCCTTATCTTTAACGCCGCAGTACGCCTCCGTTTCTGTTATTCTGGCCCTGATGACCTTCCCTCCTATTCGCCTAACCAAATACTTGCCAAGCAGGTCTTTGGCTACAGCCAAAGTATTTCTGTTAAAAAAGTTATTGTTCAATCTTGTCATACTTTTAAATTTTAGTATCATAATATCATATGAATCACGCACAACTTACAACAAGCAGTGAATACGACCGCTTATCCATAGAAGCGGTGAAAAAGGTCGCGCCATCCGTCGTCAGTATTGTTATATCAAAATATGTCTCCCAAATTAAGAGCTTGTCCCCTGCTCCATTTTTCAACCCGTTCTTTTTTGGCGACGTTGAAGAGGGAGCTAAGGAAAAAATTAAAGTCGGAGGCGGCTCCGGAGTTATCGTCCACCCCGATGGACTTATCCTGACCAATAAGCACGTTGTCTTTGACTCTGACGCGGAATATACAGTAGTAACAACTGACCTTGAAGAATATCCGGCAAACGTTGTATCACGAGATCCGATAAACGACATCGCAGTTTTGAAAATACAAGCCAAAGGACTGCCGGCGGTCCGTCTCGGTAACTCCAACAAGCTGGAGTTGGGGCAAACCGTAATCGCGATAGGTAACGCTTTGGGTATGTTCTCCAATACGGTCTCTAAGGGCATAATATCTGGCCTGTCAAGAAGCATTTCGGCCGCGCTTGGTACAGACGGAGCAATGGAACATTTAAGAGGCGTGCTTCAAACGGACGTGGCGATAAATCAGGGAAACTCCGGAGGGCCGTTGATAAATCTTGACGGTGAGATCGTCGGTATCAATACGGCCATTATCGCCGGCGCGCAGAACATCGGCTTTTCCATCCCCATCAACTGGGCCAAGCAAGACCTAGAGGACATCATCAAACACGGTCGTATCATCAAGCCGTTCATCGGCCTCCAATATGTAATGCTGAACAAAGAGATTCAGAAAACATATTCTCTTCCTGTTGATTCCGGCGCAATGGTGGTCAGAGACCATCATCCCGGCTCGGTTGCCATAGTAAAAGGCTCGCCGGCAGAAAAAGCCGGAGTAAAAGAGAATGACGTCATCCTGGAATTAAACGGTGAAAAATTGACCGAACAAATCGACTTCAGTGATACGCTTCAAAAATGTAAGGTCGGAGAGAGCGTAGAATTAACGATCATGAGAGGCGACAAGAAATTGAAGCTTGTAGCGACGCTTGAAGAAAGGAAATAACAAAATCGGCCAAACGGCCGATTTTGTTATTTCCAAGCTTAGATATTACAATTAGATTATGTCCGAATATGCGACAAACCCAAAAGCAGGTTTTGACTATGAAATTCTTGAAACAATAGAGGCGGGTTTGGTATTGGAAGGACACGAGGTCAAGGCAATCAAAACAGGTAAGGCGTCAATAAAAGGCGCATATGTGAAAATAGTTGATGGCGCGCCATACCTTATCGGCGCCAACATCTCCCCTTACCAGCCGGCCAACACGCCAAAGGACTACGATCCCCAACGCTCGCGCAAACTACTCCTGTCAAAAAAAGAAATATCGGCCCTCGTTGGAACATCGCAAGCCCATGGTCTGACACTGGTACCGTTAAAAATATATGCCAAGAAAGGTCGGCTTAAACTATTAGTCGGCATCGCCAGAGGAAAGAAAAAGTACGACAAACGCGAAAGTATCAAACGCAAAGATATCCAAAGAACCAAAGAAAGAGGCACATTTGAAGAGTAAAAATGCGATTATTAACCAAAAACAGAAAGTTAGACTTTCTGTTTTTGAAAATAAACATAATTGGCTGTCGAGTCTGACTCGACCACCTTCGCAAATTCGTTTCTTACGAACCGAGTTTGACTCGGTGGAGATGGAGGGATTGAAGTCACAACTCAAATTTTCTTCCGAAAATTTGGTTCTCGGAGTGTACTCTCAAGGCCACTCCTTGAGAACTCTGTCGCGACCCCGCCTCGCGCGGTTTCTCGCCAATTGCGAGAAACCGTATGCTCCGGCAGTTTCAATACCTACGTAAGTGAAGCAGTTCACTTACTCCATTCCACACAAACAAAAAAGTGAGAGTTCCGACAAACGGGACTCTCACTTTTTTGATGTGGAGATGGAGGTATTGAAACCACGTCCGAAGCTTTTCCCAAAAAGTGTTTACTTAGGTAGTTGATTTGGTATTTCACCAAAGAGTAGAGACCAACAAAATTTATCTTTGGCTATTCCTCCTTCATTTTATCGCATAACGGAGGACTACTCATGCAATAAAGCTCATTAAATGACACCCTGGAACCCTCTAATGAGCATCAAGGCCAGGATGGCTTTACCTAAACGATGTTAGGCGTAAGCGTATACAGGTGAATGATTTGCACCTATTAAAATGGTCGGATTTGATTATGGTGGTGTAACAACCATACCACCCTAAGCACTTAATGGGGCAATAACCTCGTCGAAACTTACATCCCCATAAACCCATTATACCATACTATTTCATTTTTTAACACCCGCTTAACATTCTACAAAACTATGGTAAGATTTAGTTATCATGCCGCATTTCGAAATAAAAGGACGGTCAGTCGTCAAAGCCCTTACTTGGAAATTAATAGCTTTATCTTTGACTTGGTTGATCTTATATTATTTTTCTGGAAAAGCCGGAGAATCGTTTAAAATAGCAATAATTGTAGCGCCGATCAGCTTAGTCGCTTACTACTTTCACGAAAGGATCTGGAACCGAGTACATTGGGGCAAGGAGTCAAGAAATCATAACCATTATTAAAATCGCCCCTAGAGGCGATTTTGATTTGGGTTAGTAACTTGTTGTTCCTTCTTCTATACCTTTCCGAATCGGTTTGCGGGTTTGATATTTATCAACAATTTATGTTAGAATAGCTAATCTAACCACTGTGAAGCAGCAACTAAACATCAACAACCGAATACGGGCCCGAGAGCTTCAGGTCATAGACGACCAGGGTAATCAGCTCGGGGTTATGCCAATACAAGACGCTTTGAATCTGGCCAGAGAAAAAGATTTGGATTTGGTTGAGGTCTCGCCTCAAACGCAGCCGCCTATTGCTAAAATCATGGATTATGGTAAATATATGTATCGCAAAGAGAAAGAGGAGAAAAAGCGCGGCAAGGTTAAAGAACAGGAGAGAAAAACGGTGCGTGTCGGCTTCAAGACGGGGGCTCACGATCTGGACTTCAAGTCCAAACAAGTTAATGAATTCCTTAAAGAAGGCCATGTGGTAAAAATAGAACTGACCCTCCGTGGAAGAGAAAAAGCTCTAGCTCATATTGGCAAGCAAAAACTGGAGCAGTTCCTGACTAAATTGGAGAACTTTTCAGTTCAAGATAGTATAAAACGATCCCCGTTCGGTTGGATTGTCGTAATTAAAAAATAAAAAATCAAAACGCAAAATGACAAATCAAAATTCAAAAATTTTTAATCTTTAATCTGTATTTTTGATATTTAATATTTAATTTTTAATATAAATTACCAAGATGACCCACGGAACAAAAACAAATAAGTCCCTCCGAAAGAGGGTTAAAATAACGAGCAGTGGCAAGATACTGAAGAGATACCGCCAGGATTATTTTCATACTCCGGGGAAACCCGGCACAAGAAAAAAGGCGGGCCACAAAACAGCGCCTAGAGAGTTGATAAAATCAACCAAAGCGCTTTTAACAAGATACCTTTAGCGCGATACCAATATACGAATGGCATACTAATTAT
This sequence comes from Candidatus Yanofskyibacteriota bacterium, assembly GCA_016185505.1. Classification (GTDB taxonomy): domain Bacteria; phylum Patescibacteriota; class Minisyncoccia; order 2-02-FULL-40-12; family GWA2-44-9; genus 2-01-FULL-43-22. The sequence goes on from JACPNL010000003.1 coordinate 10,055, forward strand.
GCGAATGACTGAAATTAGTATCATTAGTATGAATTAGTATATTAGCATCGCAACGGCATAAGCATGCCAAGAGTTAAACGAGGAGTACAAGCAAATGCCAGACGGAAACGACTGCTGAAACACACAAAGGGTTTTATGTGGACACGGAAATCCAAATACCGCCAAGCCAAGGAGGGACTTTTGCACGCCTGGTCATTCCAGTTTGCCGACAGGAAAAAGAAAAAAAGAAATTTCCGCCGGCTGTGGCAAATCAAGATAAACGCCGCCGCCAGAGATAACGGCCTCACTTACTCCAAACTCATCAACCAGCTCAAAAAAGCAGATATAGAACTGGATAGGAAAATACTCTCCGACCTCGCCGCCAACAATCCCGAGATCTTCAAAAAAATCGTCTCGGAACTCTAACCAAAAACGGCCTTTCGGCCGTTTTTTAATTTTTGGCAGCGCCACGGGGAATCGAACCCCGATTCTAAACTTGAAAAGTTTATGTCCTAACCATTAGACGATGGCGCCATTATGTGGACAACTTGTCCTGTCCTAAATAACTCGCTCATAATTCTAACACAAAAATAAGCAAAACCCAATGTCATATTTATACTACGATCGTAGTATAAATATGATTACAAAAAATACTAAAAATTACCGCGAAATAGAGATTGTGTTTATTTCACGATCGTAGTATAAATCAGATTATGAACAGCATCAAAGAAACCAAGAAAAATAGGATCGGAAAGGTGGCCGGGAAAGTGGCTTTGTCTGCAACTAAAATTATTTTGGCGGTATTGTGGGAAACCGGCAAAATTACTGTCCAATCGTTCTTTCCTCCCCAATATGCTAAAAAATATGGCTACACAAGTTTGTATAGAGACCATTATCGAAATTCATTGTACGGGTTAAAGAAACGTGGAGTTGTTGAGAAAACAAATAACGGTATTTATCGCTTAACCGAAAAAGGGGAAAAGGAGGCATTCTTCGCTTACATGAATGCCGAGTCAAAAATGTATAAGCTAAAGAAAGAAAAATGGGATGGCAAATGGAGAATTATTTTCTTTGACGTGCCGGAAAAGAAACGCAGAAGCAGGGACTATTTAAGAACAGTGGTAAGACAAATCGGTTTTAGAGAATTTCAGAAAAGCATATGGATATATCCTTACAAAATTCCCCTATTCTTAAAAGAGTTGCTGTGGGATGAAAACATTAAACCATACACTCGTTTTATTACCACTACTGACATCGAATATGACAAGGATATGCAAAAACTTTTTAAACTTTAATATCGTCTTTATAATACGATCGTATTATAAAGACGACAATCATATGTATCAACTTGCGCTATGAAAATACTGGGGGTAGAGACATCTTGCGACGAGACGGCGATCGCGGTTGTTGAAGTTAAGGGTAATAAAATCCGAGTTTTGTCAAACATCGTCTCTTCGCAGGTGAAACTTCACGCAAAGTACGGCGGGGTTGTTCCTAATCTTGCCGCAAGAGAACATGAGAAAAATCTGCCTCATGTGTTTAGGGGCGCTCTCAAAAAATCCAAATTAAAAATGGTCGATATTGACCTAATAGCAGTGGCTAGAGGGCCGGGACTCTCCCCTGCCCTTTGGCGCGGAATAAACTTCGCGAAAGAACTTTCTGAAAAATATAAAAAACCAATTCTTGGCGTGAGTCATCTTGAAGGACACATATACAGCAACTGGCTGTCGCCAGTTGGAGAAAATTCGAAATTCGAAATTCGAAATTCGAAACAAACTGCCTCCTCCGCCGAAGTAGCTTCGGCTACGAAGGCCGGGCAAATCTCGAATCTTAAAACTCAAAACATTTTCCCGGTTCTTAACCTAATCGTATCCGGGGGGCATACGGAGTTAGTACTAATGAAAAACCACGGAAAATATCAAATAATTGGAGAAACCCTAGATGATGCCGTCGGTGAAGCATTTGACAAGGTCGCTCGACTGCTAGGTTTGGGTTATCCGGGAGGACCAGCCATTGCTCTGCGAGCAGAGCAATGGAATGTCGAAATGTCGAAATGTCGAAATATCGAAATATCATTTCCGAGGCCGATGATAAATCAAAAAAATTACAACTTTAGTTACGCGGGGCTTAAAACCGCAGTTTTGTACAAAGTTAGAGACCTGAAAAACGCTGGGGTAAAATTAACCGACAAAATTATAAACGAAATATGTTACGAATTTCAAAACGCCGCGCTTGATGTGCTAGTTTATAAAACGACCAAAGCCACTCAAGGATATAAGGTCAAGTCATTACTTCTTTCCGGAGGTGTGTCGGCCAACAAAGAACTAAGAAAGCGTCTGGCGGCAGAAGCAGAAAAACTCAAGGTCAAATATTCACAGCCAGAAATGGAGTACACAGGCGATAACGCCGCGATGATAGCAATAGCCGGATATTTCAAAATAAAAAATAAGAACGAAAAAGTAAAAACCGACTGGGGGTCGGTTGAAATGGATGCTAACTTGGGATTTTAAAAACTAAAATAATCACGTAAAAATTGAGAAAACCCGACTTTAGAACGCTTGCTATCTTCTGAAAAAACAGTAACTACTCTAACTCCCCTACTCTCTACATCCGCTATCACCTCATTCAGTTCTTGTATTCTTTCCTCTCTTTTTAGTTTTGGAACGTGTGTCTCTTCTCTCTCGTAAATACTCCTATCCCTGACTGCTTCGAGAGGAAGTTTTTCTCTACAGTAACAGCATGCCAAATACATTAGACCATGGTCCGTATAGCCATGAGGGTAATCAACAGAAACCTCACCACACTCTTTGCATCTAAAGATATAGAATCCGGAGTGGCCGATCCAATTCGGCATCGTGAACTTACCCACAAAAACTGGCTTTTCTGTTGCTTTTTCTTTCAGATCTCTAGAGACAAAAAATGTAAACAAGCTTTCACCATCTTGAACAAAGGCACACTCCTTACACTCTATATTTTTATGTTCAGGATGTGCTTTTTGCCATTCTTCCTCGCTAATAGGATGTTTATTCCCTTCTTTATCAACCCCGACAATACCGTTAAAATCGTGAACGGTATACTCAAAATCATTAACGGTCGTTGTCCCGGAATCCATTTGTCTTAACCCATTTTTTAAGCTACAATTGTGATTATATTGATAGACTATTTTAATTCCGATGTCAATAGAATTGCCGAAAACATACAACCCGGAAGAAGCCGAAAATAAGATTTACAAACTCTGGGAAGAGAGTGGTTTTTTCAGTCCAGAAGGGTTGCCCTCCGTAACCTTAGCGAAGGAAGGTAAAATCCCGGAACCAAAGCCGTTTACTATCCTAATGCCCCCGATCAACGAAAACGGCTCCTTGCATGCCGGTCACGCCTTAGTCCTTACGATAGAAGACATAATGATCCGCTACAAAAGAATGCGGGGCCACCAAACTCTGTGGCTTCCCGGACTGGACCACGCCGGATTTGAGACACAAGTAGTTTATGAGAAACAGCTTGAAAAAGAAGGCCGCTCAAGGTTCCAAATGGAACCCGGTCAACTCTACGACGAGATTCTTAACTTTACTCTGGCTAATAAAAAAGACATAGAGGGACAGATAAAAAAGATGGGCGCTTCCTGCGATTGGACAAGAGAAAAATTCACCCTAGATCCGGACATCGTTCAAACCGTTTATCAAACATTTAAAAAAATGGCAGATGATAATTTTGTCTATCGAGGCGAAAAGATAGTTAACTGGTGCCCTAAACACCAGACAACTCTTTCAGATCTGGAAACAACGGACGTTGAGCAAAAAGACAATTTTTATTATCTCCAATATGGCCCGTTTGTCATTGCCACCGCTCGCCCAGAGACAAAGTTCGGAGACAAGTATGTGGTTATGCATCCGGGCGACAAAAGATATAGGGGCTACAAAGACGGCCAGAAAATAGAGCTCGAGTGGATAAACGGACCTATTACCGCGACAATCGTCAAAGATGAAGCAGTTGATATGACATTCGGAACTGGAGTAATGACTATAACTCCTTGGCATGACGCCGTTGACTTTGATATCGCCGAACGCCACAAACTTGAGAGAGAGCAGATCATTGACTTCCGGGGCAAGCTTCTTCCTATTGCCGGCGAGTTCGCCGGCATGCCGATTTCCAAAGCGCGGCCGCTTATTGTTGAAAAATTAAAGTCCAAAGGCCTTCTCGTCAAGATAGATGAAGATTATAAGCACGTGGTCAAGAAGTGCTACAAATGCGAGTCAATAATCGAGCCCCAAGTTAGAGAACAGTGGTTCTTAAAAATGAAGCAACTTGCCGAACCGGCTATCAAAGCAATCGAAAACGGGGAAATTAAATTTATTCCCGAGCATTACAAAAAAATATCCCTTCATTGGCTTAAAAATATCCTTGACTGGCCGATCTCCCGTCAAATCGTCTGGGGTATCCCCATACCCGCCTGGCATCATGAGCCCAAATGTGTTCCTCGCCCTGGAAAAGAAAAAGAAATAAAAAAATGTCTGAAAACAGTCATTGCTTTAGAAGAACCGAGGTGTGAATTTTGCGAAGCAAAATTCATCCGAGACCCCGACACTTTCGACACCTGGTTCTCGTCCGGACAATGGCCTTTTGCCTCTCTGGGTTATCCTGATTCAAACGACTATAAAACGTTTTTTCCAACCGACGTCATGGAAACCGGCGGCGACATCATCTTTTTCTGGGTAGCCAGAATGATAATGTTAAGTTTGTATGTGACCGGAGAAGTTCCGTTCAAAACCGTGTACCTGCACGGGTTGGTTTTAGATGCCAAAGGAAGAAAAATGAGCAAGAGCAAAGGAAATGTGATTAATCCCTTGAACCTGCTCGAAAAATACGGCACGGACGCCTTGCGTATGGGTTTAGTGATCGGAAATACGCCGGGCACTTCTCTCGCTTTGGCCGAAGATAAGATCAAGGGACAAAAGCATTTCGCGAACAAGCTCTGGAACATTGCCCGATATGTTCTGATGAACATATCGGGAATTTCAACTCTCAAACCGGAAATAAAAGCTGAACTTACAGCCGAAGATGAAAAAATCGTTTCTGAACTTGGAGCTTTAGTTAAAGACGCAACTGAAGACATGGACCAGTTTAGATTTTATCTGGCAGCAGAAAAAATTTATCACTACGTTTGGCACACATTCGCGGACAAAATTATCGAAGAAAGCAAAACGAAACTTGCAAGCGAAGATGTAATTATAAAAGCATCAGCCCAAAGAATGCTCCTGGAAGTACTTATTACCTCTCTTAAACTCCTTCATCCCTTTATGCCTTTCGTGACTGAAGAAATATATTCTAATCTGGCCATCAAAAATAAGAGGTTACTTATTGTTGAAAAATGGCCAGATTAGTAATCTCTAAACCCTAAATCCTAATCTCTAAACAATATCAAATACCAAAATTCAAAATTTTTAAACTGTTTTGAGATTTGGATTTTGAGTTTGTTTAGAATTTAGAGATTAGAGATTAGAGATTTTATACTGTATAATGAAGTTATGTCTCCTTTCTATGCAGCGACGTTAGTGGTTCTCGGCCTTGCTCCCAGTTTGGTGTGGCTCTCCTTTTACTTAAAGAAGGATTGCCATCCGGAACCAAAGTCGCTTCTGGTTAAAGCATTCTTGATGGGGATAATCATCTCCCCTCTTGCTGTTTTGCTCCAGTTGGGATTCTCAGAGGGGGCCAGATATTTTTTTGACAAAGTACCCGACTTCCTTCAACAGGGCGCGCCGGCTTTTTTCCTGTGGTCTTCGTTCGTGGAAGAGTTCCTGAAATTTTTTGCCATTTATCTGGTGGTTGTCAGGAGTCCGGCATTCGACGAACCCGTAGACGCAATGATATATATGATAACCGCCGCTCTCGGATTTGCCGCCATAGAGAACGTGCTGGTTATGTTCGGCCTAATATCCGGCGGAATTGGCACGGCCTTAAACACCCTAGCCCTCCGATTTGTAGGCGCAACACTATTACACGCTTTGGCTTCCGGTCTTATGGGCTATTTCCTCGCGATGTCATGGTTCTTCCGAGAACACAAAAAGAAATTACTCATGTTCGGGCTCGCCATCGCGACGCTTTTCCACGCGGCATTCAATATGCTCATCTCTTTCGCCCAGGAATCGACCAACCCGGTTATCGGCCTGGTTTATACAACTTTCCTGTTAATAATTCTGGCCTTTTTGGTTTCAATATTATTTGATAAGATTAAAGAACGAGACATGCATCAATTAACCTAATTGCTCTAATTATTCTAATTGACCTAAATAAATCCCAATGACTAAACCGGTTTGGTCATTTAGAGATTAGGTATTAGTCATTATTTATCCCTAGGCGGCTTTGCCGCCGGGATCCCGGCCTGAAAGGCCTAGGGAGAATAATTAGGTTAATTAGTATAATTAGAATAATTTTATAATCTTATGGACTTTTTTGACGATAACAACAACGAAATAGCCCCTGTACTGGCAACATCCAAAAAACAGGACAAGAACGATTACGACGGCCAGCTGACAGTTGACGTATACCAAACCGAAGACGACATCGTCGTCCAGTCAACCATAGCTGGTGTTGACCAGAACGACATAGACATAGCCGTTACCAATGACATGGTCACCATAAAAGGCAAAAGAGCAACACCGGAAAAAATAAAACCGTCTGACTACTACTACCAGGAGTTGTTCTGGGGGCCCTTCTCAAGATCAATAATTCTGCCCGAGGACGTTGACTCCGACAGCGCGAAGGCGTCAATGAAGAACGGACTTCTGACCATACGGCTGCCTAAGCTGGCCAAGACAAGAACGAAAAAGATCAAGATCTCTGTATAGCACTACTAATTACAAATATAAACAAATGTACGAATCTACAAATCTGAATTCGTAAGATTTGTATATTTGGTAAATTTGTAATTTGTAGTAAATATGAATTTCTCTAAAAGTTTTTTAAATTTTGTGGGTCGGTTGTCGGTAGCCGGCATTATTATTCTAGGCGGCTTTCACTTCGGTTACGTTTTCTATATATCAGAGATTAACACGGAATCAGACAAGGTTGCGGTAAGAAGCCTATCCGAAGAGATAAAGAGCCCGTCGAACGATGGTCTGACGATACGCGTTCAGGAATATAAGAAGACCGTATCTCCGGAAATATTAAAGAGCTGGCTTGAGCCCTACGTCAGGAATTATACGGGGAAAGAAGACGTCCGAATATCGCCTGAAGAAGTCCAGGAGTATCTTGCGTCAATAGCGCCATTGATAAACATCCAACCCGTAAACGCCAAGTTCACATTGGTTAATGGGAAAGCCGAGGAGTTCGTCCCGTCCGAATACGGACTGAACCTGGACATGGAGGTCTCTAAGAAACTTATCGTAGACGCAGTGGTCAACGGTGTTCAGGAAGTAAACTTGCCGGTCGAGCTTATCGAGCCGGCCATAACTCTGGACAGAGTTAATGAATTGGGGATCACCACTCTGATCGGCCGGGGCGAGTCGGACTTTGGCGGCTCCCCATCTTCCAGAATCCACAATATAAAGGTCGGTTCCGCCAGATATACCGGCACGATAGTAAAGCTTGACGAAGAATTCTCTTTCAACTCAATGCTGGGAGAAGTAGACGAAAGAGGAGGTTACCAGCCGGAGCTTGTTATAAAAGGCGGTAAACTGATATACGAATACGGGGGAGGACTATGCCAGGTCTCAACAACTTTATTTAGATCGGCAATAATGGCCGGATTGCCGATCTTGGAAAGAAGGCCGCATTCCTTTCCCGTTAGGTACTATGATCCGCAGGGCTATGACGCCACAATATATCCGGGAGTGGTTGATCTGAAGTTCAAAAATGACACGTCTAACCATATCCTCATCCAATCCAGAATTGAAGGCACCAAACTGATATTTGATATTTACGGTCCCGATGACGACAGAAAGGTTGCCCTTGACGGACCGTTCCAATACGATCAAAAGGCGAATGGCTCAATGAAGGCTTATTTCGTAAGAAAAATCACTCATGCTGACGGTACGACAGAAGAAAAAAGGTTTGACTCAAAATATGGCGCGCCGGCTCCGCGCGAGAGAAATCCTCTGGAATAATCTTGCTCGAGAGAATTTGGTCACAAATAAATAATTTATTTGTGCCTCCGAGAGGATTTGAACCCCTAATCCCTTTCGGGAACGGCGTCCTAAGCGCCGCGCGTATTCCATTTCCGCCACGGAGGCATTTTGAAAACAAATTTTAGCATTTTTAACTTATTCTTTCCAGCTTCTAAGTTGTCTCGATTTTTCTCGTACGAGGAAAAATGAGACAAACAAAAATGGCTCAACTGATTGCCCGCCCGTTTTTGGAGTAAATTATTCATATGGACGCTGGATATTTAGCGCAAAAAGTGGCAAGATATTCTTGAAGAACAAACTCGCAGTGATAAATCGGAAAAATGAAATAACCCATTATGAGCAAAATAATCCTTATATTCTTGGTTCTGATAATTGGCGGGGTGATTTGGTTTGGCCGATCTGATAAAAATTCCGTCTTTGCCCCGGATACATATAGCATCTACGAAAATATTCTCTATAAACAACGTGAAGGATTTGATGCCAACCTTACGTCGCTTGATATTTACACCTCTCCCGACTTTGCTGATAAACCGGCGATAATCATGCTCCATGGCGGAGGGTGGTACAAGGGCGACAAAAGTAACTCGGGAGTTGTCAGGCCAAAGGCCGAATATTTTATAGATAAAGGTTTTGTTTTCATAAGCATCAATTATCGGCTAACGAAAGACAATCGCGTGAACCATCCCGACAACGTTGAGGACGTAGCCGCGGCTATTTCTTGGATTTACTCCAACATTTCCCAGTACGGCGGTAGAGGCAATCAATTATACCTCATGGGCCATTCAGCGGGCGCCCACCTGGCCTCTTTGGTTTCAACTGACCACCGATATTTACAAAGCGAAGACATTGATCCGAGCATTATCAAAGGAGTGATCGCTCTTGACACTAGCCTATTTGATCTGGTTTCCGCTTACACCAGAGGTCCGGCAATTCGCAATCTTATTGAACCGGCATTTACCAAAACAGACGTTGCCTCTCTTCAGGATGGGTCGCCTATCGCCCATATTGAGTCAGGAAAAAGTATCCCCTCTTTTCTAATTCTTTTTGCCGCCGAACGGGGAGAAGAGGGTTCTCCCGGCCAATCACAAACATTCTATGAAAAACTCATAGCCAATGGGTACTCCGCGAATATCAAAGGCGTTGCTAACAAATCCCACAGCGATATGAATAAAGACGTCGGCAAACCAAACGACCCCTTAACTATTGAGATCGAATCGTTCCTAACTAAAATTCACCCATAGGGTGAATTTTAGTTAGGAGACCAAACTTCTGTTGTCTAGCTTAATAAAAATTCGGGTGGGCCCAGCTCAGCTGGGTCCACCCAGCTGAGCTGGGTGGGCGCATTCGGATACCCGAGGCTAAAGGTCAAGGTTGCGCTTTTCGAGCGCTAGTCAAAGAATGACCTTGTAATAAGTCCGGCCAATGTCTGCAGTATCACGCCTACGCCAAGCACTACTGCCGCTCCGATAATTCCATTCCATATGGTTGTCTTTGCGTTTTTAGCCTGATCTTCATCACCTCTGGCTGCCATATACATAACTCCTCCCCAAATAATGAATATGACTGCAACAATGACTGAAATAATTATCAAGAACTGGGCAATCCTCTTTACTAATTCTTCTATTTCATTCAAGTCAATTGCTTGGCCGCTGGTTGGAGGCGTTGGGGTTGGCAACGCTTGCGCCAACACCAAAACAGGCATCAAAACTGCTACCACCGCCAGCGCGACTAACGTTGTTTTGCTGATTTTTTTCATTCCTCCACCTCCTTTCGCGATAATTGTCTGCGAGCAAAGCCAAGTCAAACTTGGCGAAGCGAACAGATACAATTATCAGCGTCCGCCTCTGGCGGACTGCCTAAATATATTTATCCCCCTACCCGCCAGAGCCAGCTGAGCTGGCCAGAGGCGGGTAAAGGTACTGTAACCAATCGCTACGCTCTTGGACATTACCTTTATTATACCCCACTCTCAAATATTAATAAATACACGTGCCCACAATCGGAATTCTTACCGTGCAGAAGAAATCAAGCGTAACAACCGAGGCAATAGTCTGAATTATTACCCCAACACCCAAAATTATCGCCGCGCCGATTATGCCGCTCTTAAGCCGGTTCTGGGCAGAAGTTACTTTGGTCGAATCATCTCCGGCATACATATATGTTATCCCCGCCCAGATTATAAATATCATCGCCAAAACGACGCTAATAGAAATAAAGAACGTGCTTACTCTGAAGATTACGTAGTCCAAAACATCAAGAGTTATTGGGGTGCCGGAAGGCAGGTCTTGAGCAAGCGTTAATTTTGCTGAAAGTAAAATTAACGCGGAAATTAAGAAATTTAGAAATTTAGAAATTAAAATTTTCATTGATTAAAACGTTGGGCAGTTTAGCGGTATGAACCGGCCATATTCGGTTACGTCTAAACTATACGCCACTGTGGCAATTATAGTATAGGTGCCCAGAATAACCAATATCCCCACCAACCCCCAGAGAAACGATTTTTTCGCGTCTCCTAATTTGGTCGGATCGCCTTGGGCCATTAGAAACTTAACCCCAAAGTAGACAACAGCGACTACAATTAAAACAAGCGCGACGCTTGAGAACCAACAGGCAAGACCGGTTATAATTCTCAAAACATCCTGAATGGTCAAATTGATCCCCGGAGCGTCGTCTATGGGGATGCCGGCAAGCGCCGATTTTCCGAAGAATAAAAACACAAAGCCCAGAGACACAGAACACAAATAAAACACAGAACACAGACGACTAAAAACACAAACGTTTCGGCCTTTGTGATTTGTGCTTTTGGTCTTTATTTGTGCTTTGGTTCCTGTATTTTGTGCTTTCATTTGTAATCCGTCTAATCGGTTAAATTATTTAGAAGTTCTTGGAAAGCGGGGGCATAGTTTTTTTCAATGCGAGCAAATAATTTTTCAGAATAATCCTCATTATAATCATGAACCATTCTGTTCCTATCATCTATGATCTCTAGCAACACGGATGCGAGACGCTCATTTATCATTTCGCCAGAAAGCGCCGTCCGTACAATGTCTTTCGGTAAAGCCGGAACCGCTCCTCGCTCGGCCAAGACCCTTTTTAGCACCTTGGGCATTAACTCCGCGGCCAGTTCAAATCGAAGCAGAACTGCGTCGCGATTAGCCAATTCTGGAAGTGGCCTTAAAGCTATGGCCTTATCCAAAGCCGTTACCGCTTTTTTAAAATTTTCTAATGTTCTTACTTTAACTTCAGCCATACGATTTTCTCTTTATTCAAAATATAGTTTCTAAATTCAGAATCAGCTTCGTCAATGTCAACAACGTCAACTTTATAAGGAATCGCGGAATCGTAGAACTCGTCTCTTAATTCGGATAGATTTTTGCGGGATTTGGTATTCCCCACCACGCCCAAGTCAATATCGTGAAAATTTTTATCCTTGACAAAAGAACCAAAGAAAAAATACTGATTGTCGGCAGCGGGATCAATGGAAAGAATGGTATTCTTAATTTCATTTAGATACTTCACGGTGCTATAAAAATTAACCTAATTGCTCTAATTATTCTAATTGACCTAAATAAATCCTAATAACCCAATTACTAATGCCTAAAATCCGTTTTCGTCATTTGAGCATTAGACGTTGGTCATTTTTTAGAATAATTAGGTTAATTAGAAATTAGAATAATTATCAATTTAGGGGTTTGCCCCTAAATTGAGTATGCTTTCAATTAACGTAATGAACCCTTTTCCTATCAGTATTATAGCAAATCCGACGACGGCGTACAGGAGTATCTGTCTGGCTTTAGTGACTTTGGCCGGCTCGCCACGAGAAGTCAGGAACATCACTCCAGCATAGACGATCATCACCACAACAATCGGAATTGATAGATTGAACAGCCAAGTAGCAAGAACATCAATAAGTTCCAGGAAGTTATCAGCTTCAAGAGGGTTATCAAGCGAAAATTGAAATGACTGCGTCGCACCGGGAACAATTGGGCAGTCGCGGCAAGTGGCGCTGGTTTCACCGGCATCGCATGTACCATTATTATTGCAAGTGCCCGTACCGCTACCGCCGCCAGCCGCCAAAACAACCGGACTTGACGTGCTAATATCTTTCCTATCAATACCCAGATATCTTTGGCAATAAATAGTCGCATAAAATTGCCTTGATGTCGCTCCTGCCGGTACAGGAGAAAGAGTGCTTGAAAATGAAAAATCCTTACTTACCCCGTTTATAAACTGCCCAAAAGAAGCATTACCGATTGAAGAGGGTAAATAATTTTTACCCGCAGGTGTTTCTTCGTAAACTTCCCAGTAGAGGGTGCTTGTTGTTATCCCGCAATAGTCACGTACCTCTTCACCAAATAAAGTAATCCCTAAGGTTACCCGGATTGTTTCGCTGGCTCCGGCTGTCCGGGGCTGAATATCAAATTGGTCTACTTGCCCCCCTTCGGCCCTTCCGGCAAAAACAGAATTTGGTAAAACTAAAAACAAACTGATAAAAATTAGAACTGATGTTTTTAGTAACTTATTGAACATTTGAATTTTGTGGTAGTTAAGACATTGGGGGCGTTGGAGGTATCGTCGGCAATTCTCGTCTGCCTTTCCACCACTTCCACCCAAACCAACCGCCTAAAGCCGCGCCTGCAATAATTAAAACATAAATCGCGGCCACTAACATCCCGCCTTGTCCACCGCCGCCAGTCGTTGGTCGTTGGTCGTTGGTCGTTGGTGTCTCCTTACAATCGTTAGAACAAGTCAGATAGTCCTCTCCTCGATCACTGTTGCACACACCATCATCATTACAGAATGAGCTCTCGCTTACAAAAATCGTCAGTAGCGTCCTCCCCTGTGAATCGTAGAAAACCGCTTTTTGGCCGTCGGGAGCATACGGCGCTTTAACTGAAATTTTACCTTTCAAAAAGTCAGGATTGCCACGACGAGGATCAAATGTAAATTCGGCCGCGACTCTGTTTTTTAAATCAACTATTTCGCCCCTAAAAGGGAACTGGGTTGTGAGCGTTTCTGGTATAAATTCTTCCGCGATTATGTCATACTTGAATTCAAAATCCCTGTCGGCAAAAAGCTGGCCGTTGTCGTAGTAGAGATGAAAAAGATAAGATAAGTAAGAAGGCGCCCACGGATCATCAACAACATCGGCATTAGCGCCCATTACGGTAACAACAAAAACCAAAGTTGTTATTATTATTTTTATCATATTTTCATTTTACATTAAAATCCCAGATTATTTAAACAATAATTAATATATGTCGCCCCCTGTTTGGTTTGATACATTCGTTCATTGCAAACTGTCTGTTGGGGATTATCATATGGACACTCCCATTTTTTCTTAACTCCGCCGCCGCAACTTTGTTCTCCGGCGCAGTCCCTGCTGGGGGTGCAATTACCGGGACCGGCGTTATAGCCCGCATAGATATTTCTCGGTTCTGAACCACAAGTGCCGGCCGCTATGGACCTGATTATTTCCGCTCCGAGACAAATATTCTTATCTGTATTGGCCGGATCGGTTAACCAAGCTCTGTTTAAATTTTCTTGAGCAACTCCGCATCTGGCGGCATGGGGTCTTGCCGTTTCAGGACTGACTTGCATTAAACCAAAAGAGGAAGCTGTTGCCGCTCTCGGATCACAGTCAGACTCAATTACCATAAATGTCTTAAGTATAGTTACCGTTGCCGCTCCGCCGGCATAACTTTGAATTGAAGGTAGATATTGAGAGCAGGCAGAAGGAGTGCCACAACCCCCCGTCCTTGTTTGGCCAGAGCAAAGATTTAGAGTAGCGTAATCAACTCCGTTATACATACAAGCCAATGTTGTTGTGTCGCCTCCCACCACAATACTAAACTGCTTCTCCGCCGATTGCGGGGGCGTGGAGTTGTCAGTTACTCTGACAGTGAAAGTTGATGTGCCGGCTGTGGTGGGGGTGCCGGAAATCCTGCCATTGGCAAAATTAATGTTTAGTCCGGCGGGCAGAGTTCCGCTGCTGATTGACCACGAGTATGTTCCAGTGCCGCTTGGCGTACCGCCGGTTGCGGTAATTCTTTGATCATAATTTTGACCTACTGTTCCGCCTGGTAAAGAGGCGGTGGTGATAGAGAGAGTGCTTGCGCCAGTTCCCCCCACCACAATACTAAACTGCTTCTCCGCCGATTGCGGGGGCGTGGAGTTGTCGGTAACTCTAACCGTGAAAGTTGATGTGCCGGCGGCGGTGGGAGTGCCGGAAATAACACCGGCTGCAGTATTGAAACTTAAGCCAGCCGGCAAAGAACCGAGTCGTGTCCAAGCATAAGGTGTCTGGCCGGGAAATTGCGTTCCTCCGGAAACCCGAATAGTTTGATTGTAAGGTTGGCCGACTGTGCCATCGGGCAGGGACGAGGTAGCAATGACAAGATCAACAGGAGCAGAGCAAAGAGAACAATTTTCATTTTCGGGAGCGCCACAATCTATTTCATTTATCTGGTCATTTGAATCAATGTCAACGCAGCTAGCCGGCAAACTTCCCCCCACCACAATACTAAACTGCTTCTCCGCCGATTGCGGGGGTGTGGAGTTGTCGGTAACTCTAACAGTGAAAGTTGATGTGCCGGCCGTGGTGGGGGTGCCGGAAATGACACCGGTTGCAGTGTTGAAACTTAAGCCAGCTGGCAAAGAACCAAGTTGTGTCCAAGCGTAAGGCGTCTGGCCGCCGGATACTTGAATGGTTTGATTGTAGGGTTGATTCAATGCGCCATTTGGAAGATTATCGGTAGTAATTGAAAAAGTCGCTAACGTCGGCGGGCTGACGGGCGCCGGTTCAACGCAAGTAAACTCCCACCAGTTATCGGCTCTATCGTAGTTGGAACCGATACTTTTAATCAAAGTATTAGTTATCATCCACGCCGAAAGCATGATTAAAATACCAAAAAAGGTAGTGCTAAATATCTGCCGGCCTTTGGCGACAAGAGCGGTACTCGCTCCGCCGAGCAATATCAGAAAACCAGCCCAGACGAAAAGCAAGATCGCCACTGCGGGCATTAAAACATAGGTAGTAAAGTCGATCAGATTTTTTAAAAGTTTGAAGAGATCGCAACGGCCGCAGGGTTCAGTCGTGGAAGTACCGCATTGAACAATAGGCAGACCGGGAACATCAATTGCATAAACAAAGGTTGGAAGTAATAACAGGGCAACTACTGATATCAATAGTAATCTTTTTTTAGACATTAATGTAAAATTTAAATATCAAAATGAAAAATGACAATGCAAAATTTAAAATGAGTTTAGAGAACTAGGTCAGATAATTTTTACATTTTAAACTGTCATTTTGCACTTTGATTTTTACATTTTGATTTATCGAGCCCTTCGGGCACGTTGCATTAACACATTAACCTCCGCTTCCGCGTTCCGGAGCGCTTCCCTGACCGACAGCCGGCCGAAGTTAACGTTATCTATCATCTCAGCGAATATGGATTCTATAGCAGCGTTATCTACTTGATACCACGACTTGGCAGTAAGCGCTTGGTTGGCAAAAACACCCAACCGCAGGTCGTTCTTCTGAATGTCTATAATGTCACGCCTTGCTGAAGGCCGCATCGTCTCGGCAAGATATCCTGACGCCCCATCCCTAGAAGCAAGGTATGCCGCAAATCTCCAGGCCTCGTTAGAGACCAGGGAGTTCTTTGAAACGGCCACGGCCCAGTAGTTGGCATAATTTTTGATGTCGTTCTCGCTTATCTGGGGCATCGGCGCGATGGCGTAATTCAAACGAGCGGCTTTTTGGTTCAAGATCTCCGCTTGGTGCGAATAGTTGAACGTCATTGCCACACGGCCTTCGGTAAATGCGTCTACCGAGTAATGCTGGGCGTTGTTCCAGGTATAAGTTCTGACATTAGGGTTGGCAAAGTCGGTATAATATCTTAAAGCCACCTCGCCAACCGGAGTGTTATTAACCGATCTTGAGAACATAGCCGAAAGATTGTCAACATCAGTCATCTTTACACCGCTCTGCAGCATAAGCGCCATAAGTACGTCCGTTGATCTATTAATATTATCGGATGTACCTATTGCCGCCCCTGCTTGCGCGATATTTCCGGAAACATCAAATTTTGTAAGCTGCTCAACCATACTATTGAATTCGTCCCAGTTTTTTGGGGGCGTGGTGATACCGGCGTTGTTGAAAAGGTCTCTGTTGTAGTAGAGAGCAAGAGTATCGACATATAAAGGCACGGCGTATATCTGACCGCCGACAGTAAGGTCATTCACGGCAACCTCAACGAATTGATCCTGAAAATTCTTGAATGTCATCAGGGGTTGGTCAAGGCCTTTGATATTGGCCGGAAGAGGAGCGAGTTTGTCGATATGTTTTGGCAGCCAAGTATGATGAATCATCCAAATATCAGGCCCCGTGCCGGCCGCGAGAGCATTTACTATTTCCCTCTCGTAATCCTCGAATGAGAATTGTCTGTATACAACCGTGATACCGGGATTTTGGGTTTGAAAGTTCCTGATGACCTTGTCAAAATCAGTCCTGTCGTCAAATACGCCCCAGAATTCTATGGCAACTCTTGGACCAGTACCGCCCCCGCCGACATTGCGCAGAATTAAAATGACTGTAAGAAAAACAAGCACGGCTATGCCCCCCACGAGAATCACCATTAGTTTTTTGTTATCAATAGCCAGTATGCGAATAGCGCACTACAAATGCGCACATGCGAATTTATTTGCGGCATTCGCATGCCATTCGTAGATTTGCATTACATGTTCGCTTTGCGAAAAATCATTCCAAAATGGAACTGTCCGGCATTAAACAACCTATCAAATACAAATCCCTCACCGACGGCAAGGGAGCGCATAGCCATCTCGTCCGTTCTCAAGCTATCGGGCGGACCGAAACTTCCCGCGCCTGCCTGCGCAGGCAGGCCCTTTTTCCAGTCAATTATTATAAACAAACCACTATCCTTTAACACTCTTTTGGCTTCCCTTATTATCTCAATCTTTTTACCCGACTGAAATAAAATATTCGCGAGCAAAACAACGTCCTGCGACTGGTCAGATAGACCGGAACTGCCGACAACTTCGAGATTAGTTCTTATCGCTTCTACGTTCTCGAGTCCGGACGCTCTGGCTTTTTCTCTTACGCTATCAAGAGCGCTTTCCATAATATCCAGGGCGTAAACGCGCCCCTCTTTACCAACCCTCTCCGCCATTAAAATTGTAAAATAGCCCGCTCCCGAACCAAAATCAGCTATGCTCATTCCGGGCATGAGCCTAAACTCGTTTATGATAAAATCGGGGTTCAAAAACCCGCCCGTATGAAGGGAATTACCGGAGCCGACTATTGGAGTAGCGGTCATTTCCATACCAGGTAGTGAATTTTCCAGTTAATTAATACGCGACCTGATCGCTGCCAGGTCGCAGCTGGAAAATCTACTACCTGGCATATCCTTTTATTTTACCATGATAAGGAACTTAGTTATAAACAAAGCGCCGCTCAACCGTCAATTAATTTTTAGCAACTGAAATCCTTTGGCACAAATACTAAGATATTTGAGAGATAATACGGAATAATAAAAATTTAGCCGGAAAATCTGGAGCCAGCTCAGCTGGCTGGAGTGAACAACCTACTGACAAAACTATCAATTGATAATTTTGTCAGTAGGTTAGATGTTCACAGAAGAGGAACGGATGCTACAATTTTTGTCTGAACAATGACAAATTGCTGATCGCGGAGAGGGACCCGTGCGAAGCCGGGTCTACGTAGTATTTGTTAAAGAATCTCAATGTTAAAAATTACCTGACGGTCTCGTGACCACGGCACAGGACAATCGAAAACAGGTATGGGGCGACTTAGACTACCACAACCGATGCTATCCCATCGCCTGATTCAACAAGTCCTTATCACAACCCCTTTGCGCGATACCGCGATGAGTTCTTTGTTTTCTTCGGAAGTTATGTGCGCCGAAACAAGTTCTCCTGTTTTGGGAGTTATCTTCGCCGTCATTACGCCGTGACCGCCTCGTTTTTGAACTTTATACGATTTGAGGTCCGTTCTTTTACCATACCCGTTCTTCATCACTGCCAAAACATGAAGACCTTTTTCAACTCCTGAAGGTACGACATCAGCGCCCACAACCCTATCATCTTTTTCGTCTAACCTGACGCCAATAACGCCAGCCGCAGAACGGCCCATCGGCCGTACATCTTTTTCTTTGAATCTAATCGCGCTTCCGCTTGATGTTACCAGCATTATCTGATCATCGCCGGAAGTCGGAATAACCCAGCCCAACTCATCGCCCGCCTTGAGTTTGATAGCAAGCATTCCGCTTTTCCTGACAGCGTCAAATGAATCCATATCAACCTTCTTTATAACCCCCTTCGTCGTGGCCATAAAAAGAAACATTCTTTTTTGTCCTTTCGGTATGGGAACCACGGCGGTAATGACATCGGTCGGCGCGACTTGAAGAAAATTCACGATGGCTTTGCCCTTGGACTGGCGGGATGATTCGGGTACCTCATAGGCCTTGGTCTGGAAAACCTTCCCCGAATTCGTGAAGAACAGCAAACTGTCGTGCGTGTTGGCGACGAAGAACTGCGACACAACATCTTCTTCTTTTGTGGCTATCCCTATTAGCCCCTTGCCGCCTCTTTTTTGAGCTTTCAAAATGTCGGGCGCTATTCTTTTTACATATCCGCCCCTTGTAAGCATAAAGAGCGAGTCCTCTTCGGGCACCAACTCTTCCTCCCCTATTTCTTTGAGAGCCGACTTAACTACCTTTGTCCTTCGTTCATCAGCATGCTTTTCCCTTAAGTCCTTGAGTTCATCTTTGACGACACCCAGAATTTTCTTCGGACTGGCCAGTAGATCTTCAAGATGGGCTATGAGTTCCTTTTTCTCTTTGAGCTCGTCGTTGATCTTTTTCCTCTCAAGACCGGCCAAGGCCTGAAGTTTCATCTCCAGTATCGCGGTAGCTTGTTTATCCGAAAATTTGAACTTCTTTATCAAATTGTTGAAAGCGTCTTCTTTTGAATCGGATGCCCTGATAATTTTTATTATCTCGTCTATGTGGTCTAGTGCTTTTTTCAGACCTTCCAGAATGTGGGCGCGGTCTTTAGCTTTGTTCAAATCGTATTTGGCGCGCCTTGTCACCACTTCCTTGCGATGATCAATAAATTTCTCAAGCAACCCTTTTAGTCCCAGTATCTGGGGCTGAATGCCGTCCACCAGAGCCAGCATATTGAAGTGGAACGACTTCTGAAGTTCGGTATACTTAAAAAGCTGGTTGAGGACTTTCCTCGGAAAAGCGTCCTGTTTGAGATCTATGGCAATTCTTAAACCATCTTTGTCCGACTCGTCCCGCACATCTTTAATGCCGTCCAGTTTTTTATCTTTAACCAGATCGGCGATGTGTTTTATGAGTTCGGCAACGCTAACTTGATAGGGAATCTCCGTAACGATATTCTGGAAACTTTTTCCGCCAGAGGCGCACCCGCCTCTGGCGGGTTTACCTTCCATAATTTCGGCCTTGCCCCGCA